>DAHUYT010000009.1 GCA_027315065.1 Nitrososphaerota archaeon | reverse complement strand
TTTGGCAATGCAAATGCAGCGCTGCTCATGAGTAGTATCGTTAATAGTGATAGACTAGTTATTTTACGTAATAGATTGTTGCTCATGTTATTATAATGCAGGCCATTTTTTTTGTTAATAAGAGATATGACACATTTTTCAAAATAAAAAAAATTTGTGTGTATTTTTTATGTTGAGTTTATGCTTTTCCTGTGACTGTAATTAATAGAATTGTGCTAGTAATTTGTTAGATTTATGCGTTGGTATTGTAAATACAATTCCATGAGCTGTAGGTTATTGGATCAATATAGATCATGATTATGAAAGCGCATGATTCATTATGATAATGTAGTTGTACATGATTTCAGAAATTGGCATGGAATTTAGATGATTTTAGGTGAGAGTGTGTCAGTACTACAGAAAACAGATTTGAAAGTGAATCAAACAAAAATTTTGCAATATCTGGAGAGAAACCCAAGTAGTCATCTACGCAAGATGAAAACTGATTTAGGATTGGCGTTAGGTACATTGAGATATCACCTGCATTCTTTAGAAAAACATGGCAAGATATCATCTGAGAAAAACGAGTCCTTTAGGTATTTCTTTCTAGTTTCAAAATACAGCGATTATGAGAAGAGTGTGCTAAAGGCATTATATCACAAGAATACGCGCAAGATATTGATGTTCATAATGGAGCGAAAGAACCCCACTCTAAAAGACATAGTAAAAAGCATTGAGATATCATATGCATCAGTTAGATGGCATGGTGACCGCCTCTCTAATCTTGGAGTGATATTTGAGTTCAGAGACGGTAGATACAGAAGATATCAGGTATCCACCAATGTAGACATTGTTGTGAGATTCCTCAAAGATTACTATTCCGACGAATGGAATACATGGTCTAACAAGCTTGTGAGTAGGTACCTGTCACTTTCAAGTGAAGTATAGATTTGAAATCCTATTATTTCAAATATGAGCGGATTATTCTCAGGTTGTCAATGCAGTCATCTACGTTTAGATATGTTATTGCCAGCCGTGCCTGAATCTTGAGAAGGCTCTTGTTTTGGTCTTTAGTTTGCTTCAGATAAAGTAGGTGCACCTTTAATGTCGGTAGAAAAGTAATTTTGAAGATGTTAGATAACGTAGATATTCCCTTGATTTTGGTGGGGTTATCCTTGAATAGGCTTTTCATTAGTGGAGTCAGTTCCTCGTTTGCGTTTTTTAGCAGAATTAGTTCTTTTTTTATTTCTTCGTATGTACACCCTTGCTCTTCGTAATCATGTAGTTTTTCGTAGCAATTTAGAATCTTGTTTATATTTGACAGAATCTTTTCTATTAGGATTTTCATGTATCATCAGATTCAAACATTAATCATGGAATTTTTGCATTATTTTTTTCTGTGTGATTTGAATTACCCTTCCTTGATTAATTTTAACAGGAAGAGATGATCGTAGTATAACTATGTACAACAACTACGTTATCTCCTCCTAATGTATTTTTTCAATCCTAGAATATTAGATTTGAGGGACATTCCTCTGAATGTAAGAAATTTTTTGTTTGTGTAAAGAAGCTTTTGGTTTCTAGAACTGTGCCATAAAGCTATTTTAAAAGCATACTCAATTGGTATCTACATATAGAATCAATTCATTGTAATCTATGTCCCCTTTGGATGATATTTTTGTTGCTATGATTCAGCTGCTATTTTTAAAGAATATCACTTATGCCACAGAGAATATAACAACTATTTGGATATGGTTTAAGAAAAGCCTAGAATAAATTTAGAATGGTGTCAACGAATGCCTGATCAAAGTTGCAGATCCTGTGGGACGGAACTGGTAGCATACTCACAGTGCTCAGTGTGTAAAAAATCGATACAGAAAATTTGTACAGAATGCGGAAAAAAATCTATGGAACAAACCCATATGCAATGTTTTCATTTCATGGAATCCTATAAAAATGCTCGAGTTTCTGTTACTGCATAATTAATGGACTATACTGCTAAATAAAACGACGGTTTTCTGTTGGTATCAAGAAAAAAAGTACAATCGAATCACATATGATCGTGCACAAAAATCCAATCGAGTGGTTTATTGGAGATTAGCATACTTTGTTTAGGCTTCAGAAATGCAAGTCCTTTTATGGTCAAAAAAAAGAAAAATAATCCCTCTCATCACGCTAGGAGATAAAGTTGGTACGGAGAGCGCACTTCTTGCGTTCAAGGGGGAAATATATCCACACATTACGCTGTGAACATTATTCCATTAAAGCACTTGGCCTATAGTTTATGCAAGTACAATAGACCTAAGAAATCTCTTTTGCATAAGTAAATCGTAATTTTAACTGCTTTCTAGTACTGATAACTATGAGTACGAATTATTCTAGGCACCTAATTTCGAATAATATTTTGACGGATCGACGTGCCTCTTCATTCATCAAACTGTCCTTGGATGTATCTTGCCGTAGCTTCATAACGAGGGTTTTCAAAGATCTGATTTGTTTCTCCGAATTCTACAAGATTACCAAGATCCATGAATGCAGTATAATCTGAAACTCTTGCTGCCTGCTGCATGTCATGCGTCACTAGAACTATAGTGTAGTTTTCCACCAACTTTTTCATCGTCTTTTCGATCTGCGAGGTGGAAATTGGATCTAGTGAAGTTGTCGGTTCGTCTAATAATAGTACCTCTGGCCTAATTGCAAGAGCCCTAGCAATGCACAGCCTTTGCTGTTGTCCCCCTGAAAGTGTCATAGCATTTTCATTTAACCTATCTTTTACCTCATCCCATAACGCTGCCTGCTCAAGGCTTTTTTTAACAACAGAGTCCAACTCGCCTTTGCTACGAACAAGTTTGTGCACCTTTGGTCCAAAGGCTACGTTTTCATATATCGAGACTGGAAATGGATTAAGTTTTTGGAAGACCATACCTACATGTAGTTTTAGAAGGATTGGATCCATCTGAGTGTACATATCATACCCATGCAAGGATACCTTGCCACTGATTCTAAAGGCATCTATCTCATCATTCATTCTGTTCATTATCCTAACAAGGGTGGTTTTGCCGCATCCTGATGGTCCCACTATAGCTGTTATCTTCTTTGCCTCAATTGATAAGTTGATATCTTTGAGAACTTGCCTGCCTCCATAGAATGCGTCCAAGTTCAAGGTTTGGATTATAGGTTTATTCTCATATGAGGTTTCAAGGTCATCCTTTTGAGTTGTTTCTTGCTTTCTTTTTTTCAGGGTTGACTGCAATTCATTTTTTGTAAATTCTCTCATCATTTGTACATCACCACACTATATCTTGGATAGGCGACGCAGACCTATTCTTGCTATGATGTTTATAGAAAGTACTATTATAATTAAAAGAAAGGCAGCTAAATATGCCAAATTATTGGCGCTGGCAAATGGAGACTGGAATGGGGAGAATTGGAATATTGCATATGTAAGATAACCTACTTGAGAGTTGCATAGAGCACCAGTAGGCATGTAATCTGAAGCACCTGTAGTAAAAAGAAGGGCTGCTGTTTCCCCAAAAGCTATACTTATCGCTAATAAAATTCCGGTAAGAATTCCTGGCAGGGCAAATCTTAAAGTAAGTCGGTTTATCATGGTAGTTTTTGTGCACCCCAATGCAGTTGCAGCCTCTCTTATACTCGTTGGTACCCTATTCAAAGAGAGTTCTGTTGTCCTGATTATATAAGGAAGCATTAATACTGAAAGAGTAATGGCACCTGCAAGAGCAGAAAAGCCACAGCCAAGGTACAGTACAAGCAAGAGATATCCAGCATAGCCAAGAACTATAGAAGGCACACCAGCAAGAATATCTATAACAAAATGAACCATTTCAGTATATTTGCTCTTCCTAGAAAACTCTGCCATGTATATCCCACCAGAGACTCCCATTGGAATGACTATGGCAGATGATAACGCTATTAAAAAGAAGGTGCCAACAATTTCGTTTGCCAGCCCCACATATCCAGAGGTTAGTCCTGTCAACCGTGTAAACGAGATTACTTGAACTCCCTTGTATGCAAACATATACAGTATGTCAAGTAACGGATAAAGAATAGCTAATAGGGAAACGATTGGAAAAATTTTGAACAAACTATTCTTTAATTTTCGTGTTCTGTACCTAGACAGTACTCTAGGATCCTGCCACGGTTGCAGAATAGATTGTTGCTGGTCTATAACATTGAATGTATTCTCTTTGTATTTTTTCAATTTGTCACTCCTAAGAATCCTAGATTCATTTCGATGCACATCTTAAATTTTTATCACCGTTTCAGAGCTTATGAAACCCCGCTTGACTAAGGCTCTAGCTATTACATTTACTGTCGTAGTAATTATCATAAGGACAAGTGCTAACTCTACAAGTGCTGAAATAAACATGCCACTTGGATCTGTGAAGGCACTATCCATTGAGAGTGCCATAAATGCAGCCATCGTATTAGTTGAATAAAAGAATGTATGTGGCAAGTAGTTTACAGCACCGCCTGCAACCATTGCTACTGCCATCGTTTCACCAAGAGATCTGCCTAGCCCCAAAATGATCGAGCCTATGATACTGGTTTTTGCAAATGGAAGTACCATGCTCCTGATGAACTCCCACTTTGTTAGACCAAGTGCCACTGCCCCTTCCTTGAGCTCTTTTGGTGTTTGAAGCATGGCATCACGGCTTATTGAAGCAATTATAGGTACTATCATTAGGGCAAGTATCATTCCAGAAGCCAGTAGACCGTAGCCATACACTGGAGGGTTGAAGAATGGGATAAAAGACAGATGAGCCGCAAGTCCTGGCTCTACAACATTTAAGAGAAATGGGCCAAGTACTATAAAGCCCCAAAAGCCATAGATAACGCTTGGAATCCCTGCCATCATCTCAACTAAGAAAGATATTGGTGCCGTGACTTTTTTAGGAGCTGTCTGCGAAAGAAATATTGCAACCCCCAGACCTATTGGAACACCAAACAAAAGGGCAAGTGCTGATGATATTAATGTACCAACTGCAAATACCACCATTCCATAGGAGGCCCCAGATATTGTCTTAATTCCGTTCATAGTTATCATCTCACCACTCAGATGAGGATTCCATGTGATTGAAGAGAAGAAATGAAGGCCATTTACTACAAGAGAGGGGTAGCTGAATATGACAAGTATTGCGCCTATTACAAAAATAAAGAGCAGTGCATTACCTCCTCCCATTGCTGTTACATACTTGTATATCTTGTCAGCCGATCTATGTTGCATTTTTGGTTTCACATTACTGAATCTGTGCTATTTGTGCCTTACTTAGTTGCACAATCGATGGAGGTAGTGGAATGAAGTGTACCTTATCCAAGAATTGGGGCGAATTTCCGTTGTTGGGGTCTAGTGCCCAATTGAGAAATGTGCTCAACGCTGTTGCTGTGTCAGGGTTTGACTGTGTCTTCTTTACTATTGCATATTCATAGTTTATAATCGGATAAGAGTTCGGCCCTGGAGCATATACAAGTGAGATTCGTTCATCTGTAGGAGTCTGAGATACCAGTGCACTTGCAGCCGAATTTATGTTATCTTTTGTTATATCAACGAAATTACCATCCTTATTCTGGAGGAATGCGTATCCTAGGCCAGCCTTTTCTGCGTCGTCAAAGAAGCTCACACCTATGTATGCTATTGAATACTTGTTCTGTGCTGATGCCTGAACCATCCCGCCATTTCCTAATGCTGCTTGTGAGCTAGATACTGACGGCCAATTTACGGTGGTACCAAATCCTATCGCGTTGCTCCAAGATGGAGTTGACTTTGTGAGGTATTGTGTAAAGATGAATGTGTCGCCACTACCATCAGAACGGTGAATAGGAATTATCACTTTATGAGGTAGCAGGTTTGCAACTGCTTGGTTGATATCTTTAATCTGTGGATCATCCCAGTATGTTATTGATCCATTATAAATTCCCGCAAGCACCGGACCGGATAAATTAAGATGTGTCGATGCAGGAATTTCAGGTACGTTGTAGTTGATCTGCTGCGCAGAGATTGCCAATGGGATGTTGAGCATATCTGGAGTTTGAGACATCTGCGAATCTAGCATATATGCATCAGATGCACCTATCTGTACCGTCCCAGTAGAAGCCTGACTAATACCTGTTCCGCTTCCTGTACCTGCCGTAGTTATGTGCACGTTAGGGGATGCTGCTGTGTATGCCGGAACCCAGAGGTTGAAGAGTGGATAGAGTAGAGTGGACCCAGTCTCTGAGAGTGTCACAGCAGAGAGAGTGGAGGTACCAGCAGGATTGGTGGCGGTTATTGATGAAGCCGGGTTGGTGTTTCCACTGTTGTTTCCATTAGTAAAGAATATCGCACTGCCTACCCCGATTATAACGGCAGCAGCTATTACACCAATTATTATAATTTTGTTTAAAGCCATGAAAAGCGTACTGTAAAAAGAGTATAAATGAATATTTCAAGTGAATTACATGGTACGCATAAACTGACATAATACTATGTAGTACTACATAGTACTATGTAAGATGTAGTCATATTATTTTAATCGTATCAGGATAAAAAAATTGCATTGACAAAATAGATGAAAAGGCAATACGAAAGATACAGTTTGTGGGTGGAGCTACTTATGCGCTTTCGCTTCCAAAGAAATGGGTTGATGAGCTAAATCTCAAAACAGGTGATCTGGTTTCCATTATAAAGAATGCTAACAAGTCCCTTTCTATTTTATCAGCAGAAATATCTCAATCAAAGATAGCAAAATCAAAGGCTGTCATAAGTCAAAAAGAGACGGCGGAATCCATACAACGCAAAGTGATAGCAATGTATCTGGCTGGTTATCAGCTAATTGAGATCCAATCCAAAGAGGGAAAAATTCAACTTGAACACAAAGAGGCAATAAGAGATCTCGTAAGAAGAAACATGGTAGGAACAGAAATTGTAGAATCAACATCAGTGTCTATAAAAATTCAAATCCTAACAAGTTTAGCAGAACTTTCTGTAAATGACGCACTAAAGAGAATGCTTAGTCTTGTAATCATGATGCACAAACAAGCTATCGATGCATTGAAGGAGATGGATATCGAATTAGGAGAGGAGATTGTTCATTTGGATGATGAAGTCGATCGTTTTAGTTTGTATATACTACGAAATCTTACGTTGGCAGTAGATCATGAAAGCGTATTACGCTATATTGGGTTAAAAAAACCCTCTGATTGTATCAGTTACGGAATAGTAGTAAGGTCGGTAGAAAGAATTGCAGACAATGCAGTCTCAATAGCAAGCAGGGCAAAGTTCCTTAAATCCATATTAGAACCAGCACTTTTACAAAAGGTTACAAAACTCAGCGAGGAATCGCTCAAGGTTTTCGAGGATTCTATTTTAGCACTAAACAAAAGAAACTATGCGTTGGCAGATGTGGTTGCATCAAATGCATGTAGAATAATACAAAAAGAACAAGAGTTTACTGATATCCTAGAAGAATCTAAAAAGTATACAAGTGTAATCAAGTTTGTCTTGGAGAATATACGTAGAACTGCAGAATATTCAAGCGACATAGCAGAGTCAGTGATTAACGAGACAGTACAGGATATAGTTTCTGAAAGCTATTCTTAAGAAGAACTGATGGTACTCAGTCTTGCTGCTGCCTTTTACAGTGTTATAAAATGTGGAATTGTATACAGATCAAGCATTTGTACAATTTCTGTTGCAACTTACAACCATTCCACAAAAGACTCGTAGCTTTTTGACTTGTACTGCCTAGAATCAGATGATTACATGTAGGGGAATGAGTCTATTTGACCAAAGATAGTAATAAAGCGACCACGGTAGGCCACTGACTTACCGTTGCGATATAATTATCTGAGGGCAGGGTATATTCCCTAGTCTGATTTTACCTGTTTCTGAAAATGATTTAATGAAAAATGCTTTGGATCTCTTCCTGATAAATCATCGCCAAATGCATATCAGAGGAGAAATACTCAGCAAGACACAATCAGAATCCCTCCTTATTGGAATTTTGCATCTGATAGGTCAGGCAGCTGTAGATTCTACAATACTTGAATGCAAAAAGGTTTGGCACAAATCCGATATGGAAAAAACCACATTCCAATATCAGGCATTGACACTGGCGCAAGAGGGGGATTCTCAAAGGTAAAAGGATGGATGCTCGAATACAAGCTGCACATGTCATGTAGTACAGGAAAACTAGCAGTACCATTGTCTGCTGGCATCACAACTGCAAATGTGTTTGATCCACACAGATATAGCATTTTAACAGAATACATTGTAAGGCCTATCACATATGTGGCAGATTTGAGAATGTATCATCGTATGTGTTGCTTTGTGTGTTTGTGTACATGATGTGCACGAGAAAATCGCTAGGTGTGATTGTGGGGGATAAAATGAAAAAAGATCAAAAAACCAACGGAATAAAAAATTCTATGACAGATCTACTTTTCTTGGACTGGTAACAGACATGTGAGTATACGACGATCTTTACATTAAATTTGTAAATTCTGCAACGCTAGTATAAGTGCAAAAAGAGAACCTTATTTTCTATAGGTTGACAGGTTAAATTTTATTATGATGTGAGCAATTTTTGTGGCCAGTGATATGGGACTAATATTTTTCGTTGCTGTGACAACGACAAGATTTTCACTAAGAGGAAAGCTAAACATAACAAAATTATCTTTTGAAAAATGATATTGTATGGGACCATAGAGGTCATCTAATTCTTCACCTAATGATATATCAAAAAGACATCGACTTAAATTCCTCCCGCTTCTTTTCTCCCTGCTTATCATTATGATTCTGTCGGAACCTAGTTTTTCAAGCGTCAAACCCTGCTTGTTGACTATTTCTACTGACTGGATGTTATTGTTGGAATTGATTATTGATCTGCATAGTTTGCTTAAACTAAATGGTTTTGTGGTAGAATGCATTGTGATATTTCCATTATTTTGCTCTCTAAAAAGAATGATCGTATCATGTGACATGTGACAATCTGTTAATTTTTCTTGTTTTACCTGGATTTAGACCATTTTTATCCATTGCAAAAGACTTGCCATAGATTTACAAGTTCTTGTCCTTTGCTAGTCAGCCTGTATTCTACTCTAGGCGGAATTTCATTGTACGATAATCTTTCCAATACTCCGCTTTTCTCCAATTCCTTTAATCGGGTGGACAAAGTCCTGCTGCTTATTCCTTTCAAGGCATATCCTTGAATTGCTTATGTCTCACGGGTTTTGTGGTACAACATAAGGAATTAGAATCTGAAGGGTGCCTCTTTTAATATTATCTTTCTTAGCTTGGACGTCTCTGACATGAGAGATGAGGTGTCATATCCTTCAAAACCGCATTTCGTCTT
This sequence comes from Nitrososphaerota archaeon, assembly GCA_027315065.1. Taxonomy (GTDB): domain Archaea; phylum Thermoproteota; class Nitrososphaeria; order Nitrososphaerales; family Nitrosopumilaceae; genus Nitrosotalea. The sequence goes on along the minus strand of DAHUYT010000009.1, from coordinate 44,677 downwards.
GAATAATCGGATTGTTTTTCTTTTAGTTTCCATCTTTACACCAACTGTAATTGTTTCTCCTTGACAACTTAAATGGTTTACTTTGTAAACCTATGACATGAGTGAAATGATTAAAGAAAAAGTAAAAGAAAGATACGGAAAGATAGCATTAACGGGAAATTCTGACTATTGCGGTATGCCTGAAAAATGCAGTACAAATGACTTGTCTGTTGATGCTGCAAAAATAACAAGTTATGATACAAAAGAACTGGAGACAATTCCACAATCAGCAATCTTGGGCGTGGGGTGTGGTGCACCAATAAAATTTGCCGACCTAAAAGAAGGCGAAACGGTGACAGATCATGATTTACATGGAAGAAGAGAAAGTAAATGGCAGAAAAATTTCCAGTCTTGTCATCAAGGCAATAAAGTGATTGCATGAAATTCTTTGGAAAACAAAAAGATGAGAAAAAAGTATTGTTTGTTTGCATAGAAAATACTGGAAGAAGCCAGATGGCTGAAGGGTTCTTTAGAAAATATTCTCCAAAGGGATGGGTCTCAGTTAGTGCGGGAACAAGACCGGTGCCAGAAATAAATCCTCTTGCGGTGCAAGCCATGAAAGAAATAGGAATAGACATTACTAGACAGGAACCAAAGAAATTATCTGAGGAACTAATACGGACATCTTCTCTTAAGATAAGCATGGGCTGTATGGACCAGACAGAATGTCCAGCGGTCTTTCTAGGTAACTCCCAAGATTGGGGTATTGAAGACCCTAAGGATGAACCACTAGAGAAAGTACGTGAAATCAGAGACAGAATAGAGGCAAAAGTAAAGGAACTTGTCACGAACCTCGAATCTAACTAACAAATTAACCTCTAACCAAAAGAGGTTTTTTGCTGAACTCATTGGTACGTTTGTAATAGTTGTATTTGCAACAGGTTCGGTAGTTCTTGACACAAAATATGCAGGAACATTCGGCTTGTGGTTTGTAGCGTTGGCGCCTGCTATTGCAGTAGCTCTTGTGGTTTATGCGTTTGGAAAAATATCAATGGCACACTTCAATCCTGCCGTAACCATTGGATTTTTAATTACAAAACATATGCCAAAAAATCTCTTACTGCTGTATTTTGCCGCAGAAATAATTGGTGCCCTGTTAGCAAGTGTCTTTGTAAAGTATGTAGTAGGTACAGAAGCAAATCTCGGAGCAAATACACCCAACTATCATTTTCCAATTCTACTCATAGTTGGTGTTGAAGTTCTGGCTACCGCACTATTGATGGCAGTGATTCTGGTAGTTGTTCATACAAAGGGATTGGGTGGTTTTGGCGGAATTGCAATAGGTGGGATGATAGGACTGGATATCTTCTTTTTGGCATTTATCTCTGGCGCCTCAATGAATCCAGCCAGATCTTTAGCACCAGCTTTATTGTCTGACCATCTACATGATCTATGGTTATACTGGACTGCAACTTTCATAGGATCTGGTATAGTGTCTAACATCTATAGAAGAAAGTTTGTAAAATAGCAATCAAAAAATCGGAATTTTATTCTATAGAATTTGACAATTACTATATTAGAAGCCTTGCTAATTATTGGGGAGTAGGTCTACCTGATCATAAAATGGAAAGGGATCTCGGTAGACCATACAACTATCGCGTATCATGACTATCTAAGCAGAAACTATAGTTTTTTGTATACTTCATAGAACCATGTAACCACTATAGATAGACACTTTTATATGGTGAATCTTTTTCATTACCAAAATAAATTCTATAGCTGTGACGACAGAAACTCTTGAACGTCAATAACCATTGGATATTCTCTGCAAACAAGTTTCAGGCATTGATGATCATATTGAGCTGGTGGTAATCTTAAATCGAAAGGGCAGGGTTATAGAAATGACTGCCAGATATGACAGAGTAAACAAATATCTAACACCACACAAGAGAGATATTGTTTATGGAGTTTGTACTCCAAGCCTCAATGAATGGAGAATATGACAACGAACTTGGTAAAGTCAAGGGCTTGATTCTACAAAGAGAAAAGATCTCGGCATTTTTATTTCAGATATATGACTACCTTTTGATAGCCATGACCAAGCCAGTACCTGAACCAACAGTCATGCAACAAAGAGTAGCTGCAGCAGATGCTGCCATGCAGAATGTACTTGCCAATGGCGGAAGCTTGGGCCAAGCAATGCAAACCTTTGACAGCTATGCCGCAGTAAACCACGTACAAGTAGTACAAATAAACAACAATCTCAACGTCGAGTATGGTCTTGCAAACAGTAATGTACAATCATGTTTTAACAGCAATGGAGATCTGACAGTTGTTAATGGGATAAATCCATGCATTGCAAACTTGGAAAACAACTCTACCAATTCTGATATCATCAGCATAACATCAGTGCAACCTACTGATCAAAACGGAAATGTCATCTCAACGTTTACCAGAGGACAGAGCGGATATGTCAAAGTAAGCATCTATTCTGGATATTCTACTCCCTCTCTTGTAACAATAAATCTTTTTGACTCTAACCTAAACACTTTGGGAACCAGATCGATAAAATACACGCTAACCCCAGGCACTTCGAAGGTGGTACTTCCATATTATGTACCAACCCAGTCTAAAATAGGTCTGGCTAGCATATACGCCAACGTATTGACGAACTGGCCAAATAAAGGAGGCACATCAGAATCACACGAACAGTCATATTTTGTTGGACTCTTGTAGGTGTGATAAATTGAAATCAGGATCACTAGTTGCGCTGTTTGCCTTGTTTCTGGTAATCCTTAGCATGCCTAGTTCACATGCACAGCTAGACAACGAATCAATCACTATTGACACATCCAAGAGTTCCTATGGGCCAGGGGACACGGTAAATCTTAATGGTTCAGTTAATGGGGGAACTGCTGGGCAGCTCGTTGCCATTCAGGTAAAGGACTCAAACGGAAACCTGATCCTGATTCGCACTGTACAGGCTGACCAAAACGGAAACTTTCACCTCCAGTTCAAGGTACCGCTTACAGCCTCCCCCGGTAACCTGAACATAACAGCTAGTTCAAGAATCAACGGATTTGTCATCACACAAAGTAAAGCTACCACAACGGTGCCAGAATTTCCTGCATCAGGTCTTGTGCTAGCTGTAGGGGTTGCGTCTCTTTTGGCATTTTATGGAATTGTGTCTAGATTGGGGTTTGGTACAAGGCAAAAATTTGGCGCGCAAAAATGAAACCCCGCTCTTTTCATCATTACAGCAGCATATACAATGACAGGATAAACAGATGGGATAACACTTCCATTAAGCATTTCATGGCAATCAGTTAGACAAGATGTAATTGTTATTGTACCAAGAAAATTTACACTGGTTTTTTTATACGTGCTTGATGGATTGATATCGCATATGATGGAGTTACTGACTTGGGTGTTGACATTTCTGGTAAACTGCATTTCATGATTGTATTGGTTGCTAGTTAAAACAATTCTAGAATCCTCTAAAACCTACAGGCCTACACAATTCCGGGTGTTCTCTGAGATATGTAATTTTTTCCAGCATCTGTTGCTTCTCTTGTGGAAATGTTCCGCCTATTGGATATGCATTGGAACCATGATTGGCTCGAAAAATTACTGGAGTCCCGGGCTCCATTTTACTCACAAGAGACTCTAGCTCATCGAGAGCATCCGAGTCGTCAATTGCCAGAAAAGACTCGTTGAACTTGGTAAGGAATTCTTCGCGTATTCCTTTGTCCAGATGTAAAGTCAGGGCTCCCACGTAATGAGGAGAGGTTATACTGAGGATCTTTGCGGTGTCTTCAATGTGTTGTTTTGAGTAATTTTTTCCGCCAAGGCCTAGAATCACCATGCATGATATGATATAACCCGAATCCTTTGCCTTTTGGCATGCCTTGATGATCGTCTGACTAGTTGCACCCTTTGTAATTTTCTTTAGTATGATATCAGAGCCTGTCTCTATACCAATATAGAACATGGTAAGTCCTGCGTCGTAGAGTTTTTTCAGATCGTCTACAGATTTTTCCAAAATATTTTTTGGCATGGCATAGCATGAAATTCTTTCAAGATTTGTAAACTTGCCTTGTATATAGTCTAAAATCTGCAGCATTTTGTGTGTCGACAGATTCAGTGCATCACCATCTGCAAGAAATATTCTTGTTGTTTCAGGCATGTGTTTTGAAGCAAGATCAATCTCCATCTTGATCTCATCCCATGGCCTCTCCCGGTATTCTTTTGTTCTATACATGTCACAGTATGAACATTTGTTAAACGAACATCCAAGTGTTACCTGAAAAATAAGTGACTTGCCCTCTGATGGGGGCCTGTATAAAGGATAGTCATAGTTTATCATCACGATAAGTTATGACATATCCAATTTATCAGTTATTCTTTTGACCTAGTATTGTTACATCAATTGGGTGACAAGAGATATCGGTGCTATCTTGGTATGATATGTCTCTTTAATACATAGTCAGGCATGATATTTGATACAGTTTTTGTATTGCACTGGTACAGCCTGTACAGTGCATCTGTCTATCTTCAGTATTGTTTTTTCAGATGTCCTATTTTTCCCACATTATCATTAACCGGATATAATAACACCTAAACCTTGCAATTGTTAAAAAACCACAAAGATGTTTTAATTAGATGCTGATACAGGAAGGCATACAATGCCTGTAGACCCCCACGCAAGGCGCCTTCTCTGGTTTGTGTTCATGGGCTCAAAAGGCGGATTAAATCGGATGAGACTAATCTCTGTTATACGTGAAAGACCGCTTAACGCAAACCAACTGGCAAAAGAGTTGGGTCTGGACTACAAGGCAATACAGCATCACATAGGCGTACTTGAAAAAAATAACCTCATAACACGTGTAGGAGAAAAGTATGGAGCAACTTACTTCATATCTACATTTTTGGAGGTCAACTTGGAAGCATTTGATGAAATTATAGCCAAATTGGAAAAAAGTAAATAAGCTTGCGGGGTTGAAGTTTTTTGCAAATGGAGGTCATAATGACCGTAAGTACAATTGTCTCACTTTCCAACATGGCAGTGTTAGGAATACTGATGGCAGTCTTTGGCAAAATGTATTCAAAAACAAAGGCACAGCTCCCTCTTGGGATGATATTTTTCTCAGGTTTACTCTTCTTGCACAATGTAATCACGGTTTACGCATATTTCTCAATGATGGATCTTTATGCAGTGGCCCTTCTACCGTATCTTTTGGCAGTGCATGTAGCAGAGCTTGCGGGAATATTGGTACTTTTGAAAATAACGCTGCAATAGATTTAGTTTATTTGTAACTAGGGCAAAACCAACATGTGAAACAACAATACAAAGAATATCTGAGGCTTAACAAAAATATTCTGCTTGGATTTTCTGCATCGATTGTAATCTCCGCCATAGTGGCCCAGTACCTGTCAAACCAGCAAAGCTATGTGGATACAACAATCACCCTTGTTGTTGACTATATAGTATATTTCACAACTTTTGGTGCCCTGTTCTATCTTGACAACAAAAAAAAGTATATGCTAGAGTCAGGCGAGATTAACAGAGCCCATCTGAAAAGAGATCTAATAAAAATAATCTCGTCTCTTGGAGTGGGAGAAGTCATATATACGATTTCAAGATGGTTTCTGCAATATTACTTGCTTACATATTCCTATGAAGCATATCTTGCATCTCTTGTGTCACAATCCATCTCGACTTGTATCTACATGATAACAGTAAATTTGAGTGTAAAACTAATGAGGTTATACAGGGATGCCGCTTAGTATATTTGTCGATGGCTCTGGTGGGCTGGATTCAGGCTTTGGATTTTTTGTCAAGGAGACTGGTGAGTCGTTTTACAAAAAAGAGCCTGGCATAACAAACAACCAAGCCGAATACATGGCAATAGTTGCCGCACTGAAAAAATACCTCAACTCGCAAGACGAGATTGTAATATACAGCGATTCCAAAAATACAGTATCTCAGTTAAATCACGAGTTTGCAATAAACAACAGCCAACTGCGAGTCCTTGCAATGGAGGCTTGGGAACTCGTTGCAAAATGTAAAAACCTGAGGATAATATGGATTCCAAGAGAGAAAAACATGGCAGGAAAGATGCTTGGAAGCTAAACTGAGGTTGCCTTGGAGACGGATCTAAGATAAACTTATTATACATAACAATTTGAAACCAACTCGTTAAAATGGCTGATTCTCTTTTTCTTTCTCCAAAATCAATTGCCATAGTTGGCGCATCAGACAAAGAAGGTAGCGTGGGCAGAGCAATCACGTCAAACATTCTAAAGGGTTACACTGGTAAAATTTTTCCAATAAGCCCAACTCGAGAAACAGTCTTTGATAAAAAAGCCTACAAGAGCGTTCTGGATGTTCCAGAGGAAATAGATCTTGCAGTAGTGGTTACAAAAAACGATATAGTTCCTTTGGTCCTTGAGGAATGCGGGAAAAAGGGAATAAAGGGCGCTATCGTAATCACTGCAGGATTCAAAGAAGTAGACGAAGAGGGAGCAAAGCTTGAACAGAAACTGGCAGCGATTTCAAAACAATACAACATTAGGATAATAGGGCCAAATTGTCTTGGCGTTATGAATCTGGCTCCTCAAACAATGATGAATTCTACTTTTCTAAAGGTAACTCCAAAATCTGGCGGGATTGCACTAGTTTCACAAAGCGGTGCCATCTGCGCAGCATTGGTGGAAGACGCCAGTGCACAAGGAATAGGATTTTCTGCTGTAATCAGCATGGGAAACAAAGTAGACCTAAACGAGGTTGATATGCTCAAAATGCTAGCAGAACATGATCAAACCAAGGTAATTGTCATGTATCTTGAAGACATGTCAAATGGAAGGGAGTTTCTCAAGGTTTGTAAGCAAATTACAAGACTAGGCCAAACTAAAAAACCAGTTCTCGTACTAAAGTCAGGACGAAGTCCAGAGGGCGCAAAGGCTGCAATGTCTCACACTGGAGCCCTTATGGGCTCTGATGAGATCTATGAAGCTTTGCTCGCACAAGCTGGTGCAATTAGGGTTGACACCATGGAGGAATTGTTTGACTATGCCGCGGCATTTTCAAAGCAACCGCTTCCAACAGGAGATCTAGTGATCGTGTCAAACGCAGGAGGTCCTGCGATTATCTCAACAGATGCATGCTCAAAACTTGGCATAAAGATGGCAAACATAGAAGACATCAGACCTCAGATTAATGCAGTCATTCCTCCATGGGGTACATCACGAAATCCTGTTGACATTGTAGGCGATGCAGATTACAACAGGTTTGATCATGTCTTAAATCTAGTTCTGGCCCACAAAAACGTCGGTTCTGTCATTGTGATGTGTACTCCTTCGGCGACGCTGGATTACAACAAGCTAGCTGAGGTCATAGTAAACGTTTCAAAGAAATACAACAAAACCATTTTGGCAAGCCTGATGGGATCTGATGAAGGAATAAAAAACAAGGAGATACTAGCAGAAGGAGGTATTCCTCATTACAAATATGCAGAAAATGCAATCAGGTCATTGAAGGCCATGTTGAGGTTTACCCAGTGGACCCAGGCCTCTGAGGATAAGGTGCAGCAATTCAAGGTAAACAAGAAAAAAGCAGGACAGATTTTTTCCAAGGTAAGATCAGACGGAAGAAAAAACCTACTAGAAGAAGAAGGACAAGAAGTCCTAAAAGCATATGGCATACCTCTACCAAAAAGTATTCTTGCTACAAAAGAAAAAGAATCACTCTTTGCTGCAAAGAAAATTGGATATCCTGTGGTAATGAAGATTGCATCTCCGCAAATCATTCACAAGTCTGATGCAGGGGGAGTAAAGGTGGGAGTGAAAACCCCAAAAGAAGTAAAGGCGGCATTTAAGGATATAATCAAGAACGCGAGGAAATATGACAAGAAGGCAATAATCAAAGGTGTCTTAGTTCAAGAAATGATAAAGGGAGGAAGAGAAACAATCGTTGGCTCAAAACAAGAACCTGGATTTGGACCTGTCATGATGTTTGGAATGGGAGGAATATATGTTGAAGTTCTCAAAGATGTTACTTTTAGAATAGCACCTACTAGTTTTGAAGCAGATGAGATGATATCATCTATCAAAACAAACAAGTTGTTACAGGGCGTAAGAGGGGAAAAACCATCGGATGTGCAAAAATTATCAGAATGCATACAGAAAATTTCTCAGCTTGTGACTGATTTTGAGGAGATAAAAGAGCTTGACCTAAACCCAGTACTTGTATTTGAAAAGGGCAAGGGCTGTAAAGTGGTTGATGTAAGAATTGGTCTCTCATAAGCCTAGCCATACTGGTTATAATATTTATATTACTTTAAGAGAGAAGAGCAGACATGCCAATTAAGACTGGTGCAGAATACATACAAAGTCTCAGGGGCAGAAAGATGAAGGTATATCTTTTTGGCGAACTTGTAAAAGAACCTGTAGATCATCCAATGATTCGTCCATCGATTAATGCAGTGGCGGAGACTTTTGATCTGGCAGTACAGGAAAGCGAGATCGCAAGTGTAAAATCATCACTTAGCGGTCAGCAAGTAAACAGGTTTCTGCATATTGTAGAGAGTTCAGATGATCTAGTACACCAAAACAAGATGCAAAGAAAATTGGGCCAACTTACAGGTACATGTTTCCAGAGGTGTGTAGGAATGGATGCAATTAATTCGTTATATTCTGTTACTTTTGAAATTGATGAAAAACATAAGACGGATTATCACAAGAGACTGGTAGAATTTATCAAGATGGTTCAAAAAGAAAACTTTGTAATAGGGGGCGCCATGACGGATCCTAAAGGTGACAGGAGCAAGGCACCATATGAACAAGAGGATCCTGATGTCTTTTTACACATAGTTGAAAAAAATGATAAAGGAATTATTGTCAAAGGCGCCAAGGCCCATCAAACGGGCTGCATTAACTCACACTGGATCATATTCATGCCAACAATGCGATTACAGGAAAGTGATCGTGACTATGCAGTAGTTGGCGCCATACCAGCAGATGCCCCAGGCATAACATACATTTATGGTCGGCAGTCATGTGACACACGAAGTATGGAAGGAGGGGACCTTGATTCAGGTAACTCCAAGTTTTCAGGCCAGGAGGCAATGATAATTTTTGATAATGTTTTTGTTCCATGGGAACATGTATTCATGAACGGGGAGTATGAATTTGCATCAATGCTGGTAGAACGATTCACTTGTTATCATAGAAGAAGCTATGTATGCAAGACAGGACTTGGAGATGTACTGATTGGAGCATCTGCGGCAATTGCTGACTATAATGGAGTGCCAAATGTATCTCATATTAAAGACAAACTGGTAGAGATGACTCATCTAAACGAGACAATTTATGCTGCAGGCGTAGCTTCTTCATATCAAGCTCATCGTACAAAATCTGGCAATTGGATAAATGACGACATGCTTGCAAACGTGTGCAAGCACAATGTTACTAGGTTTCCATATGAGATAGGAAGACTTGCACAGGATATTGCTGGAGGACTCTTGGTTACTCTCCCATCTGAAAAAGACTTTAGAAGTCCAGAAACAGGACCCATGCTGAAAAAATATCTAAAGGGTCGCAAAGGCGTTGACGTCGAAAATAGAATGCGGATCTTGCGGTTGATAGAGAACATGACTCTGGGAAGAAATGCAGTTGGCTACCTTACAGAGTCCATGCACGGAGCAGGTTCTCCACAGGCACAAAGAATTCAGATTGCAAGACAGATGCAACTGGAATACAAAAAACAACTTGCCAAGAGCTTGGCAAATGTGAAAGAGGATGCAGGACCTGCGCCAGAACAGTCTGACTATTTCCAAAGAGTGTTTAAGATAAACACTAAAAAATAATAAAATTTACTCTTTCTTTTCTTCTGGTTCTTGGTCTTTATCTGGTTTGTCAAATTTGGCATATTCTTTGTCAGCCAAGCTGCTCTCTGCATTTGCGACATTTGAATTGTCAGAGTTTGAAGGAAGGTCTTTACTAGAAAGAATACCTGCGGTGTTGGTTTTGGCTTTTCCAAATTGCTTTACAATCATGACACCTACTATTACAGCTATTATGATGTAATTGATGGGAGGAGTAAGAATTCTGGTTACATAGCCTATCTGAGGTATTACATACACTACCTTTCCAATGTAATCTTTCTGTGTTATTGGAAAGTCAATTCCAGGTATGGAGCCTGGATTAGCATCACCTTTTGTTCTAATTGTGAGTGGATTCTGACTTAGTATATCGGCAACTCGATGAACTATGACCAAGTCCTCAGCTGGCGCGTGGAAAACAATAATGTTTCCTACCTTTAGGTGATCAAAAGGAATATTTCCATTAACAACAATCACGTCAAATACGTTTAGGGTTGGAATCATGCTTCCACTAGATACTACATAAAACGGATTTTCAGTGCCAAATGCAACCCTTAATCCTATCCATATTATCGCAATTCCTATAATTACAATTATAATATCTTTTACAAAGCCTGATGCGGCAGAGTTTTTCTTCAATTATATTTTGTCCTTTAAACTCGTAAGATAAATCTTGCTGGTTTTCTCAAATTGGTAGATTGTGCTATAGGTTTTGGCTTCTATACATCGACTCAGTATTGGCAGTTTCTTACTACCTACCTCTTGAATGGGGGGATACCATCAAGTTACTGTCTTTGTGGACTGTGAGCCCTGACACATGGTTGCAGCTTGTTCCAGCTACACTTGAAAGGAGATGAATGATTGAAGTACATAGACAATGACATAGACAAGAACACATGCGTGGTATGCACAATGGACAAAAATGGTACACAGTATTTGAGAAGGCTAAAAGGTAAAACATTCTATTAATATTATTTAATTAATCGTAGATTATTTCACAATACCAGATTCATTTTATATGTTCATGATGTTGACTTGAAGGTCATCTCTTGCTTAACAATATATTTCTACTTTATTTTGTTGCCGCAACTTTCACAGAACTTTGAGCCCGGAATATTGGGATTGCCACATTTGCTGCACTTGAAATCATTGTTCGTTGTCTGTCCGCCAAGAAGAACAACGTCGCCAATTTTTTTAACATCGTCCCACTTTATTGTTATATTTTTATTATCATTTCTTGTTACAACAAGAACTATACCAGATTGTCCTGGTTGGATGCCAATTTCTTTTACGACGCCCACTCTCCTTGCCTCTGAATCATATACCACAAGTCCTGTAATTGAATTAAATGTCTTCACTACAGGATCAGTAGTTGTTTGAAATGATTGTTGTGGTGCAGAATTCATTGGAGGCATGTATGTGTCTTGAGCGGCAACTTCTGGTTTGGCAGCTCCGACCTCCGCTTTTTCGTCCGGCTTGCTAAAGTTTCTGTATTCTGCAAGAATAGACCCGCAAGTGGTGCATATGTATTGCCCCTTCTCCAAAAGAATTAGGTTTTCTGCCACCACTTCGTTTGGTGTTTCATAGTCAATCTTGGGACTGCCTTCGTATTCTTTCTCGCAAGTGTTACAATAATATTTTGTGATCTTTTCAGAATCCAAGCGACCCACAGGTGCCAAGAATAGATCCGGCCCACCAAGACTCCCTTTTCTTTGTTGGTCATCATTGACATTTGCCATTATGTACCCTCCTGACCCTCTGAGTTTTTTCAAGCGTAATTCACTACTCATGGCTCTAGTCTACCAAAAAGTCATTTAAGTATGTATATCACATTTATTGGTCAAATCTCTAATACGCATAGGCATAACAGATTATACAATTTTAAAAAATTTTGCATTTTTTTTCAATAATTTGGAAAGAGTTAATAGAGCCGGATTAGAAAGTTAAACAAAAATAATGACAGAAATTAACAACAATATTTCTCTGTCATTTCCATAAAAAAGATGATGAATGAAGTTGACAAAATTTGAAGAATTAGGGATAAAGAATCCAATACTGACAGCGCTAAGCGAGATACAATTTAATGAAGCATTTCCAATTCAGGCTGCTTCTATACCTGTATTACTATCAGGCCAAGATGTTATAGGGCAGGCACATACTGGAACAGGAAAGACTGCTGCATTTTCACTACCAATTATTCAAACCATCGTCCCAAAAGGTGGAATACAGGCGCTTATACTTGCACCAACAAGAGAACTTGCAGTACAAATAACAGGAGAAATTCAAAGATTCTCAAAGCATTCTCATATCAGATATGTGACTATCTATGGCGGTCAAAGCATCAACGTGCAGTTCAATGAACTCGAACGAGGGGTTGAAATTGTCGTTGCAACCCCTGGAAGACTCATAGATCACATAAAACGTGGTTCAGTCAAACTAAAAAATGTCAAGTATGTGGTATTGGACGAAGCTGACACAATGCTTGACATGGGATTTATTGATGATATCAGATTCATTTTGGATCTTGTACCAAAAGACCACCTGACAGCATTATTCTCTGCAACAATGCCGCCAGAAATACTCATGTTGGCAGAAAAATACATGCGAAACCCGCAGAAAATATTTATTGATTCTGACGACCTCAGTGGAGAGGGGATAGAACAAGCGTTCCTGGTGATACGTGACAGGGAAAAAATGGATTTCCTCCTAAAGTTTATCAAAGAGAATACGTCGGGTCAAGCTATTGTCTTTTGTTCTACAAAGGAAAGAACGAGAAGAGTTGCACACGATCTTGAAAAAGAGAGATTTAATGTAGTATCAATTCAGGGTGACATGTCCCAGTTTAGGCGAGACAAGGCCATGTACATGTTCAGAAAAGGAAAGGCAGACATTCTTGTTGCAACTGATGTTGCGGCAAGAGGAATCGATGTTCCAGAGGTAGCTCTGGTTGTAAATTACGATGTACCAAGCCATAATTTGGTCTATTTCCACAGGATAGGAAGAACTGCAAGGGCTGGAGCAAAGGGTAGGGCCATTACTTTGGTATCATACTCTTCAATTGGTGATTTTAAGGCAATATCTAGTCAAACCAAGGTAACCATGCGAGATCTAAACAAAGAGCTTGGAATCGAGGTAAGGATACCAGATCCATTAAAGCGAGAAGTAAGTCACAGGCGAAGTTTTGGCAGATATGAAAACAGGGGAAGAAAATATGAAGGAAGACATGAGGGAAGAAATGACGACAGGCGAAGGCATGGCGATAGGAACTATTACGGTTTAAGAAGCCGCTGGTAAAAATCGTTCAATATATTTAGGGATATCATATATTGACAAGCATGGATAAAGCAAAACCTGTTAACGAAAAAAACTGGGAATCTGAGGTAATGCATTCTCAGGTTCCTGTATTTGTAGATTTTTGGGCTGAATGGTGCGGTCCATGCAGAATGGTGGGTCCTGTTGTTGAGGAACTTGCAGGTGAATATGCTGGAAAGGTTAGCTTTGTGAAGGTAAATGTTGACGAAAGCAACGAACTTGCATCAAAGTATAACGTGTTTAGCATTCCGACACTAGCTCTTTTCAACAAAGGTCAGATTATTGCACAACAGGTGGGCGCAGCATCAAAGTCGTCTTATAAGAACATGATAGACAAGGCTCTCGAAAAAGCATAGAGAGACAAAAATCTTACCCATCTTTTTAATCTAAAATAATTAATACCGGTTAGAGTGAATAGTTCGCATGTCATTTGGAGAAGTAGATACTCTTACTCTATTATTTGATAAACTGCAAAACCTACTCAACGATACTCAAGGCTACTATGAATCATTTCTTGATACCAACGGCCTGTATAAACAAGGAAAATTATCTGAAAAGGAATTTTTCCAAAAATTGGGTGATTATGTTGTAGCATACTCTGCTCTGGAATTTCTCTCCATCAAAGTAATTTTTGAACTAAAAAAGGCACTTGATAAAATGGCTGGCGGACAAACCTTAGGGGGACAAAGCGGTGGCACAATGCCAAGTGGGATGAGCGTTGGAGGCCAGCAGGCATCTCACGTGACAGCTGCCACCTTGCCAGGATCTGGTCGTCCGCCGTCTATAATCTCTGCAGCGACTGCTTTTTCAACGCCTGGAGTACTACCTCCACCAGATCCATCTCTTTTACCAAAAGAGACATGGGTTGGATCAACATGCGGTTCTTGCGGTTCCAGAGTAAAAGCAACAGCAAAATTTTGCATCAAATGTGGCAATAAAATTTAGTAAAACAAAAAACTAGTCCTGATTTGTGCCACATTCCGTACAAAATCTTGCATTTACAGAGAGTTTTGTACCGCATTCAGAACAGAATTTTGAACTTGAACCTGTCTCCGTATTTACACTTCCATATAGATCGCCACTGATTGTCTTCACAGCTCCTGTTGGAACAAACTTGTCATCATCAATTATAGAAACTGGTGCAAAGTCCTTCTCTTCTACAAAAACCATGATTCGTGGCACCTGTTGGCCTGGATTCTTGAGGTCTGGAACCATGTCGCCTAGCCAAGATGCAAATCTCATCAGGGTCAACTCCGGCGTAGAAAAGGTCAGAGTGTGGTTTGACATGTAATCTTCTGCTGCCAATTTTCCATTAAACACTTTCATTACTGTAAATATTTACAATGGTTGTATAATGTTTTTTGTATCACAATCTTGTATGTCTATCCCGTCATGTTGAATATTCAATTACAAAAGGCGCCATCGTCTCCAAAGCAGCTTATCCCTGTTAAAACCTCATTTGAGGCCTGTGATGATCCAGCTGCATTTGCGGCAATAGCATAATAATAATAGGAACTGCCCGGGCTTGTCGAATCATCCATGTATGTCAGAGTATTGCCAGGTACTAAAGCAAAAAACGTCTCTGTTCCCTGTGACGTTCCTCTGTAAATGTAATAATCTCTCACAGGAGAGCCGCCATTAGAAGACGGTTCCTGCCAAGTCAATGTGACAGGACCTGTTCCAAACGATGCTACACTTGCCTGAAGGTTTCGTACCGGAGATGGCGTAATTAATTTGGATAACATCATCTGTATTGTATCTTCCTGGTGTGCACTCAACATTGAATCTGTTACAGTTCCGACGTTACCATCAGTACCAATACAGTCAACATCTACTGTGGTATTGTACGTGGCAGAGTCTGCAGCTTGTGTTACACCGCTAAAATCCGTGGTATTGATGACAATATTTCCAGATGGATTGAAGGTAAAGGTACATGTAGCGCCAGACTCGGGAGAGCCAGTTAGGAGATTTTCTACATGTGCGTTAACTTGGTATTGGGAATCTGCATGTGCTGTTCTTGCAGTTGATGGTCCTACAGCAAACATGGTAACAAACAGTATAACCAAAATTGCTTTGCGAATCATTTGCTAAAATGTATTTGTAAAAACGTATATTTACGTTTAATCATGTTTCTCAGTTAATAAAAGAACGTAGATTTTCATCCAACTGACTATGCGTTACCTAATTGTTTATGGTATATCACATTTTTACAGATGAGGATGATAGTAAAATTATTAAATAATGAAATATTTTTTAAAATATGAACTTGCCAGTAATGCCAAAATGTTTTTGGGCGTTTTCTGTAATAATTTCCGCAATACTTTTTACAATAATTTTTGCCAGTCCAAATGCTCATGCAACAGATAGTGGCATTACTATCTCGCAACCCCAAATGGTCAACACCATGGCACATGAAATATCAGACTTTCATGTTGGCCAGCAGATAGGCATAGAGGCTACACTCGTAAACCATGATCAAAAAGATAAAAAATTTACATATCTTGTGCAGGTGATAAATAACAGGGGCACTACTGAATATCTAGAAGGGTTTTCTGCATCAATGCTTCCAGGCCAGTCATTTAACGCAACACAGGTATGGATTCCAAAGGAGGCTGGAACTTATACAGTGCAAGCATTTGTAAGTTCAAGCTTGGTACCACAGGTTCCACTAACAAATACGATGAAAACGATCATAACTGTCACATCAGAAAATAGCGATACAGGTAGTTACATGCAAGTGTAATTGACGACTCGATCAAATGTGTTTATGATATAACTTGTTTTTTCCTACGACTTCAATCTACATCTGATCAGGATGCTTGATGCTGATTCGTTGTATCTCATTTCATAATGCATATGCAATTTTCCTATACATGATGTATCTATACGATCAATCTTTTGGTAATAATACAATCCAGTAATTTTCGACAACCTAAAGTCTTAAATTGAATTTTCAGCAGAACTTCTATTAGTATCCAGATCGATGCAATGTTATGGCAGGCGTAATAAACAATGTAGACCTTGACAAGATATCCAAAACTATCGAGAGTGGGAAACAAGACAAGTCAACTCTTAAAAAACCAGTAAGACTCCATGGGGAATGGAACCTCGATAACTCAAAAGGTTACCAATTCAGAACAGAGCTATCATTTGAAAAAGGCAAGGAAGTAATCGAGATAGACTCACCAAGCTTCATGGGAGGTTCAGGTAACAGATTGGGTCCAATGAATTACTGTATAGCTGGAATAGCTTCCTGCTTCATAGGGACATTTGTTGGAATAGCGTCATCCAAAGGGATCAGATTATCCAAGCTAAGTGTTACTGTTGAATGTAGCGTGAACTTTGCAAAAACATTTGATATATCTGATGCACCGATAACAGAAGGTATAAGCTTTGAGATAGATGCACAAAGCGAAAGTACAGGCAAGAAAGAACTACAGGAAATTGCAAAATTAGCCCAAGAACGCTGTCCTGCAATGTACAGTATGTCACATGTCATACCAGTTGATATCTCGATAAAATAAATCCCAAGTCAATGGTTATAGTAAACCCGCGTGTTATCAATTGAAGATGTACAGTGTCGTGAAGGGTAAAGTTAAATTATTTAATTGATCAAGTCATACCAGATACTATTATGAAGATTACAAGCCCCGCCTTTGAAAATAATGACATGATACCGTCAGAATATACCTGTGATGGTTCTGATTTTTCACCTCCGTTAGTAATATCAGAAGTACCACAGAAGACGCAAATTCTGGCAATTATCATGGATGATCCTGATGCTCCGATGGGAACTTTTACACACTGGCTTGTCTGGAATATACCGCCGCAAAAAACACAGTTTGCAAAAGGGGAGAAGATACCGTTTCTCCAAGGAAAGACAAGCTTTGGTGCCCAGTCCTACGGTGGACCGTGTCCACCTGGTGGAACGCATAGGTATTTTTTCAAGCTTTATGCACTAGATCTTGTTTTGAATCTCAAAGCTGGTTCATCAAAGGCTGATCTTGAAAAAGCGATGATAGGCCATATTCTAGCCGAAGCACATTTGATAGGGAAATACTCTCGGAGATAGACAAGCCTTGTTCAGAAGAGAGAAAAACCAGTCTATATTGTTGCAATACATAAGAATATTGAATACCTAACTATCACGGACAATGTACTGTACAATCCAGTACATAAAAGATTATTTTAAAATCACCCATGTTTTTAAATATTATACGATGCATTCTTCAAATTAGGAGAACAATGTGAAAATTTTGCCAATTGATGACAATCAAGACATTACAATCACGATTCACGAGTATCCAACTATCAAAGGACATGAATGTACAGTTTCAAATGATAGAAGAAATGGTCTTACTCTCATCGAGCAGCAGAAGTTTGATGTCATTTTATTGGATTTGGCAATGCCGGAATTTACTGGTATTGATATTATGGATAGCCTTCATGATTCAGGAGAGATAAACAGCAGAAAAATAGTTCTATCTACTGCCTCAAGTGTCAAGGATGATGAAATAAGAGATCTTATGAAAAAAGGAGTACATTCCTGCCTTAAGAAACCAATGAAATCAGATGTGCTGGTAAAAGCTATCAGGGGTTAAACTTTGGCAATAAACAATGAAGAAAAAAAATCATCTTCAACTGACGAGCAGAAAATCAGAGAACTCGAACAAGAAAAAATAATACTGGGCGAAACAAACAAAATACTATCAAAAAATGCGGAAGATCTATCTAAATCAAAAGAGGATCTTGAAAAGAAATTTCAAGATGAAACGAAAAAATCAAAAGAGCTAGAACAAGAAAAAATAATTCTTGACAAAATTTCAGAATCAAATGAGATAAGAGCAACGAAAAATTACAAGAGGATGTTTGTTCTTATTACTATCATTGCAGTCTGTGCATCTTCAGCGTTTGTAGCATATTCATACTATGAGAATCAAATTCTAGCTAACACTGCATCACATGTGGTTGGAAATTATCATTCTAACTATGTTATCAAGAACTTGCAGGGCTCTGTTGTCAATACATGGGTATCGTGGAATCTAGTACAAGGCCAGGTCTTACACGTTAACATTGTAAATGATATCAATCTTCCAGATTACAAGATAAACGCAATAAAAGAGGCCATATTGTCTAATGGAACAGTAACAGTGGATGATTCGTTACTGAATGAGGGACCTCAAGGAACTTCCTCAATACGTTACAAAGGGTGGGATGGCGCACTAGCTAACTTAAAAAATGATCCCGCCGCCAAATCTTACATACCTCAAAACTTTGACATAACAGAGAACAGTAATGGTGCAGGAAATATCATAATAACGCTCACAAATGACGAAAATCCCGATGGCCTATCTGGATATACAAAATCTGTTGTAGATGGAAACCAGATTCTAAAGAGCGAAATAACAATATTTGATGCAAATCAACTTTCCGCTCTAGGACTTGGAGCCATTACAAGGCATGAATTTGGTCATGCATTGGGTCTTGCACACTCTACTGATCCTGCAGATTTAATGCATGCTACAATACAAACAGATTATCCATACATTTCAGGCTGCGATATTGCGGCCATCAAGGGACTGTACGAGGGTAATGAAAGGAGTCAGGTGGTGTGTCAATAGCAGGTTTTATAATTTGGACAAGTCACTGCTGAAATTAATCGTAATATTATGTTCTGGCTGAATACTTACCATTGGAACCGCACATATCTTACAAATATTATGATTGAAACCCAGGTAAACGAAATAACAAGAACAACTCCAAGAAATTTTATCAGGTAGACATCTCATTTAAAAGAAGTCAGGGTGGAACTGGTCTTGGATTAGCAATCTGCAAAGGCATAGTAGAAGCATTAGGAGGAAAAATTTGGCTTGAAAGTGAAGTTGGAAAAGGAACCACTTTACATGTTAATCTGCCAAAAAATCAATGAGAGAGTTGCTATTTTTTAGATCAATTCTACACTTGTCATATTTGTATAAAATTTATGGTTTGTTATAATTTTGATCTTCCGTTTGGAAATTTTACCAAATTGGAATGCAATGAATGTAAAATATTCCATATCATGTATATGCTATAACACCAAATAATGATCGATGGTAATATCTTTGATTCATCCCCCAGCACGAAGGATTGTTTCTATTTGAAATTACATCATGAGTATTTTGAAAAACAATTAAGAAAGTTACCTATTGAAAAATTGTGGGAAATCATCGATGAATTGCTATTATTTCACCCTAATATGCCTGACAAAACTACCATGAATTATGAGCAAGTGCTTGAACTATGCATCATTTTAAAAGAAAGTGATGAAATGTTTAGAAATCTTGAACAGATTGCCATTCTGAGAGAATACGGATAACATTTCA
Source organism: Nitrososphaerota archaeon (assembly GCA_027315065.1). Lineage (GTDB taxonomy): Archaea > Thermoproteota > Nitrososphaeria > Nitrososphaerales > Nitrosopumilaceae > Nitrosotalea. The sequence continues at coordinate 25,140 of DAHUYT010000009.1, read as the reverse complement.
GGACATAAAACTTATCATATGGTTTCCTGCAATGTTATTCCGATTCGTCTGAAATTGAAAATTATAGCTTGAAATCTTCATACTGAAATTTCACTACACAACACAAAAGTTTCAAGTTGTGACTATTGGAATTTGTTGTAAGAATAAGATTAGTTCTCTTTGTTTTGATGGTTGATAAGATTGGCAAATTCATAATTACTATTTTCTTTATTGACATCTTTCTTGCCTCTAGATCATTTGGAATAAATTCCATATGTTTAATCAATCCATAAAAAGTACTATACCTCAAGAATGTCACAAAATATCAGATTGGTTTTCCCAAGCACCTACTGTACACCTGATGAGGATTCTGCCAAAATTACAAAATCCACATATATGCTGGTAGAATAATCTAGAATTTCGTATCTCCTCTGTGGTATATCCCCTAGTCTGTTGTACATTGTTTCTCTCTGGGAATTGGCTTCAATGTTGGCCCATTACATAGGAATTTCGTTCATTTTGAGGAACTTTTTGATTCCCTTGAACTTGTTGGGGACGGTATTTGGATTCAGATATTCAGGAATGGTTCTCGGTTTTTCTGTTCTCTGTTTTAGATAAGTTGCATAGTTTTTGAGAAGTTGCTTTGTTTCAGATTGATTTTTTCGTGCATATTCCACAAACTGAATTGCCTTTTTCTCAAATGTTCCTTGTAATTCCACAATTGAAAAAAGAAATTCTCTCACGGTTTTTGTATACGCTTCTTTTGTTTCCTTGGATTTGATTCCATTGTAGAAGGATTTCAGTGGATCCTGTTCGGTTTCTACCTGAATGTTTGTAATCGAAAGAGCGGGTCTTACTGCTATTTTTCCATCCATGACATCCTTACGGCTGTCAGGATAGTATTTCCTTGTGAAGGGATTTTCGAGCTTTTGGGAATTTTTCTCTAAGACCCTTGTTTTAGAATCAGCGGGTCTAGTGGGATTTGAACCCACGGCATAGGGATATCTCTGAAAAGATCATAAGAGTCCCTCGCTCTACCTGGCTGAGCCATAGACCCGGTAAGAAAACTCACGCTAAGTTCGTTATTTAAACTGAGTCAAAAAGAAAATGATTTTAGTTTTTTACTGATTCTACTTGAGAGTATTTCTCGAGTATTTTTGTCAGTACGGTAGAGACTGGAGCGTTGTTCATCTTTTCTTTCTCTGCCAAGAGCTTTCTGTATGCATCAAGTGTGATATACACAGGAATCGAACCGTTTCCTTCCAACAGGCCTCTTACTCTGTACAGGGCAGTCTCCATCCCCTTTTCTGCTACTTTTGCAAACTTTGCCTTGTCCATAATTGCACCAAGAGGGCCAAACGGCATGTCATAGTTTACTGTCATGGTAACCCGGGTTTCTTTCTCGCCGAGTTCCTCAAAATCAACTGCGATTCCCCATTTCTTAAATGGGCCCTTGATCATTTTAGCAGCAACTTTCCTCTCTGGAATATATTCAGTTGTCTCACAGTCCCACTCTAGTCTCTTGCCATCAAAATCCCCTATTACTCTAAAGGTTGTCCCCACACCCATTCCTGCTTTTACATCCATAGGAACTACGGTCATGCCTACTCGTTCTTCGAACTGGTCAGAAATGTGCTCTGGTCTTGCAAAATATGTGAAAACATTGAGGGTCTTTTCTTTGATGTCAATTGTCTTGCTAACAGTGGTCATCATTGGCCATTTTCTTCGAACTTGATTTAAAGCTTTTGTTAATTTTCAATGATCGTCAGACTCACAATAATAACCGAGGTATTTTTTGCTGATACTGCAGCTGTACATTGTATTTAGGATCTAACAATATATTAAAGAAAAAAGAATAGAAAATAATGGGTAGTTTTCGATTTCCGGTTGTTATATTCGCTTTAGGGTTGGTTCTCTCACCCATGATACACTATGCAAGTGCTCATTCACCTCTAAATTCTGGTGATGAGTCAATAGGAAATTATGAAGTGCAGGTAGCAACGGATCCTGAGATCCCAGCTGCAAACCAGCCTTTCAAATTAAGTTTCAGGGTTCTAAATTACCAATCAGCTTCTAACATACTTGATTCATTCGATACTAGACTAAGTGAGGTTAATCACTTTAGGATGGGAGTTAGAATTTACTACAATGACAAGCTAGTATCAACAATCCCAGTACAAGATTTTAGGGGAGGGCAGTGGTCTACTAATTACGTATTTCACGAGTCAGGCAATCATGTCATGTTCGTTGATCTCTACGATGTAGGACCAGGTGGACAGCCCTTGACCTTTATCTTCAATATCAGCGTGCTTGACATATTTGGTCCAGTGTTTGTGTATATCATATCAGCAGGAGGCTTGGCGTGTTTTGTTTTGCTGGGATGGATAATAATTACAAAAAAAAGAGTAAAGTCTAGACATTAGATAAAAATCTTTGATTGATAGATCGTAATAATGACATAACATTATTCTTCACTTTTTTAGATAATCATGTGAAATATCATTTATCAAAAATAAGACATTATGTCTTTCAGCCAGAACTTTTCCAATTAAACAGGGTCTGAACATTGGTAACGCATGATGGTCAATCATTCCAGACTAAAGTCTCAGGTTATGATTGCCACCCGAAGATATAACAGAACATGGGAGTGTTTAATTGAGTTTCACGCTTTAGATAATTTGTTGAAAATAATAACAGGAAATCCTGGAACCGGAAAGCATACCGTGGCAAGGATACTTGCAAGGAAGCTAAAATTAGAACTAATTGATGTAAATAAAATGTCAATAAGTAAAGGCGCAACTGAAAAGAATGGTCGTGTATTAGAGGTAGATGTCAGAAAACTAAAGAGGGTTTTAGATAAAGAGATACCAGATAATGCATTACTTGTTGGGCATTTAGCTCCCTACATTATCTCAAAAAGCAAGATAGAGATTGCAGTCGTGTTGAGACGCAGCCCATACAGCTTGGAGGGCGTTTATAAGAAAAGAGGTTATGACAAGAAAAAAGCACTTGAAAACTTGGGTAGTGAGATAATAGGGATTACATATTATGACACTATAAAAAATATAGGGCGTAGGAAAACTTTCCAATTTGACACTACTAACAAATCGGTGTATAATACAGTAAAGAAAATTGAATCCCTTTTTGTACAAGGTGAAGCAGAGGAAGATAATACTGATTGGTTGAAAATAATTTCTGAAAAGGGAGACTTGAAGAGATTTTTTCCGTACTAGATTCAAATTACGTTACACTGAATTAAATTGTGAAATGTTTGAGATAAAGAAATCTGATCTAGCGGGAAGAATAGGAATACTGCACACTAACCACGGTAAGATTGAGACCCCGGCATATGTGCCAGTAATTCATCCCGTACGACAGTCAATACCTACAAAAAAAATACGAGAGATGGGTTTTGATCTTGTTATAACAAATGCGTTTATCACACTAAAACAACATGGCGATGATGCCATAAGAAAAGGAATCCACAAAATAATCGACTATGATGGTGCAGTGATGACAGATTCAGGTGGTTACCAAGTTCTCGAATATGGTAACATAGATACAAACTACAAGACCATGGCAGCGTTTGAAAAAGGAATTGCAACAGATTTTGCCATTCCGCTAGACAAACCAACGGGTTTTGGTTTATCAAAGAAGAAGGCAAGAGACTATGTCAATCACACATTAAAGGTATCAAAGGAAACCCTAGAGACACGAGATGATAATGGACAGATATGGATTGGGCCAATACAGGGAAGCGAGTATTCAGATCTAGTTAAAGAATCAACTAGAGCTTTGGTAAAGTATGGTTTTCAGATGTTAGCATTGGGAAGTCCAGTCGAATTCATGGAATCATACGAGTACAAACTTTTGGCAAGGATGATAATTACTGCAAAAAAAGAGATGCCTGATTCCATTCCGCTTCATCTCTTTGGTGCAGGCCATCCACTTACAATCCCTCTAGCCGTGGCTCTAGGATGCGACACCTTTGATTCTGCCTCCTACATGCTTTATGCAAAACATGATAGATATATCATGGAAGACGGTACAGCTCATCTTAACGAGATAACATATTTCTCGTGTACTTGCGAGATATGTAGCAAATACAAGCCAAAGGAGATCCAATCACTTCCTAGAGACGAAAAAATAAACAGCGTAGCTTTGCACAATCTTTATTCCATAAAGGCTGAGGTTGACAGAGTAAAGGAACACATCCACGAGGGGAGACTGTGGGAATATGTACTAAAGAAAGCGCGTGCACATCCAAAACTCTTTGAAGTCATATCTGTTCTTACTTCGAACACTTCATTTCTTATCGGAAACACCCCCAGATTCAAGGAAAACGCGATATTCTTATTTTCAAGGGAAGACCAATTCAGGCCCGAGATATCCAGATTTCATAGCATGGTAAGGAAATTCAGGACTAGTAAGAAAAATCTCGTGATTGTCCCAGATGGCACCATGAAACCATTTTACCTATCAAGAGAATATAACAAACTGAAAAAAAAATTTGCAAGTATAGCAGATTACACTCAATTCTGTCAGTACAATCCATATCTAGGAATAATACCCTTGGAACTTTCAGATGTTTATCCTGCAGCACATTACGTAATGTCTGATTCGCAACATATCAAAGATGAGTTTCCTGAATTTGCCAAGACTTGGAGCATATTCCTTAAACAAAACAAATTCAAGACAGTTCATGCTGCAAATGATGACTTTCTAAGATATCATGCAAAATTAACAAAAAAGAAGATCAAGTTTTTCAATTTAAAAAATAATAAAAAATGGAAGAACGGCTTCGCTTAAAGTGCAGCGTCTTCTGCCCAGCCTTTTACGAAGATACCATTCTTGTGGAGAGGAACTGGTTGACCAGGTGTGTAAGTCATTGGTCTCATCCAGAAAATTGCCTTTGTTGGGCAAACTCCTATGCATGCACCGTCTGAGATGCATCTTTCTGGATAAAATACAAATGCTTTACCTCTCTTCCAGCCTTCAACAGGCTTTACACGAAGAACGTCCGGGCCAAGAGAAGTACAGATCTCTACGCAAAGCGCACAGCCTATACACCTCTGTTCATCGATGTCTGGAATGATTGCTATTGGCATTCTGATTTTGATCATCCACCGTTTGCTATTTAAACCATCTGCAAAATTCATAACGGAGTTATAGAATTATTCTACAATCACAGAATAAAAGAAAAACAAAAAGAAAGTATAATTGAAATTTTTATTTCTTTATTTGGCGCATTGCCTCAATCTGGCCTGATGTTACCCAGTCGAGCAATTCTGCAGATGTAGGATTTAGATCTCCTTTTTGATTCATCATATTGTGAACCCAAATCCAATTTATCTGGTTTAATAATGGTTTGTTTTCCTCATCGCCTTTTCGAACTTTACTTCGAAGATCTTTTGGGATGGTACTCCACCATTGTTCAAAGGTTCTACCCATGTTCAGATCAATTTTGATTCATATAATTAAGTCTTTTGTAAATCATACAGATAATATAATGATGTTAGAGGTTCTAAGCGCTAAACGTTTAAAGGTACTTTGAAAAGATTTTCAATTCTTGCAGGTTAAAGTCCTAGGCGCGGCAAAAGAAGTAGGTAGATCAGCCTTTCAGGTTAATTGCGATGGGGTAAGTTTTTTGTTAGATTATGGAGTAGAATTAGGAAAGGAATCATCTTATCCGCTGCAAATAAGTCCACAGGAGATTAATGCTGCCATCATAACCCATGCCCACCTAGATCACTCAGGCAACATGCCTTCACTTTTTGTGCATGGTAGCACTGATGTCTATGCAACCCCGCCAACTTTTGACCTTTCAAGATTGTTGATAGAGGACATGGTAAGACTTGAAAAAAGTAAACTTCCTTTTGACCTGTCGGATGTGACCAAGATGATGATGCATTCAAAAGAAATCAAATATAGAGAAAAAGTGACTCGCGGTAATGCCTCCTTTGAGCTATTAGAATCGGGTCATGTATTAGGTGGTGCATCTGTTTTGGTAGAGTCACAAAACAAGAGATTATTCTATACAGGAGATATCAACCCAAGAGGGTCACGCATGTTAAGGGAGGCAGATCTTGACCTAGGTGAGATTGACTTGTTAATCACTGAAAGCACTTACTCACAGACAAATCAGATGCCACGTCTTGAAGCAGAAGAGAAATTCATCGAATTTGCGTATGAAGTTTTGGATAGGAAAGGAATACTCTTTGTACCTGCCTTTTCTGTTGAAAGATCACAAGAAATAGCCGTGGTGTTAAAAAATGCTAAATTTAAACATAAAGTCATCATGGATGGCATGGCGGTAAAGGTAAACGAAATAATGTTAAGATATCCAGAATATCTACGTGACGCAAGAGTTTTTGCGGATTCTGTGAATCATGCGGTTTGGGTAAGAGGGGAAAAGGAAAGAAGAAACATGTTAGATGAACCAGCAGTAATCATATCTCCTGCGGGCATGTTAGTTGGAGGATCTGCCGTTTTCTATTTACAAAATCTAGCTCTTGACAAGAAAAATGGCATAGCACTAGTCTCTTATCAGGGAGAAAGAACTCCTGGAAGAAAACTTTTGGAAACAGGTCGCGTCAATATTAGAGGTAAGGAGTCCAAGGCAGAATCAGAAGTAAGGCAGTTTGAGTTTTCCGGTCATGCTGATAGGACAGCTCTTTTTGACTTTATAAAAAAAATTAGGGGAAATCCAAAGGTTCTCACGGTTCATGGTGATAATGAGTCATGTACAAAATTTGCTGAAGAGATACATCAAAAATTTGACTTTGATGCCCATGCGCCTAATGCGGGCGAGGTAATCACCATATAACATGCAGACTAATCCTACAATAAATCTAAATTTTACAATCAATAGTGGTCAGGTATTTCTTTGGGATAAGATCGAAGATAGATGGTTTGGTATTAACGGGGATGATCTTTTAGTTATAGAAGAGCCTTTCAAGATAGAAGCGTCCTCAAAAAGTGTTCGCCGTTTTTTTAGACATGATGACAATCTGGATAAGATATTATCAGGCATTAGAAGAGACAATCTTGTTGGTACTGCGGTAAAACAGTTTTCTGGTTTGAGGCTGATTAGACAAGATCCTTTTCAGTGCTATATTTCATTTATATGTTCATCCAACTCGTCCATACAAAACATCAAGAATATGCTAGTAAGGCTATGCCAAAAATTTGGCAATAAGGTAGAATTCGAAGACAGGCAGTTTTCTACTTTTCCTAGTGCAGAAAGGCTAGCAAATGTGACTACAAAAGACTTACTTTCATGTGGTCTTGGATTCAGGGCAAAATATGTAAGAGAGGCAGTCAAGGCAGTAAATTTGGGAAAAATAGAGTTTGAATCAATAAGGAAGATGGACTACAAATCTGCGCTTGAGACCCTAAAGACGGTACGAGGTATTGGTAACAAAATTGCTGACTGTATACTTTTGTTTTCACTTGACAAGATGGAATCTTTTCCCATAGATAGATGGACACAGAGAATTTTACAAAAATATTATCCGGGAATATTTGACGGTATGCATGGAAAATCTCTAACAGAAAAAAAATACAGTAGCCTACACGAAAAAATTGTAGAACATTTTGGTCCCTATGCAGGATATTCACAACAATTCCTTTTCAAAATGGAAAGGGATCTCAACAAAAAGAAATGGTTGTAAAAACCCTTAATATGGATACTAATTGCCCGATATTTGGGCCCGTAGCTCAGCATGGATAGAGTGCTGGACTTCTAATCCAGTGGTCAAGGGATCGAAGCCCTTCGGACCCGTTTTAACTTACGGAGCGAGTACTCGTTGTATGCCATTTTCCAGAACGACTTTTCCGTTTGGCAGTCCCAACGAATCTCCAGTTTTCTGCAATCAATTTTTCTGCCTCGTCACTTGTCACTACTTTCTGAATTAGGATTTGCATGCATTCATATCAGTTTGTTTGTAAATGTGCTCAACTCATCACCGTGTCTGCAGTCAGTACAGCAAGTGTATTTTCCATCAGCATTCAGATTTACACAGTCACATATGCAAATCATATCTTTCATAGTCCTGCACTCATCATACACCAATATGTATGACATGTACAGAAACTAATAACCTAGAACAATAGTTTTGGTCTTACAGATGCCTGAATCTAATTCTGTGTAAAGTCTTCAGTTGCTGACGCTCAAGAATTAAGTGTAAACAACCAACAACTTGACAATGACTATACAACCCATTACAAGAGCTGAATGCCATGTGCTCTCCTATGAGTCAACAATTCTTCCTCGTTTGATACAACATATCCGCACATCTCACACCTAAGAAATCCAAAGTCTTCAATTGGTACCTCCCTGGCTAGTAAGAGGTTTGTGGAATCTATTCTACGTATGTTGTACCCCGATCGGTTTGTTTCTTTTAGAAATAATTTCAGGATTTGCCACACATTTTCCTCATTTATTATGACTGAGGCTTCTTCGGATTTGGCATCAAATCCATGATTTCTTAAATAATTTGCTAGATCTGTTGCTATTTCAACATCACATGCACAGTCTACAATCATCATATTATGATTCCAATTTTATTCTTTGTCGGTAAAAAGTATGCCTATTAACAATTATTCAATGATTTAATAAAAAATCAAAAAACTATGGTGATACGCTAAGACCATGATGTGTGTAAACCTTCTGACTTGCCGAGTCTAATATTATTTTTAGAAAATACAATATCACCACAATTTATTATCATCAGCTTTTGAATTACATTATGAAGGATGTTGAGCTAAAATTGGAAAATTTGAACATAAAGCCTTATGAAGTAATCAAAGGCAAAGTCCAAGTAAATTATCGCGGCAGGTATGATGGCATAGTAGTAAACACTCAGATATTAAATTCCAATCAACTCATAGTGTACAAGTCATATAATAATAAAACAATCTCACAGAATGTATCACGATTATTTATCAACAGAAATGACATGCTACAAAATTCTGCTGAATTTACAGCTTCAATTGAGTTTGAACCAAAAGAACCTCATGATGTAAAGTTTAGAGTTTCAATAATACAGGAGCACAAGGAAATAGAAAGTGATATTTTGTTTGCAAAATTAACTTTCTAACGATAGATCAGGTTTTTACGACTTAGGATGTTAACGCACCTGGAACTATGTCAACCTCTCCTTTCATCCATGGATGAACCTTACAATAATACGGAAGATTGACTTCATGCGTAAACAAGAATTTATAGGATTTTCCAGGCATTATTGCCTCAGAACCAAAATCGCCACTATATGCATCCTTGTATGGTTTAGCAGGAGTAACATAATGTGCGGCAGAATCTTGATTTGTCCATACTACAAGATTGTCTACACCGAGCTGAACATCTTGCTTCTTTGGAACAAAGTTTTGTTGTTGGTCCTGATTTAAGGAACCAGTAACAATCGTTATTTGCGTGGTTTGACCAGGTTTTAGAATTTTCTCTGGAATTATTGGTTTGGCGTTATATTCTGGGATATAATATTGTTGATAGTATGAAATACCAATCGCTGCCCCCACTATGACTGCAATCAATGCTATTCCATATGCGTGACTCGATGTTGGAACGCTCAACTAATCGTTGATCTTTTTTTAGTCTTATAAATTTATACGCCATACTTTGATGTCTAGAGATTCTTGAGGTCGGACTTGCCGATTACAGGATCTTTCAAATTCTCCAAGTTTGCTGCTTTTATTTCAGGCGTAACAACAGACGGTTGAGATGGCGGCGGTTTTACAGACGCTTCCTTTGGCGGAATTTGCCCTGACAGTTCAGGTCCTCCCAATGATTTGGTTTCAGTCTGTGGTTGTGGAGGAGGCACAGGGACCTTCTTTGCCTCACTTAGACCATGCCTATAGAGATGGAATAGACCAGCAAATACCATTAGCCCTAGTCCTACTAAGAATAAAGAAAAGTTCTTCATTCCAGCCAGTACTGCATTGTATGCGGCTATGTTTATGTATACTTGAAATATCAAGAGTGCAATGATGAGCCAGTTTATCCATTTGCCTGAGAAATTTATCTGGGCCGTTTTATGAGGTCCTTTTGAAGCGGCTAATTTTGCTTTTCTCTCCGCTTCTTTGGCAAGTGATATCATCATGTATGAAAATCCAAAGCCAATCGGTATAAGAAGTAGCATTATCGTATAGAAAAACACCGGATCTATCACAAGCCTTGCAACTAGCGGCTTTGCTACATCTGGCGAGATGTAAAATCCCCAATAAGTGGTTACCATGACTTGGGTTATACCAGTTATTCCAAAGGCTGTAATTATTGGTCTATCTTTCCAAGAGAATTTTTTATACCTATCAATAAATGGAGTCATAGCTATCGCTACAATGAATACACCAGGCCACAGGACTCCAGTTACAAATTTATCATATTCAGTTCTAAGGAAAGCATAGATTCCCGTAAGATACCATTCAGGGACCGTTATACCTGGCGGTACGGTAGGTTGGAACTTTGAGCCCAAGTCAACTGGGAATACTCCACCTGTTATCAATACTGCGCCAGAAATTGCCATCACCATTGGTACGTCAAATACTAAGAATCTAGGAAGATGCACTGCCATCAACCCAAGCATTACCACTGGCAAAATGAAGACGTGTAGCGTATAGAATCTCAATATAAAGTCCGCAAAGCCAGAACCAAACATCGCATCTCTAACAGTTGGCCCAATTACAGGTATAGAATTAGTAAGCGAAGCTGCGATACTAATCGCAAGTTCTGCGCGTTCACTAAATATGATATCATAACCAGTGAAAGCCTCTAGAATGGTTACTGTGCCCAACACAACTCCAGTCACCCAGATAATCTCATTTCTTATCTTGTATCTACCGCTAAAGTATTGATAGTACATGTGGAGAACTGCAAGAAGAACCATTGCGTTTGATGCGTGATAGTGAATATTCCTGATCATAAACCCATATGGAACAACATTGTTAATTTTAGCTACACTATCCCATGCCCTATCCAATATCGGTTCATAGTAGAACATCAATAATGCGCCGGTGACTCCCAGTATTATGAACATGACAAATGTCAACATTCCAAGGAATCCAAATGGACTCACAAATCTAGCTGGAAATGAAAACTTGGTACCAATGAATACAGTTCTCTCTAATCCATCCCATATCCAGTAGCAGAAATCCGCAAATCCGCTTCTACGTTTTAAGGAAACGACCATACCCCACTATTCCATTTTCGTTGACATTCCATACTGCTGGTTTTATCCATATATCCCCACTGTTATCAGATTCAAGATAAAGTGTTGCCAGTACATTTGATGGAGGAGCTTGAAGAGATGCAGGACCAGCAAATGCTTTTCCAGTTAATGCATTATACATGCTGCCATGACATGGACATTCGCCTCTTTTTCTACCATCCTGAGGCCAGTATTTCCACAAACACCATAAATGCAAACATACCATACTATAAACACGAAAAGCACTAACATCATCAACATTACCTCCCAACTCTGAAGGCAGCCTGATAAATTGCCATTTTTTAAATGCCTCTTGGTCAAGAACCGGATCTCCACTCATTGGATATGTTACGACTTGAGAGCTGTTCATTGGGAATGTCTTAACATTGGCTACTGTTCCATCAGGCAATATTGCCTGAACCTTCTTTGGTACTATGTTTGAAGGATTTGGCATGAACTGGCCCCATGGAACAAAAGGTGCAAATGTAGTTGCAACACCTGCAGCTCCTAAAAGTTTAAGAAAGTCTCGCCTAGTGACTGTACCCCTAGTATCTTGTTCAGCCATCCAAAGCTTCGTGATTAAAAAATTGCATATAAATCTTGTCTAGGTTCTTCTTGAAAATCCTAATTTTTTAAAAGTAATAACAAATATCAAAGATGCCATTGCAAATCCAACCAATATTTCAGTCAAAACTATAAAATGCTGATCGCTTTCACCTGATACAAAACTACTTGTGATAGAATTATTTATGTTAATTGTAATCTTTTTGTAAGATATGTTTCCTGCCTTATCTTTAGCAACGGCTTCTATATGGTACTGACCATTCGGAAGTGTGCTAGTATCATATGGTATCGTGTTGTTATCAAAAACTGTTTGACTTGGGAGATATACTGCAAGCCAGTTCTTTTCCAGAGGATCAGTTTCATTGATACTTAAATTAACATTGATCATACCTGAAACAGTAGAATCATTTGCTGGCGACTCGAATGTAATTACTGGTGGAGTATTATCTACAATAAATTTAAAATCCTTTGAAACAACATGTCCAACAGTATCTGATACAACAATTTTAAGATCGTGTGATCCCTCTAAAAGATTTTTAACAATGGTTGGAAATACGGTCTCGTTAAGCACCTCTGGTTTCAAGGAATCTAGGTAATATTTTTCATATTGTATGTTTTGGCCAGTTATTGTTGGCATGATCTTGTAGGTGTTGTTGATGAATTGTGGAATTTCCAGGTTTATCTGTGGAGAATTCTCATCTGGCAAAATAGTTGAAAACTTTGCTGCCATTGTTATTGGCTCTGCAACCGATTCACCCCCAAACAGCGTAGTATGAATCAGAACAGAATATACTCCTGTTTGGTTAATAGGTGCATAAACTTCGGTTGATGTTGCATCTTTATTTTTTATTGGATAAAATCCTCCTCCTTCACTAAATGGTGTGCTGGGACCTAGCCAGTCCCCACTTGGCCATCCCTGAAATTGTCCCAATATGCCAGCCGGAACATTTGTTTGAATTATCCTTCCTTGTGGGTCAATGACAAATACCGACAAATTAGTGTCAGGGTCTTTCCAGGAAAAAATCATAGTAGCTGTGTTTATGGTTTTGTCGTCTATGTTAAAGTAGTATTCTCTCCAGTCACCGGCATTATATCGGTTTGACATGTCAAATCCCCCTCCCACGTATCCGTTTCCAAAAAGTGGGTTTCCAGTTGATCCCCGAATAACAGTCGGTAGATCTTTTGGTTGTAGTTTTTTTAACACAACAAATGAGACAGGCACGTTAACCACGTGAGACTTGTCTCGAAATGAGATAAATCCTTGATATATTCCTGCTTTTTTATCAGATGGAACAACAAGCGTTGCAGATATTGTAGTTTTGCTATGAGGTTTTACTACCACGTTGTTTGAATCAAGCCACACTTCATTCCATTGTGTTTTTTTGTAATAGCTAGCGGTAATAGTATAATCCATCGAGGTAGCGTTTTGCTTGGTATCTCCAGACCAATACGAATATCTTGTAGGTACAGGATATACGCCAACTAGCGGGATATGCCTAAATTTTAAATTCGGATCAGATATTCTTACCTCCTGAACTGTTCCCCAGGAACCACCCCTATTGACAAGTGAAAGTTCTTGCGATGTTGGTTGTGTATTATTGCGTTTATTGTTCCAGTCATAGGCATAAAGAGACGATAGTTCCAAGTCACCAGCATAGGTTTTAGCAGAAGAATTCATAAACTCTGAGAATGGAAATGTAAGGTCAAGTATCATCAGAGACGAATCATGTGGAATTGGATTTTGTTTTTGGAAAAAAGACAGTAAGTTTGTATGGTTTGTTATTTGAGCAAGTGGTATATAATCAGGCCTGTAAACCCCTTGTTTTTTAATTATGGAATCCTGCATACGAGGTTTTGTAGTTCCGTTATATTGAGAAATTTTCATCATATCAAGTTTTTGAGGCTCTATTGCCACTTTGATATTATTATCGGTTGGATTTTCAATGGTAAAGGTCGTAGTAGTTCTATCTCCTGGATATAATCTCCCGGCAAACCAAGGTGTTTCCGGAAATGATGATGTATTTCCTAACTGAAATATATTTAATCCAAATGCAGAAGAATTCATTGAACTAATGGCCGGTCCCAGCACTTTCTGTACGTTAGAATATGTAGCGTTGTTGTAGACTACAAAAGTATTATCATTTCCCAGTACATAATTAATCGCACTTGTTACGTTAACTAGCCCAGATCCTTGTGTAAAAGGATCATTTCCTAGATCGGTTGCAGTAGACATGAGTATATTTCGTACCACAAATGGGTTGTAAGGAATTCCCTTGTCGTGTAAAGCTTGCATTACGATTGCTGCTGAGCCTGCTACAAGAGGAGATGCAAGGCTTGTACCTCCAAATAGGGAAAACGAACCTGTCGAGTTTTTGTTGTACTTTGTAACAGAGGTTGGGGTAAAACTATATTCACCTATTGCCATTATGTCAGGTTTTGGGTCTCCTATCAATGACGGTCCCTTACTTGAGAAACCTGATATGTCACCATAGTAAGCAGTACTATTTCCAAATCTTGGCTGATTCTTAAATGGACCATAACCCACAAAGACGTTATTAGTTACAGCCCCCACTGTAAGGCCAAATGGCGCAGCATCAGGGCTTCCTATTGTTCCATATCCAGGTCCTGCATTACCTGAACTACTTACAGTCAAGATTCCAGGATATTTTTTATCCAGCGAGCCTGGAACGTTGAGTGCACTAAGCAAAAGCGACTGGATATCAAGACCAGGTACCGACCCTAGTGCAGGAAAAGTAGAAACTCCCCAGCTGTTAGATAAGATATCCACCCTAGTGTTTCCTGAGAATTTCCAGTGGTTAGCGTTATCATCAAATCCCGCTGCCCATAACCATCCATATATTGCATCACCAACCCACAGTGCCTTTATGGGAACTATCTTAGCGCCGGGGGCGATACCTCGAATCACATACTTTGTGGAATTTCCATAGATGTCATATTGCTGTTTTCCTTGAGATGTAATAGATGCCGCAGTGGCAGTTCCATGTCCTTCATAATCATACATTACGCCAAAAAAATTACCGTGTGGATCAAGAGGTGGAAGCAGCGTACCGTTTATTGCTCCAATTTTGTTATTGATTTTAGATGACTTTGCAATTACGCCGTATAAATCAAGAACCCGCGCACCAACCGTGCCTGCACTATACAGTGGGGTTCCATCATGATTTTTATCATATACTAGAAACTCATTTCCTCCTCCTAATGTAATTGGTGTTTGTGTAGTGAAATCAAAATCATATTTTGGAAATGATGTGTTCTCAAGTCTGAGGAAATCTTGGTACGAATCATACATGTCTGGAATAATGGTATCGTATACACCAGCTATCTTTGAATCAACTACAAGAACGGGGACTAGTTGCAGTATGGAAAGTTTTCCTTGTGAGACACTTTCATATATCATCCCAAAATGATACACCCCGCTTTTTGACACAATAAAGTGTCTTGCGTCTTTACCTATTTTGTAATCATCAGAAACTGTTCCATTTATTACCGGTGTACCACCTTTAGGGTATTGCGAATTATATACCGGTATGGTAGTCCCTTTTCCTTCCCTGTTTAGATCAAGAAAAACTCCATTTGAGTTTACATAAACAGAAGAGGTCATATTTTTTGGAATTGGCTGAGTACAGTTTTGGATTACACCATTATTACCAATATTTGCAATAAATGTTGCATTTGTCAACACAAGTCCTTGACCGTCTGCATCAATCATAACAGGAATGTTGTTTTTATCTCTTGCAAGAGAATCTCTCACGTCAGGATTTGAAAAATCTGTGCCGGTATCAACTATTCCTATCTTGATGCCATTTCCCGTGTAGTTATATTGTTGAATTACATTATAGGAACCAAGTATATCGTCCACCCTAGAGATGTCACTAGGCATAGGAGAATTGGTTTGCACAGAATCAAATTCCAATGGAAGATCTTCAATTACATTATAACCGTCAAGTTTAAGATTTGAGATTTCATTTGGGTTGAATATGCCTACTGCAAAGGAGCCATGACCTGAATTTAATCCATAAATCATATTGTCTGCACTCTGTGTTATCTCTGAAATTGGTCCTGAACCAAAAACTATGTATCTCTTTTCAGAATTTTCTACTGGAACATGCTGAAAAGAGATAAGGCCAGATGTTTGTTCCGGAACAGAAATTTGTGTTTGGTTTGGAATATCCACATCATAGTATGCGTTAATCTGTTTTGGAATGATAGATATCAAAAGAAGACATATCAAAAAAAATCCAAGTTTTGACATGGTATGTGATTTGTTAATTACCATTACTGTTATCTTCGCCTAGCAAGAATAGTTATCTGTAATGCAATGATTATAGCAATCAAAGCAACAACTGGTAGAAAAAGCGAGTTGAATTGGCCTGATGCCGCCTCAAGGTTTTGTACAGATTGCGACATTGAAGTTACACTCTTGTTCATGTTTTCGTTTGCCTGGGATATTGAATTCTGGCTTGTGTTCAATACATATCCAAAACCTCGAACTTCAGTTTTCATCTTATCAAGTTCTTTTGATGTCGTATCTAGTACAGAGTTTAGTCTTATTATCTGGTTTGATATTCCTTCTATGCTTTGTTTGAGTACATCTGTAACAGCTACTCCATTGGATTCAGTACCTTGACTGAGAGCAATGATATGAAATACATAGGTGCCTTCTTGGATAGGTGTAAAGTCAACATAGTAGAGTCCCTGATGAAGGGTTGTAAAAGAATTAGTGAGATCAGTTACATCGCCGTTTGGCAGGTGAACATGTGAATTAGCAAGCAGTTTTGAGGGATCCCCATCTACCAACAGACCATCACTGGTTACTTGAACAAAAACGCGAAATGTTTGGTTAACGGCTGCAGTTTGTGGAGCAAAAACTGACACTAGTACCGTTCTTTTTATTTGAGCATGTATCAATGATGAAGATGACGCAAATGCTACATCAACTTTTTGTGAGAATCCCTGTTCTTTGGTGGCAATTGCTTCTACAGAATATGTTCCGTATGGATAATTTGTTGTTGCGTTAGGCCATTTGATCAATATTTGATTAAAGTTTCCGCTGCTATCAGCCGTAATCTGATTGAATTGTTTTATGGTTCCATCTGGGGCAGATAGTCTGAGAATTACAGTCTCGTTTGGCAAGGCCTTGCCATATACAAGAAGTGGTTGACCTTCGGAATACACTTGGGAATCAGTGTATAGCTCTAATGGTTCTAATGCGGCATGAGCTTGAGTTAGAAAGCCGCCCATGATAACAAAAAGCATGAGCCCTGCCACCAGTAGTTTCAATCTAATCATGATGACCATCACCCATAGATATTGGTTCTGTTAGAAAGAATATGTTAGTTTGTTAAAACATCTTAGATATGATCAGTTTTGAAAAATAATTCTTTGCTTCATTCATTCTTTCTGATAACGTTCTGGATACATTGAGTTAATCGATATTATAGAAAGACTGGATTTCTCTTTTTTAAACATGGTTAAAGATGCATTTCTAATTATTAATTCATACAAAGATTCTGGCTTTAATTGCATGACAGTAGAAAGCATTGATTTGATTGGATCCATATGAGTTACGAACAGTATATCTTCATCGTGATATCTTTCAGAGCAATATCCAACCAAGTCAAGAACTCTTTTCTTGATACTGGAAAATGACTCTATTCCATTTTTCTCTATTACTGGATGTCCTTCATAAAACTTGAGAAAAATATTTCCGTGTCTTGCAAACATGTCATTAAAAGTCATTCCAGACAGAGGACCCATATCGATTTCTGTTAGTCTTTCATCTATGCGGTAGTCTAGCCCCAATTTTTTTGCCACTATACTTGTAGTTTGTTCTGCTCTTTCTATTGGACTTGAATAGATAGTAGATATGTTAAATGGTTTGAGAAAATCGGCTATCTTTTCAGCTTGTTCAATACCTTGATCTGTTAGAGGATATCCTGTTTTACGTCCTGCAAGAATTTGTTCCACATTGTTTTTAGCTTGGCCGTGACGTAGAAAAAGAAACAATGTTTATTCTGAGACGACTTGTCAAATAGAGATAATAATAAGATTACCAGAGGCACACATGTAATGAAGATCGGAATAATTGGTGGTACAGGTGGAATGGGAAAAGGTTTTGCTTTACGATGGTGTGTCAATCACGATATTTTGATAGGTTCAAGAGATTCTTCAAGAGCTAGTGAAGCAGCGCACGAGTATTTTACAAGCGCAGTTAAAGAACATGGATCTCCAAAGGGCAAGATAACAGGCATGGACAATATTTCTGTTGCAAAAGAAAGCGATGTACTGGTACTTTCCATCCCGTATGAGAATACAGATGCAATATGCTCCCAGATTCTGCCGGAGGTTAAGGATAACTGTATTGTCATATCTCCCATAGTGCCTCTCATTAAAACCGATGCAGGTTTTGAATTAATTTCGTTTAAGGAGAACAAGCCCTCTGCTTTTGAGTTGGTACGGAAATATATGAAAAACAAGTCTTGCCTAGTAGCAGCATTTCACACTATTTCAGAGAAAAAGCTTATCGACACAAAACTTGTCTTAGATTCAGACATATTTGTATGCGGGGATAATGATGATGCAATAAATGTTGTAAATGGTTTAATCAAGGAAATAGCTAACCTAAGACCCATTTTGCTAGGACCGGGAGCTCTCTCATATCTTGCCGAAACTGCAACACCTATTCTTATTAATGCCATGATAAAGAATAAAATGAAAAATCCAGGCATAAAGATAATTTAATCGGTATTTACAGAAATAAAAGATGGGAAACAGTCCAAGAAAAAATTGGTTTACTGCAATGGGTATTTTATTCATAGTTGTGGCAGTAATTCCCATTATCAGAGATTTGTTGATATTCGGGCCTGACTTTGTATCTGATTTTTTCACTTCCCCGGAGCTGACAAGTGAGAAGGTGTCTACTGCAATGTTTGGAATTGGTGGATTTTTGATCATTCTTGGTCTCAGTGGTGGAAATCATGAGGACTAGGGACTTTATGAGAACACAGAAAATTTTGAGAATTGCCACAATAGATGCCAAAGGTAATCCACACATAGTTCCTGTGTGGTACAAGTATGAGAGCGATAAATTCTACATCGGTACTAATACCAGAACAATAAAAGCAAGAAATGTCAAACAGAATCCAAAAGTTTCTTTCTGTATAGATATAGGAATTAATTCGCCCGAGATTTTTGGCGTGATGGGTATAGGAAAGGCCAAATTGGTTTTGGAAAATAGACATGTAAAGTCAGTTGCCAAAAAAATTCTCCTGAGATATTTTAAAAGCTTGAAAAACAAATCTGCCCAGCAGCTCTTAAAAGATACCAATTGCATTATTGAAATAGTGCCAAAAAAGATTACAACTTGGAAATTTTAACCAACAAACTCTTCTATTTTGTCAAGTGCTTTTTCTAGAACTTGAATGTCTGGAAGAAACACCATCCTAAAATGTCCGCTGCCATATTGAGTTCCAAAACCTGAGCCGTGTACTGTGAGAACTCCTTTTGATTTGAGGAGATCTAGGACAAACTCTTTATCTGAACCATACTTGTTATTCTCAATCTTTGGGAATGCATAGAAGGCACCTTTTGGGTTTGAACAGCTAAGATTGCGCATTCCGTTCAATCTCTTAATTGTATAATCTCTTCTTTTTTTCAGATCTGAGACAAATTTTTGTATATAGCTTTGTGGTCCTTTAAGAGATTCTAGTGCAGCATATTGAACAGGTAAGTTTGTGGCAATTCGAACTCGGGCAAGTTTAGGTACGTTTTCCCTCAAAGATTCTAATTTTTTTGATTGATTAAAAGCAATGTAACCTGACCTCCATCCTGACATGAGATGGACTTTGGAAAATCCATTTAGTAATATCACCGGGGAATCGGCACTAACTTTTCCTATTCCAACAAATTTTTCATCAAATACTATCTGATCGTATATCTCATCACATATTATGTAGAGATTGTGTTCATTAGCAATATCAATCAAATCTTTTAATGATTTTTCACTGAATACTGCACCTGTAGGATTATTTGGGCTTATCAGACATATCGCCACTGTCTTTGAGGAAATTTTTTTCCTGATATCATCCAAGTCTGGTGTGGAATTATGTAAATCAACTGCAAATTCAATTGGTTTTCCCCCAAATAATCTCACATAGGAGGCATATGGTGGATAATATGGCCCTGGTATGAGAACTTCGTCACCTGATTCTACTATTGATGCAGTAATCATTTCAAGACCTTCTGAAACACCATTTGTTACAAGAATATCATCTTCAGAAACTTTAAGGCCTTTTTTTTTCTCTTTTTTTGCTATTTCTTCACGTAACTCTGGCAGGCCCTCTGAAACAGCATAATAATTTTGGCCATCTTTTACTGCTTTCATTAACGCTTCCTTGACGTTTTCAGGAGGCTGAAAACCATACTGGAGCGGATCTCCAATGTTAAGATATGTAATCTGTTTACCCTGTTTTTCCAGCTTTCGTGCCTCAAGTGCAATATCCCTAATGGCATACTCAACACCTGCTACTCTTTTGGATATTTTCAATTACCTAGACAGATATTTAGCCCCGATAAATTCTTAATTGATTGGACCCGTTGCATAGCCAGGATAGTGCGGGTGGCTTCGGACCACCAGGTCGAGGGTTCGAATCCCTCCGGGCCCTTGGAAATAAATAGATAGTATGTTGAATATTGACAATAATCGTGTATAAGGGATTAACAGTGTTCAGAGTTGCCATGATTGTTGTGGCAATCGGTTCAATTTGGATAGGCATAGTTTTTTCACATGCTATAAAGGACCATGAAAAATTCAATGTGGACAGACTGGATTCAGTTAGTATGCCTCTTGTACTTTATGGAAATGGAATAGGTTTCTATGAGATATATTCCAATCAATACGATAATTCTATTCTTGCAAAGATACTGGATTCAAATGGTAATTATCTTGACATGAGAACCATAACCAACAAGGAGACCGTCAATTACTTTGTCTTTGAGCATACGGACAGATTTACTCTTGAGCTGACGAATCTTTCTACCAACCCGGTACAGTTAACAGTTGAGTTTGGAGATACCAAATACCAAGAACTCTTCATTCCGTCTCTGATGATTTTCATTGGAGTTTGCGTATTGATATTTGCAGGATACAGGAGATTAAGAGGCTACATAACTGCACAGCCGGAATAAAATAATTGAAACACAGGAACACACAGTATAACAGCGCTAAACAGCAGAACTAGATTGAATCCTATCCACGATGCAGATAAAAGTATGGACATTATGGATATTGGTGTTATTTTTAAAAGGATGTGATTTTGAGACTTGGACAGCGCAATAAAACCTCCAATTGCACTAAGCAACAAGCCAGTTTCCACAGTAAGATGAGATGGTGTGACAAGACCGTCTATTCCATAAATCTCATGAAAATTGTAATCTGCATAACCACCTACTATTTGTAACATAGAGCCCACTAAGATCATCATTATTCCTTTTTTTATGGATTTATCTTCACAGCGATTCAAAACCAGCATTGCAGCAATAGCGGAACAAGCTATCAGAGATGCACCAGCATAGATAGTCATATGTTGAATCGTCCAGAATGTCTCTGGAATTTTGAGTTCATGCGATGCCGAGTCCCAGATTCCACCTAGCAACACTATCATTGTACCGCATATAGCAAGAAAAGAAGAGATTTCCGTAATCTTCTTGGTTCTTGATATGATAGATGCATAGAATCTGGTTGATAGATGCATGTTGAAAAATACCTTTAGCTGTTCTATATAGAATTTTGTTTGTTAATCTTTAGATTCTGGTTTTTGAACGGGTGTAACATCTTTTACTCTCACAAATATCAGATTACGCGTTTTCAGTAACTTTGATGCTTGTATTAGATAAATAATCTGGATTCTTCATGTATCTTACAAAATTCTTGTTATTAAAAATTGATTTCTGTGACACTAACAATATTATACTTCTAAAACCTAGTTAGTTCATGAGTCCTGGAATTGGCTTGATGAAAAGAAGGCTTCCCACTGAGAAAGAGGCAGTACCATTAGCAATATCTAGAATAATTCAAAAATATGGTGTAAATGCAGATTCGGTCAAGACTCTTGAAACCAAATATGACGATGACGGTGGAGATTGGTATGTTGCTTTAGGATTTGGCGAGAAAAGAGCCATTGTAAAGATGGATTCTGTACAAGGTACGATAACAGAGATTAAAGAAATTTAATATCTACTTTCTGAATTGAACGTTTGAGACTTCAGGTTCGTGTATTATTAACAATCCACCGTCTCTTAGTTGTTGCACTAGTTGAAGTACCTCTTTTTCTACCTGATTTCTTTGTAAACCAATTTTTTGGGAAAACATGTCTACCAGTTCTGTTATTTTCCTTTTACCATTACACATTTGCCAGAACTCAACTATTGCCTGATTAACCATGAATCCCTGTTGGTTTTCGTCCATCAAGAGTAATGAGCCATCCTCTTGCTTTACAACTGACCCTATTCCCTGCGGCATGGCCGTTTCATAGTTTATTGGAGTTATTGTCTTCTGTTTGCCATAGTTGATCAGTTTCTTGCCCTCCTCTGACATTTTCTCCGGCGTCCAAGGCGGATCCCAGACTATTTCTACGTTAACAGATGATACCCCTGAAACTTTGTTTACGTATCTTTTTACATCATTTACAAGTGTGTCATGCAAGGGGCAACCACGTGTGGTCATTGTCATTTTAACATCTACTTTGTTATCATCAGATACATCTACTCCATAAATGAGCCCCATATCCACAACATTGATTGGAATTTCTGGATCCATACATTGTTTTAATGATTCTAAGACTTGTTGGGCAGTAACAGATGTCATGAATTGACATGAACAAGCCTTGAAATAAATACCTTACAGCTTTGATTCAAACAATTTTTTGATTGATTCCTCAAAAGGAGGTTTTGCCACACCGGCTTCGGTTATTATTCCGGTTATGAGTTCTGGCGGTGTCATGTCAAAGGCTGGGTTTATTACATTAATGTCGTCAGGTGCGGTCTTTTTGCCTGCGATTCCAGTAACCTCGCTTGCTTTTCGCTGTTCTATGACCACATCACTTGGAGCGCTCTTCATATCAAATGTGGAAAGAGGCGCTGCAACATAGAATGGTATGTTGTGTTGCTTTGCCATCATGGCTACCTGATATGTCCCAATCTTATTGTATACATGACCAGTACGTAGTACTCGATCAGCTCCTACAATTACTTTTGAGACAAGACCATTTGCCATTGAATATCCTACCGCTGTATCAGGAATCAAACTCACGTCTATTCCGTCATGTTTTAGCTCAAATACGGTAAGTCTTGAGCCTTGCATTACAGGTCTAGTTTCTGTTGCAATCACTTTGATCTTCTTTCCACTCTCTTTTGTGGCCCGTATTACACCAAGTGCTGTTCCGTATGCAACTGTAGCTAGAGCACCAGCGTTACAGTGTGTCATGATAGTATCATTTTCATTAAATAATGAAGCCCCATTTTTTCCCATTTGCATGTTTATTGCTATGTCTTCTTCTGCCATTTTTTTTGCTTCTTCAATAATATTATTTCTGATTTCTGAGAAATTGTTTCCTGATCTTGCAACATTCATTATCTTTTCTAGTCCCCATGACAGGTTAATTGCAGTAGGTCTTGTTTCAAAAAGAATTTTTTTTGCTTGTTCTAGATCTTGGATAAGACTGTCTTTGTCTGTTGCCTTGCTTTGTAATGCAGCCAATGCCAGTCCAAAAGCACCTGAAACTCCTATGGCTGGAGCACCTCTCACTACAAGATTTCTTATAGCATCAGCAACATCTTTGTAATCGGCATATTTTACGTAGACCAATTCATTTGGCAGTTTAGTTTGATCAATCATTACAACCATGTTATCTTTCCATTCTACGGTTCTTAGGATAGAATGAATTCTGGTTTCCATGGTTTCCATCTCTCCTGACTATACTATATACTATTCAGATAAAGAGATAGTAAGTTATTCAGTATTTTTTTCCAAGCGATCGCCTTTTCTTTAAGATCTTGGCATAGTCTGAATTAATTTCTCTTATGATCTTGAGTGCGTCATCATCCATCAGATCAAGATTGGGGATTACACAGTGACCACCTATAAAACCAGGGAACATTTTTGGCCTGTTTCCAAGATATTTGTGGATCTCATCTGCATATGACCACATTTCATCATAATCTACTCCATGTTTAATTGCAATCATATTACTAAGCTGTGCATAATTAATTAGCCAGCCATAGTACGATGTATCTACTACAATCTTGGCAAGTTCAAGAGTGAGCGGATTTGACATTATTTGTGTTTTCACATGGACTTTTTTCATTCTATTTACAAAAATTTTTTTTGCCCAATTTGATTTTGGAGCCCAATCATATACGGAATAAAACTTTTGATATCTTTTGAGATCAGATATCATTCGTTTGTGAACTCCTCTTGTTGCGCTATAAATAACCGGAATGGTGATTTTTTTTTGTAATTTTTCTGTTGTACCGGGTTTTATTGTACTATGGATAATGATAGCATCAGGTTTGAACTTTGATACAAGGTTCAAAACATTTCTTTCAAATTTTTCCGAATAAGGAATACAAACATGTAGTAATTCCGTATGAACTGAATCTAGATCTGCAAGCTTTTTCTCATTAGATAAGCGTGGATTAATATCATATCCTACTACATCTGCACTTTTAGAAATTAATTTTAAAATTGGCATACCAATTTCTCCAAGACCGCATACAATGTCCTTTTTCAAACATCAGAGATTTTGAGTATGCCCTAAATTAACCAAGTGTTAAGAATTATCAATCACTTCAGATCAAATCTCTTTAATCAGTATAAAACAAAAGATGCGCTAATAGACTGACTCTCCTCTTCACGATTAACAGTTGGAAAAGTATACAAAGCTTAAAAGATTTCGATAATTTAAGGAATTTAATGAAAACAGTGATACTTGCTGGCGGATTTGGCACTCGCATTAGTGAAGAAACACGTCAAAAACCAAAACCAATGATCGAGATTGGAGGAATGCCAATTCTTTGGCACATAATGAAGATTTATTCTACTTACGATATTAACGAATTTGTAATTTGTTGTGGATACAAGGGCCACATGATCAAAGAATATTTTGCCAATTATGTTTGGCACACTTCTGATTTTACAATAGATGTAAAGAACAATGACATAAAAATTCATCATAGACTTTCTGAATCATGGAAAATTACACTTGTTGATACCGGTTTAGATACAATGACTGGCGGCCGTCTTAAAAAGATAAAAAAATATTTAGATAATGAAACATTTTGTCTCACCTATGGTGAT
>DAHUYT010000008.1:45878-54317 GCA_027315065.1 Nitrososphaerota archaeon | reverse complement strand
AGAAGTAGAAGTAAATCTATCAGAGAGTTCAATGAAGGAAAATTCTGATGTCGACCATATAATAAAGTCCTCTGCCATTCGGCTCAGGTTTGTCATCAATATTGCCGCGTTTCCAATATATTCTGCAACAAAGTCACGAGAAGTTGTAGCATCAATAGAGTTCTCTACCAGACCTTTAAAGCCAAGCATCTTGGCAGTATAGTGCCTGTCAATAGGAATGCTGGTTCCACCTACAGGACCGGCGCCCAGGGGGGATTCATTGACTCTTCCATATGCAGTATAGAATCTATCAAGATCCCTGAAGAGTGCATCTGCATACGCAAGAAGAAAGTGTGAAAATAGACCTATCTGGGCTTGCTGTGTGTGAGTATACAAAGGCATTATAACACGTTGGTTCTTCTCTGCCAGATCAATGAGAGTCTCTATTGTTTGATTCAAACAAAAGCAAGTCATATTAATATCATCACGAATCTTCATTCTAATATCAAGTGATACTTGATCATTTCGCGATCTTGCCGTATGCATCTTTCCTCCAGCTTCCTTTCCTGCCTTCTTTATAACCAGATATTCTATGAGCTCATGAATATCTTCGGCTTCAGATTTTTCTGAAATATTTTCTTTCTTTAACTTCTCAAGTGCACTTAAAATCTTGATTGTTTCTTTCCTGTTGATAATTTTATTTTCTAAAAGCATCAATACATGTGCCTGACTTCCCAAAATATCATACAAAGCAATTGCAGAGTCATCAGAAAGTGATGAAAGAAATTCTAATGTGACGTCGTCTAACTTTCCGTCCAATCTAGACCTGTACATTAATTTAGGAAATAGAATGGTTATATATAGCATAGACGCTTTTTTGATTTATGGCTCAGGCATCTACCGATTTGAGACGACATATCTTCGATGAGTTAACAAAAATAGTTGATCCAGAAATCAATGTCTCCATAATGGAGCTTGAATTAATAGATAACATAGACATTAGCGGTCCAGATGTCAAAGTGGATTTGCACCTGACCAGTCCTTTCTGTCCAGCAATATTTGGGTTTAAGATTGCTCAAGATGTTCATGACAACTTGTTGAAGATAGATGGGGTAAGTAATGTTAAGGTGAATGTATCAAATCATTTCATGGCAGAAGCCATCAACAATCAGGTAAACTCAAGTAAAAACCCTAAAAAATCCTGAGATTTTATTTTCTAAATCCTAAGAGATAACCTCTAAGTAGTTGTATTGCCATTGCTGGATCTACTCCCTTTGGGCACACATTACTACATGATCCGGCAAAATGACATCTCCATATTCCATGAGATTGATCAACTATTTTGAGCCTGTCCTTTTTTCCTTGATCTCTATTATCTGCAGTGTACCGATAGGCTTGTGCAAGGCCTTGCGGCCCAACAAACGACTTGTCTGTTGCCATGGTTGGACAGGCAGAGTTACATAAACCACATTTGATACAATATGAGAATTGCAGAAACTTTTCAAGATCTTTTGGAGTCTGGATGAATTCCTTAGTGCTAGACTGTACCTCCGATTCTTCATTTACAATGAATGGTTTCATCTTCTTATGGGTAGAGAAGAGCTGTTTGAAGTCAACTGCTAAATCTCGAAGTATAGGAAAGTTGTTCATTGGTTCTATTGTGATAACATTTGATTCAAGTTCAGAAATCTTTGTATAGCAAGCAAGGCGTGGCTTTCCATTAATCTTCATTCCGCATGAACCACATGATGCTTGTCTGCAAGAGTATCTAACAGCAATGGAATGATCAAGATTCTGCTTTACGTACAGAATTGCTTCAAGTATAGTAGTCCATTTTTGGACAGGAATCTTGAATTCCTCAAACTTTTTTTCTGTATTTTCTGATGGGTTAAACCTAGATATTCTAAGTGTTATTGTTTTTGGCGTTGACTGTACAGGAGCTTTAGCCGGTTCTGGTTTTTGTTCCTTTGAAATTTCTACTGTTGCCATAGTTATGAGATCCCCATTCCAGCCATCAATATAGTTCTTGAACCATAAGCTACCAAAACAATCATTGCTACAATCGAGCCATAGTTAATTACCCTTTCATATACAATGCCTTGTTTTAGCTCCAATAGAATAACACGCAGTCCATTAAATCCATGTACGGACAACAAGACAAGTATCACTTCAAGCATAAGCGCATATGGTAGAAAGTGATAATTTGCAAGTACATTTTGATATTGTAACGAATCAGAGTATTTCTGTGACAGTCTCATGAGAATATGTACAGCTACGAGCGCAACTGCTCCAAGTGCAGTCCCGTAATGTATCTTCATGATTATGCTTTCTCTCATCTTAATCACCAAGTAATACGCCGGCACCATACATCATTGCCAATGCTGCAAGTGCAATAGATACCCAAATGCAAAGTCTTTGTTTAGAGTTTAATGAAGAAGCACGATATGGATATTCAGGTTGACCAGGCTTTCCTACACCTTTTCCACCTTCGCTTATCATAAGTCGTATTCCATTTCCCGTATGAAATACACACATTCCTATTACAAGTACAAGTACGATATGACCCCCAGGAGTCTGTGTTAATGACAACATATTGTTCCATGCGCCCTTTCCGTTGAGAATTGTACTTGTTTCATAAATATGACCAATCAAATATGCAAGCAGACCAAGTCCACTCAGTCTTTGCATCCAATACGCAACCCGTTCTAATCCATAACGAGTTGGATTTACCATTCCCTTAATGCCTTCACGATTGGAAAGCCTTTCAGTCATTAGTATTTTCTCTCCACTGGCTTGTATTTAGTAATAGTGACAGGATGAGTTTTGATAAATGGCTCTTTTGTGTCATAATAAACTAGAGTATGAGCCAAAAAGTTCTTGTCGTCCCTGTCAGGGTAATCAGTTCTTGCATGAGCGCCTCTAGATTCTTTTCTCCAAATTGCACCCATTAAAATTACTTCAGATATACGAAACATGGAATCAAGTTCCATAACGTTTGTAAAGTTTGTATTGTATTCTTTAGCTTTGTCGTCTACATGTTTCCATGTTTTTTGCCTTAATTCTCTTATCAATTTTAATCCATCAACAAGATCATTTTCGTTTCTAAAAACGTAAGACTTGTTATTCATTATCTCGGTTAATTCCTGCCTAACCTCGTATGGATTTACACTGCCCGTACCCCTGAATATACCATCATAGATTCTTTTTTCCTCAGTAGCAACCAAATGTAATGGAAATGGAGGGGATGATTTGCCTTCTAAAATATATTTAGCTGCAAGATCGCCTGTAATCTTGCCCCACACAAGACACTCGGCAGTAGAGTTTGCACCCAGTCTGTTTGCTCCATGAACGCTATTACATGCCGCTTCACCTGCTGTCCATATCCCTTGTATTTCAGTTGCTCCATCGATGTTACTGTGTATACCACCCATCATGTAGTGACATACTGGTCTTACATCTATTGGTTCATCAGCAGGATCAATTCCTGAGAATTTTAGAGATATCTCGCGTATTGCAGGAAGTTTTCTTATAATCAATTCCTTCCCCAAATGCCTCAAATCTAGTTTCAGGCAATCCACGCCGGTATCATGCTTGAAGCCGCGCCCTTCGTTGATTTCAGTAATCATAGAACGTGATACAACGTCTCTTGATGCAAGTTCTAGTTTGCTTGGCGCATATTTTTTCATAAAACGCTCTCCTTTGTTGTTAAGAAGATATCCACCTTCTCCCCTTGCACCCTCAGTAATCAAAATCCCAGATGGTAGAATACCTGTAGGATGGAATTGAACAAATTCCATGTCCTTTAGTGCCATTCCAGCCCTATAGGCCATATCCAGACCGTCAGGAGTTGAAGCTAACGCATAAGTTGAAAAACTGTATACTCTCCCCGCTCCGCCGGTTGCAATAATTAATGCCTTTGCCTTGAATGTATAGAAGTTACCGCTTGAGATCTCGATTGCCGTAATACCACAAAATCTTTGGCCGTCATGAATTATAGATGTAACAAACCATTCATTGTAGAACTCTATGTTGTCAAATTTTTGGCATGTATCATACAGAGTCTGCATTTCATAAAATCCTACTTTGTCTTGAGCGTATGTTGCTCTTGGAAAGCTATACCCTCCAAAGTTCCTCTGACCAATCCTTCCATCATCTCTCCTTGACCATGGCATTCCCCAATGTTCGAGTTGATAGACCTCTAATGGCATCTCATTGACTAGCCTCTCAATTACATCTTGATCGCCAAGAAAATCGCTTCCTTTTACAGTATCATAAACATGAGACTCTATTGTGTCACCGTCTTCAGGATATAGAACAGCAGCAGTGCCACCTTCGGCAGAAACAGAATGTGAGCGCATAACCTGTAGTTTTGAAATAACAGAAATTTTAATATGCGGCGCAACCTTTGATGCTTGGATCGCAGCTCTTAGGCCAGCAAGACCAGAACCTACGATCAGAAGATCACTGTCAATACTGTTAACCATGATTCGACATCTTCCTTTTCACACTTCATAAATATGTCTTGTGAAGCATGAGGTCAGAATCGTTAATATATATCACTAGCGATATCACTAGTGATGATTTCAGATTGGTTTCAAAGAGTGGGAAGTTCAATCCCTAGAGGATTTTCAAGATATTTCATTTTAGAGGCTCTAAAGAAGAAACCAAGCACTGGAAAGGAGATAATAGATGTGGCAACTGCTCAAAGTGGAGGGAAATGGAAACCTTCTCCTGGACTGATATATCCTTTGCTTGGAAGACTGTTAGAAGAAGGGCTAATAGAGGAGACTAGAGATGGCAAATACCAGATCACTAAGAGAGGAAGAATGGTTTCAGAGGATCTTGAAACACTAGATAAAATAGTAAGAAACCAACTAGATGTGGTTTTTAGAATTGGCAGTGTGGGCAAGTTTGTAGCTATGGATCTGATAGAGCGAATCAATACAATTGGAAACTCGCTTAGTTCAAACATTTCATACATGACCAAGGATGAGACCCAGCAATACAGGAAATTCCTAGAAACTGAGCTACGAAAGATAGAGTCTGCTGAAAAAAAGTCTCAGGGTAAGGAAATCAAGATCAATTAAGCAATAAATAATTGTAAAACTGTATAGCTGTAGTTGAAAGGCATTAGGAAATTAGCATATGACAAATCAAAACCTCTTGTTTTTCCTGGCGTTTATGATGCCATAACGGCTAGAATAGCCCAGAAAGCAGGATTTGGAGCCATGTTTCAAACTGGATACGGAACTTCTGCTGCATTGCTCGGTATGCCTGATTATGGCTTTATTGGATCCACGGAAACTATTGAAAATGCAAGACGAATATGTAGATCTGTTTCGGTTCCAGTAATAGTTGATGCCGATACAGGTTATGGAAACCCTTTGAGCGTATGGAAACTTGTTAACGAATTAGAAGCAGTTGGAGCAGCCGGTATTTTTCTAGAGGATCAGAGATGGCCAAAGAGATGTGGGCATATGTCAGGAAAGGAAGTTATTTCCAAGGAAGAATACAGTGAGAAACTCAGGTCTGCAGTAGATGCCAGAAAAAATAATGACTTTATAGTGGTAGCAAGAACCGATGCTCGTGCAACTGAGGGTTTGGATGCTGCAATTGAACGAGGTCTTTTGTACAAGGATATTGGAGCCGATGCCATATTCATAGAAGCCCCTAGATCAGTTGATGAGATGAGAAAGATAGGAAAATCGATAAAGGCACCATTGGTGGCAAACATGATAGAAGGTGGAGTTACGCCGCTGCTTTCTTCAAGCGAGATACATAAGATGGGATTCAATCTTATTCTTTACCCGCTCTCTGTATTGTATGCCAATACCTTTGCAACAATGCAGATTCTAAAAGAGTTAAAAAAGAGTGGAACTACTGCAAAGCTGAAAAATAAGCTTGTTGGTTTTGATCAGTTCAACGAAATCGTAGAATTATCTAAATTTAAGAAGATGGAAAACAAGTACGAAACAAAATCATAGAAAATAACAAAAAAGAAAGATTTCTGTCAAGGTTTCCTAAGAGTTTCTCTTTACTTCTATTTCTATGGTAGAAACATTCCTAGAGCGTCCATCTTGTGATTGAAGCTGTTCTGATCCAATCTTGATGTTTCCGATGGAGTAACCAGCATTTTCTGTCTTTCGTGCTACTATTTGAGCAACGTCAACTGCACGACCAATGCTTAGTCCTCTTGCCTTGATAGATATCTTGGGTTGATTTGCCAACTGTATGAGCGAAGAAGTAACGTACGCCATCAGTGGCTTCTTACCGATGTAGATAGTTTCTCTAGATTCGGACATTGGGTTAACTGTCTCTTGGGATAATTTAAATCTAAGAATGCAAGAATTGCTGCAATGAAGTTTCTCTTCGTATCACTTTTTGCTCTTGCAATAATTGGGATTAATTCAGCATACGGATATGGTGAAATCGCTGTATCAGATTTTAAGGTAGTCAATTCTCTTGGAGAAGAGATCAATTCTCCAGTAGTAGACCAACAACTTAACTTACAAGCATCACTGAAAAATATAAGTCAAAAGGAGGTAGACTGGGCATATATTGTCCAGATAATTGATTCGAGTGGTGCTACATCAGATCTAAATTATGCCACAGGTTCCCTTGTTGCCAATCAAACCCTTACTGCAGCTCTTTCTTGGACACCACACGCAAGTGGAACGTACAAAATTCAGGTACTAGTCTGGGATAATTTACGCGATATAGATCCTCTTGCACCTGTATCAACATTTAACATGACTGTGACTTGATTTTTAAAAAGTGTATTTGGTCATTTTTTTGCTGCAGCATTCAAAACTCCTTTTTGAGTTTTTTGCATGTACTTATATGTGATAAACAATCTCACAATGTTTTACAAAATTAGCTTCCAAAAGATTATTTATTTTGCACGTAATTTTAGACCGATGAGAATTGTAAGCTGTTTTCACTACCGGATAAAGGCCAAGACAAGTTGGTATAGAACAGATTGCTTTGTTGAACAACTCTGAATATCCTTTGTTAATTTTGTAATTTTTTGATATCTTGCATGGGTCAGTTCATAACTTTGTGATATATAATAATGAAAGATCTACAACGTCCATGGCGAATTTCGAAGTTAGTCAACAAACTAGGGCAGATTATAATCAAGATACGATACTGAACTATCCACTACCCACTCTATCATTTAGGTTTAACTGCATAACTCTTAACTGGATAAAAAGGGAGACAAATGGTTATACGTAGGTTGTTGCATCATATTACAATGCGTAGTATAAGGCACATAAGCATAATAGCTACGATGATAATTCTTTTTGGACCAATGACTATGAACATAATGCCACAGTCCGCTAATGCTATGGTATCTGGGTCTCCTGGCGTTGCTATCCCGCCTTCTATTGGCATCATTACCCACCCAGTTGTATCACCACCAGTCATACCACCATCAGAAGGTTCTTCCCCGCCATCAAATAGTACAACTTCGCCGGTACCGGCTGCGGTGGATTATTTCTTGAAGATAGATGGAATACAGGGAGGGTCGCAAATTACAGGCGAGACCGGTGCAATTGATATCGAATCATTTCAATGGGGTGCGGTAAATCCAAACAACCCAAACTTCCAAAATGATCTTAACACGGCCAGCACAGGCCAAATAACTAATCAAGATATAACCATTACCAAACACATGGATAAGGCTTCACCACAACTCTTCCTTGCTTGTGCTAATGGACAACATATTGCAAACATAGAAATCGATGGCCTAGCTAATCTAGGAAGAGGACCACAAGAATTTTTGAAGATGACATTAACTGATGTCATTATAAGCTCATACCAACTTAGCGGTAGCAATTCAGAATTACCCATGGAATCAATAAGCTTCAACTTTGCAAAGATAGATCAACCACAGTGGGATCAAACAGTCCTCCAAGAAATGGCTGACAATAAGATGGCAATGGCAATATACATGAAATACACAGACCTTGCTAAAACTGCCCTTACGGCACCTACTCCAAAACCAAGTAACGGTAACATTGAATATACTCTACACACATCTGGTCAGCCAAGTTCTATCGAGATAAACTCATTTCAATGGGGTGTAACAAACAAAGATGGCAAAGTTTCACAGCTTCCTTTTACCTTTACCCCAAAGACAGGTACGCCTACAAGTTTTGTCACTGTTAACCCCCCTGATGCGCTAGATATTCAAAAAGTGGGTGGAGCCCCTTTTGTTTCTTTTAGCTTTGGAAAAGCAACGTTGAGTTCAGGCCAGACAGGCACAATGTCAACAGTAAATCCTGCAGAATCGCTTAGTTTGAACTTTCAAGCGATCTATATACAGTACGGACCAGTAAAGGTAGGATGGAACCTTCAGGCTAATACTCCTATAAATGCGCAACAACTGACGCCACCTACTGTACAGCCACATAAAACCTACCAAATTCCTTCCTTTGTTCACAATGTGGCCAAGCT
>DAHUYT010000008.1:43649-45829 GCA_027315065.1 Nitrososphaerota archaeon | reverse complement strand
TATTTAATCGATAAAGGAATAGTGCATGTACCTATGACTAATCAGACATCAGAACAAGCAAGTGGTGGACTTCCCAATTGGGTGAGAAATCTTGCAGGATACTATGGAAATAACCAGATATCAGATAATACGTTTGGGCAGGCAATAGAGTACATGCTGGACCATGGCATAATCAAAATAAACAAACTTGCAAATGCGATGTATATGAAGTATTAAGGAGGCCCTTAGTTTGATGCGAAACCATAAAACCTAGACAACGTCATTTCCATTCGCTGAATTTTTCAAATATTGCAGTCGAGTTATGTTTGTAAATATTTGATGCCGTAGAAAATTCTATTATGGGTCTGTCGTCGGTGTTTAGACTGTATCTGTTAGATGAAATTACCTTATCCAGTTCCACTAGATTTTGGTTATCAAGTTTCAAAGACTTGTTACTTCCAATAAATATTACGTCAGAAGTCAATGTATCATTTGCATATGCATACACAAAAGGGAATGATAAATGAAAGGTATTGTAGAATGTGTAAAAGTCGTCCAAATTCATCACATATGCCGGAACCCAGACTGCCGCCAGGCCGTTTGTAGTTAGCCTACTGTGTAGCAATGAAAAGTATTCAGAAGTAAATAGATAGCCTTGGTCCGCAAAGGGCTCCTTTGGTTGACTCAAGATTAGATCAAACTTTACATTATTTCTCAAAAGCCAGTTTCTTGCATCATCAACTATCAGTGTCTGATTAATTTTTCCACCGTATAATCTTGATGCTTCTACCACTACGGGATCAATTTCTATAGTTGTAGTGTTGACCCTCTGTGATAACCACCTAGATGTCGAACCGCATCCGAGTCCTACAATCATGGCACTGTGTGGATTTCCATAGTTATCCTTGAATAAATGGTATGGTAGCACTGCTACCATCTCCATGTTTTGCATATCTATGTAACTTGAAGAGCATTCAGTCTTACCATCTATCTTCAACACATCCACTCCCTCTATAGAAAATACGGTGACATCAGAATACATGCTTTCTTTGTGGAATTTTACATTCTCTTCTCCCAAAAATGATTTGAGATAGCTAGTCTGTAACCCTGGAAAAGAGTAGAAATACGCGCCAAAATCAAGCGCCTTGAAATCATATGTTACAAAAAAGGCAAAGACTAGAACGATAACGATGATAACAATTACAGTCAGGAACAACTCGGGTCTAGTTTTTGCTAGCAATAACACGACAATAGACAGACTGAAGTTGATCAAAGCTGCAGTGATGATACTCTGTTTAATGCCAAGTACCGGAAGAAGGATAAAACCCGCAGCAAGAGTTCCGGCTACTGCCCCTATGTTGTTTACCGAGTACAGTCTTCCCAAATCTTTACCTATCTTTCCAAAGCTCTCAGAATAGGATCGCATCACAAGTGGGAGTGTTGCTCCCATCAGAGTGGTTGGCATTAATATTATCGCAAATGCAAGCATAAACTGTAGCACGGAAGATAAGAATAAGTCTGGAAAAGTAATGTCGTAGATATTCACATAAACATATGGAAGAGTAGAGAAGAGTGGAATGAGCATGATACCGTAAGAGCCGATCCCAAGTTCCACAATTCCGTAAAATCTCAGTGGATTATTCATCCTGTCTGAGTATTTGCCACCAATCCAGCTTCCAAGTGCCAATCCTAGTAGAAAAGAGGCAATTATTATCGAGGTCGCGTATATGGTGGTACCAAATACTAGAGCAAGCGGCCTTATCCATACAATCTCGTAAACAAGGGCAGTCATACCAGAAAGTGCAAAGATGATCAAGATTATCTTGCCATAAGACATCTGTCGTGGTTCTTTCACACGACTTTCACGTTAGGGATCGTCTTGAGTTTTTTGATTTTTTAATAAATTGATCGACTCTTTTTTCAAAGATTCCCTGTAAAACACAATCTGAAAGCATGTTGCATAGGAGTTGTCAAAGCATTTGCGTGTACTTTCCCAAGTCTCTCTTGATTTTATTCAGATATGGAATAGTTGATGGACCCGTAACAAGTTTCTCATGCACTTGTCTGAGATCGCAAGTCTCACGATACCATGTTATCCACATGGAACATTATAATGCAGAATATTAGGTGGACCGGGTGGGATTCGAACCCACGATCTCACCCATGCCAAGGGCGTATCCTACTAGGCTAGACGACCGGCC
>DAHUYT010000008.1:34859-43640 GCA_027315065.1 Nitrososphaerota archaeon | reverse complement strand
GTAGGTGGACCGGGTGGGATTCGAACCCACGATCTCACCCATGCCAAGGGCGTATCCTACTAGGCTAGACGACCGGCCCGATTTTAATCAGAGTATGAATCTGATTTGCATTAACTTTTGTTGTGAGGTTATTAACGTTTAGTGTGGACCAGAAAATTAGATTGACCAAAATAGCATAAGATATTTAACTATCAAGAATTGAATTCTCCGCGTGGTAGTAGAAAGCAAAGCAATAATTTCCTACATTCAAATTCAAAAAGAAGATTTAGCAGTTTTCAGATTTAAACCAAAAGAAGGAGAACTGCCCCAATACAAGCCGGGTCAATTTTTAACCCTAGGCTCACATGTACAATCAGAGAACAAGGTGATCAGAAGAGCGTATTCGATTGCCTCAAATCCAGAAAACAGAAAATACATTGAGTTATACATAAGATGGGTCAGAAAACCGCTTCCTGGTCGCCTTACAACAGTTTTGTTTAGTGCAAAAGAAGGCGATGAGATCACATGGATAAAGCCTACTGGTGCCTTTACCATTGAAGAAAAGAGACCAAATGGAGAGCCAGATGACAGAAGAATTGTTTGCCTAGGAGGTGGTACGGGTTTGGCTCCGTTTGTCAGTTATGCACGCCACCTTCACGATACTGGAAGCAAGAGAGAGATAATTGTTTTACATGGAGCAAGCTATGTTGATGAGCTTGGCTACAGGGAGGAATTGACTCATCTTGAAGAAGAAAGCCTAGACCGGGGCAAAGACAAGTGGAGTTTTAGATATAGATCAACTATCAGTAGACCTGACGAATGGTTCAACAGAACATGGAATGGACAGAAAGGAAGAGTAGAGACTTTCTTGCAGTCAAAGAATGGAGATCTATCTCCACTTGAGAAACTGGTCGGAGAAAAAATTACCAAGGATAATACCGTCTTTTTCATTTGCGGTTGGCAGGGGACCATAGATGGGTGTCTCGACGTATTGACTCCAAAAGGATTTGTAACTGAGAGAAACAAGAGAACTGACAAAAGTTTTGAGATAAAATACGAGTCCTATGGATAGCCATATTCATTTGAAAAGATAATATTCTATCATTCTGGCGAGAACTACGGGGACGTAGGTTAGCTTGGCAGACTGCCAGCCTCGGGCGCTGGATGTCGTGGGTTCAAGTCCCATCGTCCCCATTTCCCATAAATTGGAATATTTTGATTAAATTCAATCAAGGATTGAAATATACCAGACAAATATGGAAGATAATTGACAATCGCAATATACCTTGCCCATCTAAATCCTGTTACCAAGGCACATGTTGAAATCATCAATGAGTTAAAAAACGGCAACGAAGTAAGAGTCCTTCCAGTCATATTCAAAATTGATGGTAATGAAATCAACAGCAAGAGTTTTCCATTCAGTTATGAGTTAAGAAAAAAGATGCTCAAATCAGTGTTTGGAGATTCTATATCCATAGTGTCAAATTACACATTTTATTCTCCATTTTTAAAATACATGCCTCCGTTACTTTCGCCTTATTCGTGGAAAATCAAGCGGCAAATTTTAGATGGAATTAAAACAGATTACTTTACTTATACTGGAGACAAGGCAGAAGCCTTTGTGTTGAGGCTTTATGGACTGAGTCCAAAGATTGGCCAAAGAAAAGAAACATCGGCCTCACTTGTAAAACAAAAAATGTTCGAATCTGCAATGGGAAAGGATACTGGCTGGGAACAGTATGTGGAACCTGAAATTGTAAAGATCATACACGAGAATTGGGATGTTGTTAAGAAATTTGCAAGCATGCCGGACTTGACGTATAGAATACTTGGTATGAAGTTTCCAAGGACTGGATTTTGGTAGAAATAGATTAATTATAGACAGAATTGGTTTTGTATATGAAACCTTTTGTTCCCAAGTTTGTTTGGTTTGATGGTAAGTTTGTAACAAATGATGAAGCAAAAGTTCCTGTAATGACTCATGCTATTCATTATGGAACTTCTGTTTTTGAGGGATTGCGAGGTTATTGGAATTCGAAAAACCTGTATATTTTCAGATTACAGGATCACATCAAAAGATTTAGGAATTCAGGAAAGGTGTATTCTGTCTCACTAAGGTTTACGGACAAGCAAATAGCTGATGCAATAATAGGACTTTGTAAGAAAAACAATGTGAGAGAATCATGCTACATACGACCATTTTATTTCGTAGGACAATATGGGATAAATCTTCACGTAACAGAAAGCAGTCCAACACATGCAGCAGTTGTGATATTTCCCTTTGGAGATCTATTCAATAAAAATGGGATCAGAGCAGGTATTTCGTCATGGAGAAGGATCCATGACATTTCCACCCCTCCTCTTGCAAAGATGGGTGGTAATTATTTGAACTCAATATTGGCAACCCAAGAGTGTAAGAGAAATGGATATGATGAAGCAATCCTGTTAGATTACCAAGGAAACATTAGTGAAGCACCTGGAGAGAATATATTCATTCTAAGAGATAAGAAATTATTGACACCATCTTCCAGCTCTTCAGCATTAGAAGGAATTACAAAATATTCCGTGATTGAAATAGCAAGAGATCTTGGTTACGAAACAATAGAACGTGATATTCCAAGAACAGAAATTTATTTTTCTGATGAGGTATTTTTAACAGGCACCGCGGCAGAGATAACTCCTATTGTTTCCGTTGACGGAAAAATGATTGGAGATGGCAAAGTTGGGAAAATAACACAGAAAATACAAAACATGTATTTGGAAATTGCGATGGGAAGAAACAAAAGGTATTCTCGTTGGATAACATCGGTGTATTAAAATGAGAATTGCACAGATAGGAGTAGGGGGCTTTGGCAAGAACCATACAAGAATTCTCTCCCAACTTGGAGTTCTTTCAGCAATCTGTGACGCAGACTTGGCAAAATCAAAGGAGTTTGGAACAAAGTATTCTGTTAATCACTATTCAGACATTGATTCTCTTTTAGGATCAGAGCAATTTGATGCTGCCTTTGTTTGTACCCCCACCTCGACTCATTTTGAAATTGCCAAGACTTTGCTACAAAAGAAGAAAAATGTATTTGTCGAAAAACCCATGACATACCTTTCGCGTGAGGGTGAGGAATTATTAGAATTAGCAAAGAAGAACAAAGTAATTCTAACATCAGGATATATTGAGAGATTCAACCCGGCAGTATCGCTCGTGAAGGAATACGTCAAGACAAAAAAATACGGAGAACTCATAATGCTAGAATTTCACCGAGAGAACAGAATGCCTCTCCATATCAAAGATGTCGGAATAATTTATGACACTTCAGTTCATGACATAGACACAGCCATGTGGCTTTTTGATGATGTTCCAGAAGTGGTCTTTGTAAGATCCGGTAGAATACGACATGAACACGAAGACTTTGCTACAATAATGTTAGGCTTTAGAGAAAACAAAGTAGCCATCATTTCATCAAACTGGATAACTCCAATCAAAGTTAGAAAATTCAGTGCTGTTTGTAGCGATGCGATAATTTCCTCTGATTTTATCACACAGGAAGTAAAGATAGAAACCAATACCGGAGCTGAGATCCCACGAAAAGATGTTGAAGAGCCGCTTCTGTTGGAAATTAAAAATTTTATCGCCGCATCAGAGGGTAAAGAAAACATAAGGGTAAGGCCAGAAGATGCATTAAACACGACAAAGATAGCTGAGGCAGCACTTTTATCTAGTCATAGAGGAACTCCAATTTATCTAGATCTCAAATGAACAAGAAAATGATGGAAATCTTAGCATGTCCAATAGACAAACATTTTCCACTTGATGTTTTCGAGATTTTATCAAAAGAGGATATTATTTCAGAAGGTGCTATATTCTGTTCCAAATGTTCTCGATTTTATCCCATAATAGACGAAATTCCCATCATGCTACCAGATGAACTAAGAGATAAAAATCAAGAGATAGAATTCTTGAAAAAGTACAAAGATAAACTACCAGAAAAAATTGTCAGCAAGAGCTCGCCGTGGCATTTGTGATGAAAAATGGTTACAAATTTTGTATCAGAGAAAGCAAAATTGGGCAATAATGTGAAAATATGGCATTTTGCATACGTGGGTGACAACGTAGAGATTGGAGATAATGTAAAGATTGGCTCTCTTGCTCATGTGGATTACAATGTAAAGATTGGAGACAATACAATGATAGAAGGCATGGCATACATACCACCCCTCTCCAAAATAGGAAAAAATGTTTTCATAGGACCTGCTGCAGCCCTTACAAATGACCCATATCCAGCAAGTAGGAAAATGATCGGAGTCACCATAGAAGATGGGGCAGTGATAGGCTCAAGAGCTGTCATCAAAGCTGGAGTAACGATTGGAAAAAATAGTGTAGTAGCTATGGGGGCAGTAGTTATCAAAGATGTACCTGCAAATACAGTAGTTGTAGGAGTTCCAGCCAAAATCAAATATTCTCGTGAAGAATACGACAAAAAGAAGAAAGATTGGGAAGATAGTTAATTTCTGATCTGCTTGTGAAATATCCAGTTCTTTATCTTTGACATGATAAAGATCCAAAGTACAACAAGAAATACAGCAATAATTGCCTTTATGCCAGAATCTAAAAATTCATCATATTTCCCAAGACCTTGTATCGAGATTGGTGCAATTGTTACAACAAGAAGTCCTCCACCACCGAGAATCATCAGCCACATTATGAAGACGTATAAAAATATCGGTCCTTTCATATCTTGACACCTGTCATAAATGCCGTAATGATTGCAAGTGCAGCTGAAAATAGCGCCAACTTGAAAATTGCAAATCCTACCTCTTTTTCTGTCATAGGTCTATTAGCTACAATCAGACGCACCAATGTCACCGGAGCATCTTTATGTTCAGTAGCTTTTAATTTGAAATCTTCGGTATGTTCAACAGGACTTGATTTTAGTTGCCTATGTTCAACTATTCGTTTTACGCTCGATAGAAATAGAAATGAATTTATCACTGCGGGCAACAAAGCAACTGCCGCAATTATTTCCACATGACCTACTATAGCAATTGTTCCATACATGGCACCTAAGGTGAGTGCCCCGGAGTCTCCTGGGAATATTCTGCTAGGGAACTTGTGATATTTGTAAAAAGCAAGAGATACAAAACCCAGAGGTAAACTTGCCATAGCTATATCATAATGATGAACGATGAATAGAGATATCGTGAGCGCAAAACTAGCAATTGTCATAAATCCACTTGCAACACCATTTAGCACATCAATAGAATTTATCGTATTTCCTGTAATTGGAATCATGATAACTATCAGGGCCAGATATAATTCTGGAATATTAACAGAGCCAAATAATGGAAAATCTAGATGTGAACCATGTGCTCCCAACAAAATTATTGGAATTGCAGTAGCTGCCAGAGCAAGAGGTTTGAACCATCCACCCAATACTTTTCTGTCATCTGCCAACCCTACAAGAAATGCCAGAAAAGTAGTAAGAATTATCGCTAACACGTCTATCGAAGAAAAAAATGCATAAAGAACGAGTTCTGAGATCATGATTCCTGCAAGAATGGATGGACCGCCTGGCCTTGCCACCATTGCGCCCCCGACTCTATTGTAGTCTTTTACTACAAGTTTTCTTTTTTCAAGAGTTTTGATAAGAATTGGGGTAATGACGTAGACCGTAACAAATGCTATGACTGAAACTACGATAGCAGCTATTATTTTGTCAAGCATCATCTTACCTTTTTGAGTTGTGTCTTTATGTTTTCTGCAATTCTAGGCCCAATCTTATCAATTTTGGCTAGTTTTTCAACAGTAATCGATGTCAATTCATCTAGATTCTTGATTCCGTTTTTGTACAGAATTCTTGCACGTATTCTTCCAATGCCCCGCACTCTGACAAGATCAGCAAGCTCTTCCTTTATTCCATATATCACTCTAGTTCGTAAGACATTTAGTTCTTCCATGATATCATTTGACTTCTCAAGCTTTGCAAGCTCATAAAATGCATGAATGAGCCAGTCGGAGGTCTCAGATATTCTATGCATATCTCCTGATTCTATGCCCAGATTATCAGAAAGAAAGATCTCGCTTGATTCGGTAATCCAAGCATGGATTACAAGTAGACTACGATTACAGTCATATTCTGAAATGTTTTCAATCAATTGATCAGAATAGTTTTCAAGAAGCGTGCTGATTAGTTCATAATCTTTGTTCCTTAATGAAAACTTGGGAAAAAAATCCTCACAGCTTGTAACAATATGTAATAATCCAAGAGTGTGTTTCTTACCTTTTGAAATTTGCTGAAGCGTTTTTCTAAAATATACAGCTGTTAGTGGATCTATGTATAAAGTTGAAGTTTTTTTACCAAATTCTGTTGCGATGAATCTACCGCCTTTTTGTTTTAAGAGTTCTTCTAGTTCAAGATATCGTAATGCTATCTGAATCTTGAATTTTATAGTTGACTTTCTTTCCTGATATCCCGAAAGTGTTTTTGAAAAAAAATCAACAATTTCTTCACTTTTTATTCCGGGAGTAGTTGAGACCAAGCTCAATATGTGAATTCGTAGTGCCTTGTCATCTGTAAGTTTTGAAGAAATTGGCTCCGGTACACCATTAATGTAATAATCAAAGATATCATCACTATTAGAACTTCCAACAATAATAGACTCTCCATATTCATCATATTGAGGTCTACCAGCTCTGCCAGAAAGCTGTTTGTATTCAAGAACACTAATAGGCTTGTTGACTCCATATTTTCCATCATATCTGTTGATACTAGAAATTACCACTCTTCTTGCTGGAAGATTTACTCCTGCTGCTAGTGTTGGTGTAGAAGCGAGGATCTTTATTCTCTTATTCCTAAATTCTGACTCGATGATGTCTCTGCAATTCTGGTTCAATCCTGCATGGTGAAATGCAACACCTTTTTTCACTAGCATTGCCAGATTCCTAATGAGTTCGGTGTGTTCATTGTCTTCAAGAAGTCTTTGCGAGATTTGCTCTAGAGTTTTCTTCTCTTCTTCTGTAATATGTTTTGAAACTACGTCAGATGCCTTTGTTGCA
The DNA here is from genome assembly GCA_027315065.1 of Nitrososphaerota archaeon. Lineage (GTDB taxonomy): Archaea > Thermoproteota > Nitrososphaeria > Nitrososphaerales > Nitrosopumilaceae > Nitrosotalea. The sequence goes on along the minus strand of DAHUYT010000008.1, from coordinate 36,610 downwards.
AGAGATACCGAACGCGCTCTGGTTTCAGCAAACAGAATTGCTTGACCTCCATTTTTGAGAGAATCTAAGCCCAAATCAACTGACGCACCTCTAATGCTTGTTTCGACTTGAAAACTCTTCTTGTTCTGCATTGTTACCGTGCCCTGATCATATACTCCTTCCCAGAGAGGAACTGGCCTCCAGTCGCTTTCCACAAGTTTGCAGCCAAGCCATTTTGATATCTCATCAGCATTGGTTACTGTCGCACTGAGTGCAAGTATCTGCGGTTTTTTCTTGAGCGACATTAGTTTAGTGAGTACAATATCAAGTGTTGGCCCCCTATCCTCATCCCCTAGCAAATGAACCTCATCTGCAATGACAAGACTAATTTCGTTTAACCATTCAGCTCCTTGCCTCATGACAGAATCCATCTTCTCATTAGTAAGAACAAGAATATCGCTTAATCCAAGATTTTTATCAGTTTGATCATAATCACCCGTTGAAATCTGAATCTTAATGCCTTCATCAATACCTGTAGATTCCAGTTTTTTAAATTCAGAAAATTTTTCAGAAGCTAGTGCTTTGAGAGGACTGAGATACACCACTTTACCTTTTTTCTCAGAAATGTTCTTTATTATTGCAAGCATGGCAATTAGCGTCTTTCCGCTTGCAGTTGGAGCAGAAACAATTATGCTTTTTCCATCTAATAGCCCGGCCTTTACACTCTTTTCTTGTGGCGGATAGAGAGTAACAAATCCACTATCACAAAGAAACTTGATTGCAGTTTTAGAAATATCTAGTTCCGATACTTTCATACCCGGTTATAATGACCAGGTTTTGATTCATAAATAGCTGACTCTCGCTGTAATTTCTTGATGTATTTTCTTGCTTCTTCTTCGGTGAATTTGCCCGTCTTGACTAGTTCTTTTACAAAGGTTTTTTCTTCGACGGGTCTTTTCTCATCTCCTTCCAATGATTTCATTACATCCATGAATAGTTGCATCTTTGAGACTTCGCTGTGCGGTCTACCTTGAAGAACTCCGAGGTCTACCTTTCCAGTGTTCACGTCAACTCCCGCATCTTGGAGCATGCTTTGTATTAGAAATATTGCCCTTTCTGCATCTTCACCATCAACTTGCGTCTTCATCAATAGTCTTGCTCTAGCAGTAGCCAATCTCACAAGCCCTTCTAATTGTCTAGGGGTTACTGTAATCATCCCCTCGGATTCTACGTTTCTCATTGCCATATAATATTCTAGAATTTTCTCTTCTGCTTCAGATGTAAGTATTGGATCAAATCTTTTTGTATATGTCAGATATTTTGTAAGAATGTCTACGTCAATTAGTGATTTGGTATCAGTTCCTGAAGTTCTGTGTAGATTCAATATGTGTCGCGCTATTCTTGTATCTCTTTCTTTGGATGGGATATCCCTAACGACAAAGATGAGATCAAAACGTGTTAAAAGTGGGACTGGGAGGTTAACATTTTCCGTTATGTTCTTGAATGGATCATATTTTCCATACATTGGGTTAGCAGCAGCCAAAATTGATGTTCTTGCATTCAATGTTGCAACAATTCCACCTTTTGCAATGCTTACTGACTGTTGTTCCATAGTTTCATGTAATGCACTTCTGTCTTCTGGCTTCATTTTATCAAATTCATCTATGCAAACAAGACCTTGATCTCCCAGAACAACTGCTCCTGCTTCAAGCATCATGATACCAATCTTATCTCTTACTACAGCTGCTGTGAGTCCTGCTGCAGTAGAACCT
>DAHUYT010000008.1:33971-34841 GCA_027315065.1 Nitrososphaerota archaeon | reverse complement strand
CCTCGTGGAGCAATTCTTGCACAGAACTTTAACATCTCGCTTTTTGCTGTACCAGGATCACCTACCAAAAAGACATTGATGTCTCCACGAATTTTAGCACCATCAGCAAGAAGTTTTTGAGTAGAGCCTACAATCAACAACAAGATTGACTCTTTTATGATATCATGACCATGAACGTGAGGAGCAAATGAGGCTACAAGTCTGTCATAAATGTCGGCATTTTTTCCAAGTGATTTTATTATTTTCTCTTCGTCTGGAGAGATTTCTTCTCTTTCAGTGCTTCTAGAGCTCTTGGTTCCCCTACCACCTAGAAACTCTATGTTATTTCCCTGAATTCTTAATCTGTAAATCCCACTCTTCCCCCTCATTGAAGGTATATGTTCTTGTTCAATCCTTACAATTCCAGTAAGAATTACACGATCCCCCGGCCTTGCATTATCAACCAAATCTTGAAGCACTGTAACATCAAGATAATGAGGTAATTGACCTGGAGGTAGATCTTCAGGCAGTTCTTGGAGTCGTACCATTTGAAAGTCAATGAATTTGCTTTGCTCAGGATTTAATTCTAGATCTCTGTGAGTACATTTACCACTATCACATTTTAGTGGCTCCTTGAATTCAAGGCCTTTTTCCTGAATTCTTTTAGTATGATGTCCATCTGGACAGATGTAAACTAGTTCTTTGGCAAGCGGTTTAATCTCAGAGGATCTTACAACCATTCCCGAAACGCTTATCATTTTTCCTATGACTTCAGCATTTACTTCGCGCAGACTACGCTGCGCTGGATAATTTGAGATCCTTACTCTGATATCGTGACGGATTTTTTCCGCATATTGTGGAAATCTTTCCTTGAGAATATCTTTGATTGCC
>DAHUYT010000008.1:0-33963 GCA_027315065.1 Nitrososphaerota archaeon | reverse complement strand
TGAGATCCTTACTCTGATATCGTGACGGATTTTTTCCGCATATTGTGGAAATCTTTCCTTGAGAATATCTTTGATTGCTCCGCTAAAGGCGTGAAGAATTTCATCTGGTTCAACATTGAAAACAGATTCAATTTCTTGGTATGATACCAGATCATTGTAATCTACCACAATGTATTGGATTTTCTTTGACATCATCTGATCAATTTCGTCAACATACTTGTATGAATTGGATTTATCCTTGAATTGACTTAGGAATTCCCTTACCTGATCCTGAAGCTTGCTCGATGAGATAGATTCAGACTGCATGGTCACTTTTTATCACCTATGACTTGTTTTTTAAATTCTGCACTGTTATCGTGAATATAATCAAATAGAGCTCGCTCTTCGACTGTCAGTTTCTTTGCTAATTCAGTAGCCATCTTGGATGAATCTGCCAATCTAATTATCTTCCCTTGTCTTTTACGAATAAGTGAATTTAACATACTTTCTATTTTATCACGGTCTTGCTGGGGTAGTCTTTGCATGAATAAATTCATTTTTATGTAAAATTCTGGTTCGAGGGTAGAAAGATCAAAATCACCCTGTACATTTTCTTTTACGATAGCTTGCTTCAAAGCTACTACCATATCAGTATCCTGCACTTCAGCAAGTTTTTCTGACGATAACACTTCAGCTACCCATCTTGGCGTACTCAAAATTTCACCATGTTTAGCATCAATGGATACTTCTGGTGCGTCTATCTTGAGATCATATCCAAAGCTGACTTTGACATCCTGTAGTCTATATCCTATACTATGCATCTGGATTAGTTCTGAGATGTTCAATTTACTTCATGATCCTCCATTAGGTCTCTAAGGGATCGATCGATCAATTCTATTAACCATTTACTCTGATCATTTGATCTAGTTACTCGCATATGCTATTTCCTCTCATGATAGATTTGCCCTATTTGATACAAGACTCATTTGGTGATCGCTTAGAATGGTATATCTTTTTGTTAATCTTAATAGCTAGTTATTCTATTATTACCCACGAACAGTACTTCAGTTAAATAAATGCGAAGTTTTTTATCAAACCACAATTTTATTATCAAAATTGGAATTCTTACACGATTAAATGTCAAATTATAACGACATCTGGTCTCAACTACGTAATACAAAAGTAATTCTGAACTACTGTCAATGAGAACGACAGATGTTATTTTTATATGTGCGTTACACACTGAAATAATGTCATTAAAGTTACCCGTGGTGTTACTATTAACAGCAATCTTGATGGCATCTATTGCAGTATCAGCCATTCCTGTATCAAATGCATTGATACAGAAAAACAACAATATGAAATCAAGCACAGTGCAAACTTACAAACCATGTTCTGGTCAACTATCTCAAAATAGTGATTGGTCAAATTGTAATCTGCATGGGATTGATCTAACATTTCAGAATCTGTCAGGAATTAATCTATCAGGAGCTGATCTGGTAGGTGCGAGATTATACGGTACAAACCTAGCAGACGCTAACCTTCAAGGGGCAAATATGCAAAACGCTAATATTAATAATGCAGATCTCTCAGGAGCCAATTTACAGATGTCCAATATTCAATGGTCGGATTTCTATGGTGCAGACCTTATCAATGCTGATTTTCGCGGCGCCAAGTTTGACGGTTCCACGTTTATGTATGCCAATCTCTCAGGTGCTAATCTGTCAGGTGTAAATTTTTCTCACATCTGGGCAGGTAATGCTGTTTTTGTAGGTACTAATTTTCAAAATGCCGACCTGTCATATTCATGGCTAGCAGGTGCTAATTTGTCAAATGCTGTCCTAGCAGGAGCTAACCTTCAAGATGCGTATGCTGCGTCCAGTATTATGCATGATGCTAACCTTACTGGAGCTCATGTTACTGATTTTGAAACGCCGATCTCTGACATGTCATGTCATAAAAGTACAATCTGTCACCAACAATAATAGGACATTTGAGTAATTACTAACAAAATGCACTATTACATCTCAACCAATCTTGTTTTACCTCACGAAACAACAATGATACTATAAGATAGAAGTGAATTACCTATAAAATACCCCATGGAAAAAGCAAGACAAGAATTCATTACCCTTTTTTATAAAAAATATTGGCATGTGCTGGTCACTTCAAATGGCCTGCCCGAGCGTTAGTATGCGCTTTTTTGCCTGTTAAATTTTATTAGTAGGGCAAAGAGGAGGACCATATGACCGAATCCTTCATGTGGGTTGAAAAATACCGCCCGATGAAACTATCATCCATAATAAACCAGAAAGAGATAATAGGCAGTCTGAAATCTCTTTTAAAAAACATATCTGAGATGCCACATTTGATGTTCTCTGGATCAGCAGGTATTGGTAAGACCACCACTTCCCTATGTCTTGCAAGAGAAATTCTAGGGAATTCATGGAGAGAATATACTCTAGAGTTGAACGCTTCAGATGAAAGAGGAATAAACATGGTAAGAGACAGAGTAAAAAAATTTGCAAGGTTCTCAGGACTAGACACCAAAATACCGTTCAAGCTTGTCATACTAGATGAAGCAGATGAAATGACTGCTGATGCTCAGACCGCTCTTAGGAGAATCATAGAAGACACAGCAGGTCATTGCAGGTTTATCATGATTGCAAATAATATATCAAAAATTATAGAGCCGCTTCAAAGTAGATGTGCCGTATTCAAATTCACTAGGATCTCCGAGGAAGAGATAACAGGATACCTAGAAGAAATTTGTAAAAAAGAAAAAATCAAGTACAACAAGGATGGTCTGAAAGCACTATATTTGTATTCAGAAGGAGATATGCGACATTCTATCAATATGTTACAGGCAACTGCAAGCCTTGGAATAGTAAATGAAGATAATGTAAAGGCATCTGCCGGACTTGCAAAGATTAGTGATGTAGGAGAGATCTTAAAGATTGCACTGTCTGGAAAGTTGACAGATGCAAGAAACAAGATGGTTGAACTCATCAAGATATATGGAATGTCCGAGTCGGATTTCCTAAAATATCTTAATGAAGAATGTTACAAACTAAAGACGGATCATCTTTCAGATATTTTGGAATCGATTGCCAAATATGATTATCGACTCATAATAGGGGCCAACCCTGAGATTCAACTTTCCGCCCTTTTAGCAGAACTGGGAAAAATAGGCAAGTAATACAGAGAGGTAGCTCTGTAAACCTCAAGAATACAGGACTTGGTTTTGCAATATTCAAGAATACAACTTGCAACCCTCAGTCAATCAGTTTTATGAAATGCTGGTATGACGGGGTAAACCTGTCAAATGCCTGTTTCATTTCCCCAGATAGCGAGTGTCCCGAGCATCTCTGTTTGTTTTGTCATCATCAGTTACAACCGAGCCTTTACACCTTTCACTCAAACATTTTACAATATTTTATGGAATCATGTTAGAAATCAGGGTATAATAGGTCGTTTTTCTTATTTAAACGCTGACAGTTTTAGGGCATCCTAATTTTTTACGTGAAAATATGCTGCTAGAATATGGTGGTAATCAAAAAAATATTCTTATCTGAGTTCAGAATCATTATTTTATGAATGAATACGAGGGACTGCGAACTGCAGATATTGTTGTAGAGGGTTTGCTTCGATGGGGAGTTGAAGTGATTTTTGGATTGCCTGGTGATGGTATTAATGGGGTAATCGAGGCATTACGACGCCGCAAAGAAAAGATCAGGTTTATCCTAGTCAGGCACGAAGAGTCTGCAGCCTTTATGGCATGTGCATATGCCAAATACACCGGCAAGCTTGGTGCCTGTGTTGTAACCTCTGGACCAGGTGCTACTCACCTTTTAACGGGATTGTACGACGCCAAAGCAGATGGAGCACCAGTAATTGCAATAACTGGTAATACTTACTCAGATATGATGGGCACAAAATATCAACAGGATATCAATCTGTTGCAGTTGTTTTCAGATGTCACAGTTTACAATAATATGATAAACAGTCCAGAACATGCAGAGTCTGTAATAGACATTGCATGCAGGAATGCTCTTGCCTTGAGAGGGGTAAGTCACATCACAATTCCAATTGACACCCAAGAAAGGAAACTAAAAGGAGAATACACAAAACACAATGTTGGCGGTCACACCGCACATCTGCTTTCTCCAACAACCATCAACAGGATTCCAGATACTATCTTGCTTGAAAAGGCAGCGACAATTCTTAATTCTGGAAACAAGATAGTTTTGTTGGTAGGGCAGGGAGCTCTAAATGCAGGTGATGAGGTAACAGCAATTGCCAGAAAACTTGCTGCCCCCGTAGTAAAGGCATTGCTTGGAAAGGCAGTCATTTCTGATGATGATCCTTACAATATAGGCGGCCTTGGTCTGCTTGGAACCGAACCTGCAAGTGATGCTATGACTGAGGCAGACACTCTGTTAATGATTGGCACATCTTTTCCATATATCGAATACCTACCAAAACCTGGAAATGCAAGAGGGATACAAATCGACATATTTCCAGACAGGATTGGCTTGCGTTATCCTGTTGAGGTAGGACTTGTTGGAGATGCAAAACTAACCCTTACAAAGATTCTACCACTTTTACGTCAAAAAGATGACAAGTTTCTCAAATCAAAACAGGAGGCAATGAAAAAGTGGAACAAACTAATGCATTCGGCTGACCCTACTGCCAAACCAATCAAACCACAATTAATTGCAACAGCTGTTTCGGAAGAATTGGCTGACAATGCAATAATTTCAGTTGATAGTGGAACCAATACGATCTGGGCTGCACGTCATATCGATCTCAGAAAGGGAATGAAATTTTCGCTTTCAGGTACTCTTGCTACCATGGCATGCGGGTTGCCATATGCAATAGCTGCACAGATTGCATTTCCAGATAGGCAGTCGGTGGCGTTTGTAGGAGATGGCGGGTTTACCATGTTAATGGGTGAATTTGCTACAGCTGTGAAATACAATCTGCCAATCAAAGTAATTATCATAAAAAATGACATCTTGGGAATGATAAGATGGGAGCAGATGGCATTCCTTGGAAATCCTGAATATGGCATAGAGTTTTCTCCAATTGATTTTGCAAAGTTTGCCGAAGCTTGCGGTGGAAAAGGTTATTCCATAAGAGAACCAAGTGAAGTTAAAAATGTGATTCATGAGGCCATGTCGCAAACCAAGCCAACCATTGTAGAAGCATACGTAGATCCGTTTGAACCTCCAATGCCTCCAAAGGTTGACATCAAATTCATGAAAAATATGGCAGAATCATTTGCAAAGGGGCAGCCATATGCAAAAAGGATAGGATTAACAATTTTCAGGGATCAAATACATGAGAAACTTGGAAAGGTTCACAGAGACTCGAAGAAATCAGAACGAGATTGAATCCATATCATTTGTTAAAGCCTAACAAATACCCTCGTAACAATTGTATTGCCATTTGCTGAATCTGCCCCTTTTGGGCATACATGGTCTTACATGTTCCAGCAAAATGACATGCCAGATACACAGTGATTCATCGACTACCTTCAACCTCTCTTTCTTTCTCTTGTCCAAGTATGACACAGTAATAACAAGAGTAAGTTCAACTGAAAATGGCAATTTTACCAAGTTTTATCCTACCAATGAACGGTAAATACAGTCATAATGGTAAATCTGAAAGAGAATGTTGATATCATCATTAGAAAAACTAGATAGGAAAAAGCCCAAAGCACACATGTAAAAAATGCAAGGCAGAGTATGAAGATAATATAATTGATATCCCGTATGTGACTATTGCTTGAAGATGTTAGATGATTTGGAATAGCAGAGGTGGATCAAACTTTTGATTGCATTTTATTGCAATGCTGTGTCAATGTATTTATGCCTGAAACGAGATTGTTATACCATGCAGTTAACTGGCGATAAAACTAAATCTGATATCAATTACAATAATCTAACTCAGAGATGTTTAGAGACATTAGACGAGGCCTGCCTGATATCATCGCATTTAGGAAATATGTGCACCGAGTCAAATTCCAAAAATATTGAAGAATTTCGTAAATTTCTTTTACTATGGCTTGACATGCAGAGAAAAACTGCTTGGAAATACATTCCTGCGAGTTATCAAAAAGCTACAGCTGAACAATCAGATCTATTATCAAAAAACCTAATCCAGTCAATACGAAATCTAGACTTTGTTTACTCTTATTCTGCTACGCAATACCAGCAGAATTTTGGAATCTGGAGAGACTATGTATCCACCTGGACACAAAATATAGCAGATATGTATGGTGTTCATGTAAGGCTTCAATCAACTGGATCTGAGTTCATTTACGAACAAGATAAACAATTTGTGAAAACAATACATGATACTGAAAATGCTTATGAAAATTTCGATCATACTCAAAATGCCAACAAAAAGACAAAATCTAAAAGCATTCTGAATAACAGCGAAACCTTAGATGATACGTCTGGATCATCCGTGATTCAATGATAAAGATAAAACGATCCTACGAAAAGCCCTCCAAAGAGGACGGGTATAGAATTCTTGTCGATAGATTATGGCCCAGAGGAGTTTCCAAAGAAGAGGCTAAAATCGATCTTTGGTTAAAAGAGATCGCCCCGTCTAACGAATTACGAAAATGGTTCTTACACGATCCAAAGAAATGGGAGCGTTTCAAGTCCAAGTACAGAAATGAGTTAAAAGAAAAAACTGAACTTATCGGGGAGCTAAAAAAGATTGAAAAAGAAAAAAAGACCATTACGCTTCTCTACTCTGCAAAAGATGAACAGCATAATAACGTGATAGCGCTAAGCGAGATCCTAAAAAAATAGAATTCGATAATCCTAAAATTATTTTAGAATTATATATTTGGTCAGATCTACTGGCAGTTATTTTTTTCAATTCACGCTCGAGTCTTTTCAAAGCCAGACATTTTTCATCTATATACCTGATGATCTCTTTTAACTCATCACATCCCAAGCTTTTAAAAGCTTCCAGCCTTCCCAGTTTGCTGAGTCTATGGTACTCTTCTTTTTATCAAGAAGATTTTCTTGGAGGAATTCAAAATTGCTCTCAATCTTTTTTCTTTTCAAAATTAATGCCTCTATCTCCTTTAGAATGATGTCAGAAGTGTTTGTTATGTGTATTTTTTAAGATACCAAAAATCTAGAATCTCTTTCAGTCACCATGGCATCATGAATATTATGACATACATACTGGCAAACCATTTGGTGTGACGCGTTGTAGATTAGGCATAAAGACATATGAGACCAGGGTAAACGAGTCAAACGAAGATATTTTCTTGTACATGGAGGTGAATAACAGAATTAAGCGCAGAGAGAGGGATTTGAACCCCCGCGTGCTTGCGCACATAGGCTCTCAAGGCCCACGCCATGCCGGGCTAGGCGACCTCTGCAATACTTTTTCAGAGAAGACTTGTTAAAATTTGTTTAAGAATAACCGCTATTTGGCAAATAACAAGTATTTGTACAATATCTCATGACAGTTAAGAAAAATAAAAAAGACGAAAAATTCTAGTGGTGCGCGTGTGGATTAGCAGAACCAGTCTCCATTTTAGTATAGGTTCCTGCTGCCTTTTCATGGTGTTCTAGGTTAGACTGATCTACTTTGATTGCCTGTGGAGGACAAACTGAAACGCATGCCATACACCAGATGCAGTCATGCTCTCTTATTGGATCAGCCTTGTCTGTGTAGTCCTTCCGTTCTTCTTTTACTGAACTACCAGTTCCAGCCATTGCGATGTTTACTGCCTTGCTAGCGGGAACATCCTTCTCTGTTCTATACCACTGAAAGACTTGTACTGGACAAGCCTCTATGCATGCGCCATCAGCAACACATGAATCCCAATCTACTGCGACCATGGTGCCACTCACACCTACTGGTTCTATCTTTTCACCTCTGGCCTTGAATGCCGCTATACAATTCTCATCTTTGGAAGCTTCGGCTAATTTACCAGGACCCCATCTGAAGTGAAAGTGACCATCGGATTGATCTATTTTTCCAATTGGTTTGTATCCTTTTGGAAAGTCTTCAGGTATTGGCATATGGATTTTTGTCACAGGATATGTTATTTAAACCTAGACATATCTTGAACTAAGATACATTAGCGATCTCTTTTTCGTGAATTTCTTGATTTGCCTGATCAACTTTGATTGCTTTTGTCGGACAAACTTCTACGCATGCCATACACCAAATACAATTAGCTTCCTGTACGGGACTTGCCTTATCAGTAAAGTCTCTTCTATCATTTCTGCCTGTCTCTCCGGGATTTTTGTACCACTCAAATACTTTTACGGGGCAACTCAATAGACATATCCCGTCAGCTATACAAGAATCCCAATCTACTGCGACGTATGTTCCATGTACTCCCATAGGTTGGAGTTCTTCACCTATTGCCTTGTAATCAGTAATGACTTTTGGATCTGATGCCGCCTCTGCAAGACGTCCAGGTCCCCAAACTAGATAGTAACTTTCACTTGATGGATCCTTGAATTTTTTTTCAACTTTATGGCTCTTAGGAAAATTTGGATCTATTGGCATCGTATTGCAGAAATATTTCTACTTATTTAAAGTGTATACAAGAACACTGGCAAACGACAACCAAGTAGAGCGATAAGTCATATGATGAATTCAGGTCCCTATAACTTGATAGTTATTCATACAAGATAAATTCATATCTTTCAGAAATTGGTTGTAAGCAGTGGGAATTTTCAAGTATGATGTATATCGTAGCCCTAATGTAGGCATTTATGCAAAATGTAATGACAGTTTTGTCTTTATTCCAAATGGTTTTGCTACAACAAAAGTTGAAAATTTGTGCGAATTCCTCAAAACCGATCATGTCTTCACATCAGTAGCTAATACTAGACTTCTTGGAGTTCTAATGGTGGTGAACAACAATGGAATATTATTGCCACGAAATTCTCTTGAGGAAGAGGTAGTTCATCTAAAAAAATCAACCGGTCTTAATGTGGACATACTTGATACAAAGCATACAGCTATAGGCAATCTGATATGCGTAAATGACAAAGGCGGAATAATGTCACCGCTGATTCCATCTGAATATGTAAAAAAAGTTGAAGATGTTCTTGGAATAGAGGTGATAAGAAAGAAAGTTGCAGGATACCAACAAAGCGGCGCCATGGCAAAGGCCAATTCCCGCGGTGGAGTCATACATCCTGCAACTGAAGAAGAAGATGTCAGAACCATATCCCAAGTTCTAGGAGTAGAGATTGAACCTGCCACCATCAATGGTGGATCCCCTTTTGTCTCTTCAGGAATACTAGCAAACAACAAATCCATGGTAGTTGGTTCACTTACAAACGGTCCTGAACTAGTGATGCTTACAAAGGCATTCAAAGTTGAAGACTAGATCGCGGTTCATTTAGAAGAGAATCAAGTTTAACCTGTTTTTCAGAACCATCCTTCATGTTACGGACTAGAACCGATTTTTCACCATACTCCTTTGGAGCTATTATTATCACGTACTTGGAATTTGATGCCATGTCCATTTGTTTCCTAAGTGACCTGCCTGCCAAATCCACCTCAGATGGTATACCTTTGAGCCGGAGGGCAGATGCAATGCTAATGGCAATTTTCTTCATTTCATCATTGACAGATGCTACCCACACATGTTCTTCATTATTTAATAGACTTGTAATTCCTTGCTTCTCTAATGAATTTATTATGCGTTCCACGCCACCTGCAGCACCAGTTGCACCCATATCGTCTCGTCCAAATGCTTTTGTTAATGTGTCATAACGACCGCCACCAACAAGTGCTCCCAAGTCTGAGCCGCTGTCAAATACCTCAAAAACAATTCCAGAGTAATAATCAAGCCCTCGCACAATTCCAAAGTTTACTCTGACATTTTCTACGCCTCTATTTTTTAATGATTCAAATAGTTGCAGCATATTATCCCAGTTTTTGAGCTTGCTTGTATCGATCATTTTCTCAATTTCTTGTGGAATCCCCTTAATTTGAGAAAATTCTAAAACTAGTTCCAAGTCAGAAATCGAATATCCTTTTTCTTGATATTCCTTAATTATCTCCTGTTTTCTCTTCTTTTGTGTCTTATCCATGGCTCTCAGAATATCACTTATTGTATCAGGCAAATCAGTCCTGAAGATATTTTTCACATATGATTCAACTAATTCTCGATTACATATGTCAATTACAATATTTTCAAGTTTGAGGTTTGAAAAAAACTTGGAGGTGAAATCTATTATTTCTGCATCAGATTCTACACTAGGTTCTCCGTATATCTCTACATCCCATTGATGGAAGAATCTGTACCGTCCTTTCTGTGGCTCGTCATATCTCCATACACCTCCAAAAGTACAAAACTTTGCAGGAAGCCTCATTGATTTTTGAGATGTCATATACCTGGTGAGACCTATTGTAAAGTCAAAACGTAAAGCAATTTCTCTATCTCCCTTGTCTGTAAAATAGTAAATTTCATTTCTTATAGAAGGTCCGCTCTTTGTTTCTATCACTGAGACAAGTTCTATTGGAGAAGGCTCCATGAATTGAAATCCAAACAAGTTTGCAGTTTCCATGAACTTCTGTCTAACATATTCTATTGCGACCGATTCCCTGGGCTCTATGTCTCTCATCCCACGTGGTAAGTCCAAATTCAAGACTCACTTTTGTTCCAATGCATTTAGACCTTCTGATTTTATGAAATTACAATTGTGATAAACTAATAATACAAATGAAATCCATCAAAGATCTATCTTGACATATCACTATCTAGAGCACATGACAGATGCATTCATTGAGGTAACTGGACAAACATTGGAGGAAGCCTTTGAAACAGCTGGAATAGCTGTGGTTAACACTATTTTTGATATCAAATCCGTTGAAAAAAAAATGGAAAAAAAAATTGAGATAAAGGCAAGAGATCTAAACAACTTGTTATATAGCTGGCTTGAGGAGATAATCATACTTACAATAACAGATGGATTTATTGGGGCCAGCTTCAAAGTTCGTATAACTAAATCACAAGAATATGTTCTAAATGCAACAATAAATGGAGAAGAGATTGATTTTGAAAAACACCACTTTAAATTAGAAATTAAAGCCCCCACCTATCATCTCATGGAAATAAAACTGGAAAAACCGATTGTAATGAGATTTCTTCTTGATCTCTAGTACAAATTATTAAATACTATTCAAATTTATTTTATCAAGTTGGTAGACGAGGAAATAGAAAAAATAATGAAAAAAAAGTTAGCCGATATGACGTCCCACAAGGAACAGGAGATTTTAGAATTAAACGATGCAAGCTTTGACAATGGAATAGCTAGCGATGTTCCAGTAATAGTTGATTTTTGGGCCACATGGTGTGGACCTTGCCAGTTTATGTTGCCCATATTTACAAGAATGGCAAAAAAATACAAGGGCATCAAGTTTGCTCGCGTGAATGTGGATGAGGCACAAGGAATTTCCCAGAGATACCAAGTGTATGCAATACCTACATTCTTGGTCTTCAAGGGAGGAAAACTTGTCGATAAAGCAGTGGGGGCAGTAGGTGAGCCTGGCCTCCACATGCTTGCCCAGAAATATTCTCAGTAGCTGTAAACGGAATTTAATTTTCTCTGAAGCTCTATTATTTTCTTCAAGGTCTGGAATTCCTCTGGATTCAACTTGTGCGAAAATTGCTTGAGTAAAAGTCTGGCTTCCCTAGATGGAGGCAATGAATAAAAAACATCTTCTTCCGAAACCTGTCTTCCAACAGTGATATTTTGAATAGATATGGCTACTTCTTGGCCTTTCTTGGCAGAATCTATGCTCTTTCCATTGTCTTGAAGCTGGTGAACAAGGCCGATTTTTTTTCCATCTGCATTCATTATAGCAATTTTTTGTTTGAGTGTACCGACATCTACTCTGACTCCAAAAACAGCTGGGTTGCTTTTTCTAAATATATATCCCTTCAGAAATGTCAGTTTACAAATAGGAGTCAGTTCCTGAAATATGGCGTTTTCTTCATTGGCCGTATCCTCTTGAACCCAGTTCGTGTAATTATCAATCAAGCTGTATATGACTTGATCATGGAAAATTCTAATGTGGTTTGCCTCCGCCTCTTCTTGGGCATCTTGTAAAATTTTTACGTTAAATGCAATAACTATTCCAAGATGCCTGTCATTTTCTTTTATAGCAAGAGCCTCGACAACATCACGCCTAGTTACTGGACCTATGTCAGCCATTGATACTGGCACATTTTGTCGTTTTAACATGTCAGTGATAGCTTCAAGGGATCCAATAGTGTCACATTTTAGAATCACGCCCTTTTTGTCAGTCTTTACAAAGACTGACTTCATTTCAGACTCGATTAATTTTTTAAATTCTTCAATCTTTGATTCGTTGGCAGAGGCATAAACGGGGCTTCCAGGTAAGACGCCTTCCAAGTCTGGTGACGCAATCTTTATTCCGGCAGCAGCATAGACTTCGTTTACTGGTCTGAATTTGTCTCTTGGATCGCGCATTTCATCTAATGGTTTTGGTAAAAGTATTGCCTTGGGTTTTGTAATTACTACAGAATCTCTTTTGGCAAGAACTATCGAGTCACTCTTTTTAAGATTACCATCAATCAAAATAATATTGGCGGTTACTCCAAGGCCGGTCTCTTCTTTTACTTCAAGAACTATGCCCCTTGTGGGTTTCTCTGCCTGATCAAGTTTCTTTTGTAGGTATTGTTGAGTAAGACCTACAAGAACTGCTAGCAGTTCTGGAATTCCCTCTCCTGACCTAGCACTAACAGGAACAATTGAAACTTCTTTTGCAAAATCCTTGACTCTGTAAAATGCCTCAGAATTAAAACCAAGTATAGATAATGTTCCTACAACATTGTACAGAAGCTCATCGAGTGAAGTTTGTACGAAAGGATCTTGTTCTTTGATGGATTGAGTGATAAACCGTGTTGCGGGGTTCTTTTTCCAGCCTGAAACCATATCTACCTTGTTTAGGGCTATTACAAATGGAACCTTTCTGCTCTGCAATATCTTCAAGCTTTCATTGGTTTGCGGTTGAAAACCTCGATTTACATCCACTACCAAAATAGCAATGTCTGCGGCTGAGCCTCCACGTGCCCTCAGGTTTGTGAAAATTTCATGCCCTGGCGTATCAATAACTAACAATCCAGGAATTTCTTGGTTGTCTCCTGCCATTTTTGCAAACAATGGCCCACATACTTTCTTTATTGCATCAGTAGGAAGAAAACTAGCTCCTATGTGTTGCGTAATTCCGCCTGCTTCACGGGCCTGGACGCCCGTACCTCTTATCTTGTCTAATAACGAGGTCTTACCAGAGTCTACGTGACCTAGAACTGCCACTATTGGCTGTCGTATTTGCAACCACTTTCACTTGAATATTACAGCTGCCTCTTTTTCAAAACTTTCCTTAGAATCGGAGGCATGAATTATGTTATCTGATATTCCAAGTCCAAAGTCACCCCTAATTGTTCCCGGGGCAGCCTCAAAGGATTTGGTAGAGCCTATCATGAGTCTTGTTGTGGCTATAGCATTGTTTCCTTCAATCACTGCTGCAACAACTCTTCCTGATGTAATGAAAGAAACAAGCTCACCAAAAAATGGTTTTGATTGGTGGACTGAGTAAAATTCCTCCGCCATCTGTTTTGTAAAAGTAAACATCTTTAGTTTTACGATGCTGAAACCTTTCTTTTCAAATCTTGAGATAATTTTTCCTGCAATTTTTCTTTCTACACTGTCAGGTTTTACTATAAATAATGTCTGTTCAGTCATTTTATTTTTTTACCCTTATTCCACCTTTGACGTATTTGTTTGTCCACTTGAGTCTCCTAGGATCACGCTTGAGGACAAGCATGTTCTTTTTGCATTTAGAAGAACAGAACCAAAATACGGTACCATCGTTTTTTACAAGCATGGTACCAGATCCCTTTGCTACAGGTCTGTTGCAAAAACTACATGGTTTAACTAGAACGCTCAATTTCTAATCACTTTATCTTCCTTGCTTCACGCTCTGTTTCACGTAACATGAGTATGTCTGACATTCTAACAGAACCCTTTACATTTCTTGTCAGAATTCTCCCTTTATCTTTTCCATCCAATATTTTTACTCTAACTTGTATAACTTCTCCTGCAATGCCTGTTCGGCCAACAATTTGTATTACTTCGGCTGGAGTAGGTATTTCAGTGCTCATTTGCTAGCTTGACCACCTTTTATCTGCGCCAGCGATGCCACAATTTGGTCAACTATATGTTGAGCATCTCCTGAATCTATTATCGCGGCAGCTGCAGAGGTGACATCAATTCCTAATGCCTTGCCCAATTCTTGCCTGCTTGGTACAAAGCTATACGGTAGGTTATGTTCCTCACAGAGTATTGGCAGATGTGCTACTACCTCTGGTGGTTCTACATCCTCAGCTATAACTACGAGTTTACTTATTCCTCTCTCGATTGCCTTTGTGACTTCGTTTGTACCTTTCTTTACTTTACCGCTCTGGTGAGCAACCCTCACTGCTTCGTAGATTGGGCTAACTAGGTCAGCTGGGACTTGAAACTTTACGTAATAAGCCTTAGTCATAGGTATCACCCATTGGGATCATTTCCATTCCTTGGGTGCTTTCAATTGGTTTTAAAAGTGTTAAGGTTACCAAATATTCCAATTTAATTTGGTTTTCAATAATTTTAACTCGGTAAAAGACAGTAATTCTGATCCTATGGCACTACAAGTGAATATAAGTGCTAGTAAGAATCATTAGTAGAAGAATATCTGCGCATTTTCATTTGAAGTTACAGAAAATTAAAGTCAACATAGTGCTCTCTTAGATCCTTTCTGTGGTTCTGGCAGTTTATTTTTTGGAGTTTGTGCTAAACTAGTATAAAATAACTATTTTTCGTATTTTTATACAGAGTAACTATCATCTGGTACGTATCATACTAATTTGCAAGACTCTAAGTAATGTTATAGTTACCAGTTTTTTATTCTTTCAAATATCATAATCTCATTTGTTGAAGGTAGACAAGTCAATAAATCAAAACTTCCGATCTAATCACGAATTTGCATATATCACATTTCTTTGCTACAACAGACAGACCACGATGTATGCATCAAAATTGCATATGGAGACATTCATATGCGTAATTACAAATTCAGGTTATATCCGAACAATGTTATCTGCCAGCTGCCTGCTTTATTTTTGACATGTATTTATCAAAAATTTCATCCAAATCATCTTCGGTGTCAGATTCAGCGTATATTCTTGCTATTGGTTCAGTCCCGCTAAGCCTGACCATGACCCAACTTGATTTATCAAGAAAAATCTTGATTCCATCAGTAAGATCTTTTTTGTATGGTTCATTTTTCAGGTCTTGAAGTATTTTTTTAAAGTTATCGATGGAACAATCTATCTTGCCCTTTGTAGTAAACGATAGGGGTAAGATGTTCATCTCCTCTGACAGGACATTGTTAGTTTTTGACAATAGATCAAGCACCAAAACCAGGGTCATCGAACCATCTCTGACTTGGTTATGTTTTCCATACATGAACCCACCATTTTCCTCAAATCCTATTAGTGCCTTTTCATGAACCATTTTACGCGATACTTCAACACTTCCCACTCTTGTCCTCAACACTTGGGACTTGGTTTGCGCTGCAATTGTCTCAATTGCCAAAGTGGAATTGAGTGTTGTCACAACCTTTGATCGTGGATATTTATTCAAAAGAAATCTAGATATGAGAAGTGCTGATCTGTCACCTGTGAGAATCTTTCCTCTATCATCACAAAAGATGCTTCTATCACCATCACCATCAAATGCGATACCAAAGTCGGCTTTGGATTTTACCACGACCTGGGATAATTTATTCAAGTTTTGTGGAGTTGGCTCGGAGCCCCGCCCCGAAAATGTGCCATCTATGTTATCATTTATGGTAATTACCTCACACCCAAGCTCTTTACAAAGAAGAGGAGCTGTTACTGCCTGTGCACCATTTCCCAAGTCAAGTGCAACCTTGAATCTACTAGATCTTATTTTCTTCACATTTACCTGAGACTTGATTCCATCAAGATATGTCCGAATAGATCGGGTTTCGTTTCCAATTAAACCGGGTTTATTTGATGTATTCCATCTTTTTTTAAAATAAATATTCTCGACTTTGAGCTCATCTTCTCTTGAGATCTCAACACCATCTCTTGCAGTAGGTTTTAACCCGTTATACTCTGGCGGGTTGTGTGAAGCAGTTATCATTATTCCTCCACTGTAGCCTAGTTTTTTGGTGGCAAACTGTAGACATGGAGTAGGCACCAGACCACATACAGAAGAATCAATACCTATCGCGCTAAGAGACGCACATACTACTTTAGATATTATTACGCTTGACTCTCTGCCATCATATCCAACAAGTATTGGACCTTTTCTGAAGAAAGTTCCAAGTGATGATGCAATATCGGATACAAAGTCTAAGGTTAGACTCTCTCCAAAGACTCCTCTGATCCCATTAGTGCCAAATAATCTTGCCATTAGTACCTCAACAATAGATAAATTTGTCTTAAAAGTCATGATGCATGCGGGAGTTGCCAAGCCTGGTCAAAGGCGCAGGGCTTAGGACCCTGTCTTTTAGGAGTTCGTGGGTTCAAATCCCACCTCCCGCATTTTTAATGAATTATGCAAAGTTGCATTTCTTTATGACCGTGAAAATGGATACTGCAAAAGTCATTTGAACACTCGTAACAATGCCAATCACCAATAGTAGAACAAACCCTACAGGTCTTCACCGGATTGTTATGATCATAACTATTTACTCTACCGCGGCTTTTGCTAGAATTTTTTGATCTATCCATTATTTTTCCTCAGAGTATAAAATTAAAAAATCTCCTTCCATTCAATCACTCATTACAGAATTGAGATATCTAGTTCTACTAGCATTTGATAATACACTATATTTCAAAAGGGTATTTAAGCATTAATAAAGCGCGAAATACATACCATCAAAATGAAAAAAATAGTCGTAGAGATTACAATAGTTGGAAAAGACCATGAGGGAGTAGTTGCAGGCTTTACTAATTTTATTTTCCAAAATGGAGGAAATATCGAGAAAATAAATCAAAATGTGATTAAAAGCTTGTTTGGCATGTACTTGGAAGCATCATTTACCAAAAAAATTGACATTGTAAAATTCAATCAGGAAGCAGAAAAATTAGCAAAGAGTCTGAGAATGGAAGTCAATATTCACTATGAGGCCTCAAAGAGAAAAAGAGTTGCAGTATTGGTAACAAAAGAGTCTCACTGCCTAGAAGCAATATTGCGTGCCAGAGCAAAAAACCAGCTAAGAGGCGAGATCGCTGTAGTTATCGGTACAGAAAACACATTATCAAAGTTGGCCAAGAAGGCAAATATTCCCTTCGTACTTGTTAACGAAAAAGAACAAAACAGTGCAGAAGAAAAGATAATTTCAATTTCAAAGAAATACGATGTTGACTTGATAGTTCTTGCAAGATACATGAGGATACTTTCTCCAAACTTTGTATGGAGATATCCAAATAGAATAATCAACATACATCCTTCACTGCTACCTGCATTTCCTGGAGCTTTTGCATACGTTCAGGCATATGAGCGGGGTGCAAAGATAGTAGGCTGTACTGCACATTATGTGACTGAAGATTTGGATCAAGGACCAATAATATTCCAAGATGCTTTTGCAATTGATGAAAGCGAGACACTGGAATCCCTGAAAAGAAAGGGCCAGAAACTAGAGGCACAAACACTTCTTGAGGCAGTAAAGATGCATTTGGATGGAAGACTGGAAGTATATTGGGGAAAGGTACATGTCAAGTCAAGACGATCTAAATGATAGCAAGAAATCTTTCAAATTCGCATATTGTCAGAAAAATAAGAAAGAAGCCTGTTGCCATAATACCAGTAGGATCTACTGAACAGCATGGACCGCACTTACCAGTATCAACGGATTCTGACATTGTGTCTTTCATAGCAGAAAGGGTATCAGAAAAAACAGGCTTTCTTCTTCTGCCCTCCATTGAATATGGCGTATCATTTGAGCATCATCCTTTCTTTAACTTGAGTATAAAATCAGGTACACTACAAAAGTATGTAATCGACATATGCATATCACTTTTGAAAAATAAGATAAAGACAATAATAATACTTAACGGCCATCACGGCAACCAGAAAGCTCTAAAGGACATACCAACCAAAATTGCCAGAATGCAAGGCCCAAGGCCAAGAATTCTTATCTATTCTTATTGGAATTTTATGAAGAGAAGGTTTGATCATGCTGGATTTGTAGAGACATCAATTATGCGTGCCATATCAAAGCAAGTTGAAATGAACAAGGCAAAAAAAGGATTGGTCGAAGACGGGTTGTCAAAAAAGGAGATACACAGATTGAGCAAGATAGCAAGCAAGTCCTTTATTACAGCGACAGGAAATGGCGTCTGGGGAGATCCAACTCGAGCTACTGCAAGAGATGGAAGGAAGATCCTAGACGAGATCATTACAGCCATCATAAGAGAGTCAAACTTGCCTTACCGAAGAAAGCCGAAAATTACACCAATGAAATTTTAATATATACCCTCGATAGAGTGGGTAATAAGTGAAATAAATGTCAGTAGATATGGCAGTAAAAGTACTTGATGAAAGCCTCAACAAGGTTGTTCTTATCAAGCTCAAAGGGGGCAAAGTGATAAGAGGGAACCTACATGGCTTTGATCAGCACATGAACCTGCTACTTGATTCTTCAGAAGAGATCCCTTCTGAAGGAGAGACAAAAAGTCTAGGAACCATAGTAGTTAGAGGAGATAACGTGGTTATCATATCTCCTCCGCCAAAGTGAAAGTACAATGACTAAAGGCACAACCTCCATGGGAGGATACACAAAGAAACATGTCCACGTAAGATGCAGAAGATGTGGAAAGAATTCTTTTCATGCAAGACATGACAGGTGCGCAAGCTGTGGTTATCCAGATGCAAAAATAAGAAAATACACTTGGATCAAATGGTATACATAAATTGGAAGAAATAGCTCTCGTTTTTAGCTCTCTGGCGGGCGCTTGTACTGCAGTTGCTTTAGATAAAATCCCAAAACGAAAGTACAAACAGACCATTACAGTAAATTCAGCAGCAGAAGATCAATTACATTCATTGAAAATTGAAAAAGAGATACTCACAAAAACAATCACAAGACTCTACCATGAAGAATCAAATGTTTCAAAGGTTCATCGAGATAAACTGCTCATTAGATACCAGCATCAACTTGGAACTACAATTGCCAAGATAGAAAGTCTGGAGACTGCAAGTAAGTATCCAGATCTTGGCCCCATAGGATACAGCTTGGCAACATTGATGGACAGCAAACTATCAAAATTGGACCAGAGGTTACACGAAATCTCTTCCAAGATATCAGCAAACATGGTACGGCCTGATGTACAGACAACCGTGCAGCCTGAAGTCAGGCAACAGGAAAAACCAAAGCAGATAGTACAGGAAAGGCAACAAATTGAAAAGGTTGAACCAGAAGTGAAGTACCAGCAAGAAAGAACGGAGACTCAGACTCTAAAAGAAAAAATTCCCGTACCACCCACACCGATTGAGATTCCTTTCCACGTAAGACGCAGATCAATTGAACTGAGTACATTGACAGAGATTCCAAGTACCATGCCAGAATTTCCAGATGAAATAATAAGACCACCTCAAGTCCACGTCGAGCCTGCAAAAATTATTGAAGAGCCCATCAAGGAAATACATGATATTTCACAATCAATTGTTCCAGTAGAACCTGCTCCTCTTGCATCAAGAGAAGAGATCATATCAATAGAGACTCCAAAACCAGAGATAGCAGTACAGGTTGAAAAGAAAGTACAACTTCCAACTCCTATAAAGATACCAGAAGAAGAAAAAATTGAAGATGATGACAAGGATTTAGATAAAATAAAAAGCGAAATAATGAAAGCCCTGTCCAAACTAGAACAAGTAGAGGTTGAATAATTGACAGTTGATGATGCCATAAAGGCATTATCGCCCCAAGCGCTAAAAATGGTAAAAGACAACTATGTCATAGGTCTTGGCAGCGGCAGGGCTGCAACCGCCATTGTTAGGTCGTTATCAGTACACCTGAAGAAGAATCGCCTTTCTGTCAAAGCTATTCCGACGTCGCTGCAAATCAAGATGGAGGCGGAAAGGGGCGGCATATCAATAATTGAGCCCGATCAGATCGATCATGTGGATTTGGTTTTTGACGGAGCTGACCAAATAGACGCCAAAGGAAATATGATAAAGGGCGGAGGGGGGGCGCTTCTTCGGGAAAAAATACTGATCAGTATGGCAAAAAAAGTTGTAATTATAGCTGACGAATCCAAGTTTGTAAAACAACTAGACCGTAGTGTACCAGTAGAGGTGCACCAGTTTGCAAGAAACACGGCCACAATTCAAATTAGAAAACATGGAGGCATGCCACACATGCGATTGCTGGAGCGTGGATATCCATATGTAACTGAAAATGGAAACATAATACTTGATTGTGAGTTTGGCATAATTTCCAATCCTAAAGAATTGGCAGCAACAATAATAGGAATTCCAGGTGTCATCGAGGTTGGGATATTTTCAAAACCAGATGTAATTTACAAGGCAAAAGAAAATGGCAAGTTTGAGATACTACGCTGACACGGGCCTTTGGATGAATTTTCCATATCCGGGTTTTCCTGTCACTTTAAAATCTTCAGCCACAACTGTTCCTCTTACAAGAGTTTTCACAGGCCATCCCTTTAGGCTCCATCCATCATATACGGTATAATCAGAGTAACCGCCCAACAGTTCGGCGCTAACCTTCTTTTCTGCTTTCATGTCAACTAGCACAATATCAGCGTCAGAGCCTTTTTGGATTATTCCTTTCTTTGGATACATTCCAAATATTTTTGCGGTATTCAGACTGGTAAGATTTGATAATTGCGGCAAAGTTACCCTGCCTTTATTCACTCCTTCGCTTAGCAATATTGGCATCATTGTTCCCATTCCTGGAAATCCCGCCAATGCATCCCAGACTGTATCACCTACAAGCTTAAGGTCAAGCCGATTTGCCACATGATCGGTACCAATTGTGTCAATATTACCGTTCTCCACATCTTGCCATATTCTTGCGGTATCGCTTTTTGATCTAATAGGGGGCATTACTTTTGCAAGATATCCTTGTTGCGATTCGTATGACAGTGTCAAATAGTGAGGACATGTTTCCACAGAAATTGCAGTACCGTTTTTCTTTTCCCTTAAAATTGCATCCATTGCTGCCTGTGATCCAATGTGTACAAAGTATAGTTTGCATCCAGCTTTTCTTGCCATATCAGATACTGTTGTTATCGACTTGACTTCGGACTCCACTGACCTGCTTTCTGACCATGCTCCTAGTCCATTCTTGTTATTGGTCTTTGCTTCACGTATACCACAAGAACACATCTGGTAATCTTCTGCATGTACAAGGACTGTACATCCAAGCAAAGAGGCATTATTAATTACCCGTTCGATGATTTTTGTACTGATCTCTACTTTTTTCTCTACAAGTAGATTGTGACCTGGTGTCATATCCACATAAACATGACTAAACCTCGCCTCCCAGATTCATATACAACTTGAATGAGGTGATTCCTTTTTTTGTACAAAATTCCATCTCTTCAACCTGGTTTTCCTGAAGAATTGATGCATGTATTGAATAGTCGATATAATGTGACCGTGCACTCTCAGTAAGATGTGAGTCGAGGTTTCTTTTGTAGGACCCGCTCAGACGCAACATTCGCATCATTGTGGTAACTCCACCAACTGCTGCAACTCTTGATTCAGTAACTGCAGATTGCTCTATTGGCGAATAGACACCATAATGCACGTGCGGGTCAATCACCCCAGGTAACGCAACTAGACCCCTTCCATCAATTTTTGTATCACATTGAGGAGTGTCATTTGTCAGACTGACAATTTTCCCTTCATCCATTACAATATTTTTATCTACTATTCCGCTTGGCAGAACAACATGTGAATTCAGTATTATAGCATCAAAAGTCATCGAAAACTTTGCCAAAATCCCAGTATTATTCTTTGAGTAAAAATGAATAAAAGCAGATACCATTCTGATAACAAAAGGGCCGGTAGTCTAGTGGTAGTGATGCCGCGTTCGCAACGCGGATGTCGGGGGTTCAAATCCCCCTCGGTCCACCTTATACGAGGGTTACACATCTCGCTTTCCGGTCCCGAAATTCTCAAATACTGCCTTTTCTCCGGGCAAAGTTGCGACAAGTCGCCAACCTTGGGCGATCATCTCTTCGACCTGATCAACTCTTACAACAATCTGAATGACTTGTTGTGATACCGTTGATTTTTTTGCCATGGCATTTTCTTGTGTTTCAAGACTCTGCATTTCCAATTGCTTTCCAGCCTGCAGCTCAAGGTCTAGAAATTCCTGACTTCGCCTGAAAGCATTTTTCATTTCGTTGATAAGATCACTTGGAAGCATTCTCTTGTTTGTCGTGTATCTTGTAGATGTATCTCTGAAGGTATAATGCATTTGCACGATATCTTTTGTGTGCATCCCTGACAACCCTTATTTCCTGTTCAGTCACTGGTCGTGTAGGCCTTCCAGGTTTTCTAAGAACGGGAACCATCTTGTTCTTCTGATACCAAGAATAGATCTGTTGGACCCTTCTGATTGAGATCTTCTGGATACGGGCGATATCGGCGTTCTTCTTTCCCTCCTCCTTGCATTTTATAATCCACCTTATCCTGTCCTCATCTAATTTTACCATGGGTATGCCACTACTATTGGATACGCGATTACCGTGGTAGAGTACTCTTCTAACTAGGGGATGAAATAATTTCCGGAAAAGATAACTGGAAGAAAATGGGCATAAACTCATATAGAAACATAGGCGTTTTGTAAAAAGTGTGAATATGCAGAGTCTAGGGCTTGGACTAAATGTTGCAGTTTTTCTATGGATTATAACCTATGGTGTATTTGCACAGGCAGCATACGCAGAGCAACTTGTTGCAACAATACTAGTTGGTAATAGTCCTGATGCTGTAGCATATGACTCTGGTAAGGGAGAGATATTTGTGGCAAATAATAATATTGCAGGCACCATCTCTGTAATCTCCGATAGTACAAACGCAGTTGTTTCTGGTGGTACAATATCTGTAGGCAATAATCCTGATGCTGTAGCATATGACTCTGGTAAGGGAGAGATATTTGTGGCAAATTTTGGTGGCAGTACAGTCTCCGCAATCTCCGATAGCACAAACGCAGTTGTTGCAACAATACCTGTCGGCAATGGCACTTCGGCCGTTGCATATGACTCTGGCAAGGGAGAGATATTTGTGGCAGGTGTTGGTACCAACACCATTGCCGTAATCTCCGATAGTACAAACGCAGTTGTTGCAACAATACCTGTTGGCAATAATCCTCAAGGTGTCGCATATGACTCTGGTAAGGGAGAGATATTTGTGGCAAATACTAACGCCAATACTGTTTCCATAATATCTGATAGTACAAATGCAATTGTTGCAACAATACCCGTCGGCGGTAGTCCTGATGCTGTAGCATATGACTCTGGTAAGGGAGAGATATTTGTGGCAAATGAATTGAATAATAATATCTCCGTAATCGCTGACAGTAGAAATTCACTTGTTGCAACGATACCTGTTGGCAGTAGTCCTATTGCGGTAGCATATGACTCTGGTAAGGGAGAGATATTTGTGGCAAATTTTGATACCAATACCACCTCCGTAATATCTGATAGTACAAATTCACTTGTTGCAACGATATCTGTTGGTAACAATCCTATTGCGGTAGCATATGACTCTGGTAAGGGAGAGATATTTGTGGCAAATACTAACGCCAACACCATCTCCATAATCAATGATGTTACCAATACAGTTGTCGTTAACCCAACATCTGGTCCTACTGGTACTACAGTCACAGTGTCAGGAACCGCGTTTCTTGCATTCCATTCCATTACAGTAAAGTATGACGGTACTACCGTGACAACATCTCCTGCTACAGTTACAACAACTGCATCAGGTGAAATTCCTGTAGGCGTGACATTTCCAGTTCCAGATTCTGCATCAGGGAATCACATAGTTACTGTAACTGACGGGACCAACAGCCCCACTGCAACATATATGGTAAGCTCACCTATTCAAGGATTTTCTGTAGACGTGATAGTATTTCTTGTAATGGTTGGCGCCGGAATTTACTTGGCTATGAGATACAGGACAAGACTCAGGGGCATGTCTAGATAGGGTCTTGCAGTACTTGAACACTCAACCTGTAAAGTAGAATGTTGTTTGGGCTTTTACGTTAGATGAACCGTATTGTGCTGATACCGCATATGTTCCACCGAGTTTCCAAATAAAAGGGGTGGTCATGATTGTAGTCTGAAAGTTACCATCTGGAGACACAGAAATTCGTTCAGCTTGTAAAAGTAAATTATTTGGATCAAGAATCAATATCGTCACTGTAGTGCCAGCAACGGGTGATTTGACATCACCTGAGATTACAATTGCATCACCCATGCTGTAAGAGGATTTGTCTGTACTAACAGTAATGGATGTAGTTGGAGCTTGGTTGGTTGATTGGGATATGTTGGATGTGGAATTGTCTACTGGGACCTTGGATCCATCTTGCTCAAAATAGGGGATTGCAATAATTATAACTAGAATTACTGCGCCTACGGCAATTAGGATTCTTCCATTCATGATTTAGAACGACTATTGGATGCCACAATTATGGAAATGAAGGCAATCACTAGTATGATGGGTACCATGGATCCAAACTCTGGAACCATGTATGTACCTTTAATTTCGATTGTACTAGCCCCAAGACTAAGTGGAATAGTCAACGTTCTATTTTCAGAGGTGTCAACTTCTGTATATTTGATCCCGTGATTTTTGCTCATAACCACAAAATGAGAGGTATTGCTTTCATCATGGGCATATACTGGCTCAAGAGATGCATCTTGATATGCATCTATGAGTTTTGTTGGCAAGGTTATTGTCAAGTTACCGCCATTTGATGATTGCACACTCACATCTATCGTTTTTGCGTCTGTATCAGACTGAATCAAAGTAACAATTCCTCCCGTGATGGTATATGGAATTGTAAAACTCGTTCCATTTACTTTAATCGAATGTTCAGGCGGTGTAAGAGTAGAGATTTCCCCAAACGCTTTGGTTTGGTATTGTCCTATGACATATGCCATCATTAATACTAAAACCAGAACTAGGATCTTCACGATAGACGTATGGATAATTTGCTCTTATAAAAACTGTATTGCAATCGGAATTATTTTTTTGCAAAAATAAAAAAATGAAGAGATAGGTAATCTCTAGATTTCATTCTCTATAGACATATCAAGCTTCGACGTAAGTACCCATGTATGACAATATAAAAAAGAGGCATACATATGTCTAGGATAATTTTTCATGTATTGCCAAAAAAAAGTTTTGTCAAGAAATTAAATATAGTCAAGTGCTGATTTTTTAATACCTTCCTAATGTGAACACTGGCAATCTATGAGCTTTGTATCAAAGGTACAATCATGCGGTCCTTCTGACTTGGCATCTGTAGGGATCTTTTTCATGCATTCGTTATGACGACCTTTTTTACAAAACCAGCAAATTAATCCAGAATTGTAAGTGTCCATATATTTTCCTAAAATACAGTAACGTCTCCTGGAGCAGGAGAATGATCGTTTACGTCCTTGTGAAACTCCACAAATTCCTTATGATCAGTATCTCGGTGTTTTCTCAACGCTTCTACATCTTCAAACACATTACTACAAAGATAACATTTGGGCTTGTGCTGGTCTACTATTGAGAGCACCATAACCTATGATCTTGTGTAGCGTAATTGAATCTTTGGTCATACTAGATTATTTAACAGGTTTGACTGCCTTCAACTTGGGATTATGTTATTTTGATGAAATTATAGAATCTATAGCATTGTCATGTGTACAATATAATGGACCAAATCTTTCAGGATTTTTGCTCAGATTGGAGTAAGCCAGTCTATGAACTGCTCGTTGTTACCTCTGGACACATTATGGAATGCATCCTGCAACTTACGCGTCATTTCACCTGGCTTGCCATCTCCAACAATAATATTGTCAATCTCTGTAACAGATTTGACCTCTGCAGCAGTACCAGTCATAAAAACTTCATCTGTAGTATATAGCTCATCCCTGTCAATATCTCTTTCAATGATATTGATTCCCTCAGATCTTGCTATCTTGATTACGCTGTCTCTTGTTATCCCATCCAAGATCCCAGCATTCAATGGTGGAGTAGCTATCTCGCACTTGTTTACTGTGAAAATATTTTCAGCACTTCCTTCTGAAACCTTACCATGATAATTTAGCATTATTGCCTCATCGTAACCATCTTTTAGTGCTTCTACTCTTGCAAGCGCAGCATTTGCATAGTTTGATGCTGCCTTTGCCTGCATTGGCTGTGACCTGGAATCAATTCTAAGCCAGCTTGAAACTTTACATCTTGCACCATGTGTCTTTCCAGCACTTGACTCGCCAGTATTCCACTCCCAGCATGCTATTGCTACATCTATCTTGTTGGGTGTTGGTGTAAGGCCAAGGACCCCATAGCTATAGTATGCAATGGGTCTGATGTAGCACTCTTTTAACCTGCTTGCCAACACAGTCTTGATTATGCTATCTGAGATCTCTTTTTTTGAGTAGGGAATTTTCATGGAATATATCTTTGCGGATTTGAACAGTCTGTCAACATGTTCCTGCAACCTGAAAATTGCGGGACCCTTTGTTGTCTTGTAACACCTAATTCCCTCAAAGACGGCAGTCGAGTAATGTAACGCATGGGTAAGAACATGGACCTTTGCATTCTTGAACGGAACAAGTTTGCCGTTCATCCATATCTTGCCCTGCTCTTTCATATGAATTGGGTAAAGTTTTGGTAATTTAAGAGGTTCTGCAATCGTAATTAGGCTTTCAGATGAAGTTACGAGGTAAAACGTGTAAACCTTAAGTGCCGTTAATCCACAGAGCAGATGGAAGATGCAGATTCAAAAATGACATCACAAACCATCAGTCGAGTTTGCAGTAGAACCATTTAAGAATTGATCGAGATTTCATGTGCGGTCTGCGAGATCTTGGTTTTCTTTAAATGGAGTAATAATACCCTCTTACAATATGAACTACATCGTATCATTTGCCGCTGCTGCCTTGCTAATCATTGGCTTGGCTGGAAATGGATTTGAGATGAGAAAGGCACGTGCCTCCACAATGAAAGACGAAGATATGGCTTCAAAGAACATGTTCATGAATAAGAGGAACTTCAAGTGGTATGCATTTATCGGAGCGGCTCTTGTACTGATGGCTATAGGCAATGCCTATACATGATCTATATAGATCAACTCTAAATATTTCTTCTACATACTATACATTAGCGCGTGTTTTGGGTAACGCCGGGCTGATTCTAGATAAAAGGCCCAAGAATAAACCCACTTTGACTTCTACAGGTATAGGCTTGTAGAGGTCGAATGTTTGAGTTTTCAATTTCAGCACAATGACACAAGATATATCCGCATCATATCTCACAGGCATCATATGGTAGCACGAAAAAAAGGTAAGCACATGCGAAAGGCAGACCAAAGGGCTGCACGCAGAAAGAAAAGAAAGTAGAACTTTTTGTATTGATCAATTCTTTATACCATCACAAAAATTTTATTTTTGATCTTTCTGCATGAACAGCACAGATTGCCCGCTCTATGTTGTCACCACTATCTTCTATAACTACGATTATACGTGATGTCTCTTCTTGGGCGTCCATGTTTAGAATGTTAAGACCAGCTTCGCCAATCCTTGAGCTTGCCTTTGACGCAATTTGTTGCACACGCCACATCTCATCGCCAATCAATGTTATTACTCCCCTGTTGTAGGTGATTGAAGCCAACGGATCAAAAGCCAAGATATATCTTTCATTGCGCTTTACATAGTCTCCATCTAGGAAGAGAATTCTGGTAAATTCTATGTCATCTTTTGTAAATGGGGATAATACCACAAATTCGCTGTATCTTTTGTCTTTTTTGAGTGAATTAAAAAGATTCTGGGATGATTCACTTTCTATTCTAAGTATGGCACAATTTCTCTTTCCTGTGACTATCTTTAGAGGATGACCATTTTTATCATCTGGGTTTCTTTGTATTGTCGTAATCTTGCTAGGATTACCCATGTCAGTTATTATGATTGGTATGTCTACCCCATTTTCTACTATCTCCTTTATTGCAATAGGATCAAGAATCTTCATTCCAAACATGCCTGCAATGCGTGCCTCGTTGTATGAGAGATGAGTTATGTATTCCAGCTCTTCTTTTACAATCCGTGGATCTGCAGATAATACGGCGCTATCTTTTTCAAAATCAATCTTGGTATTGTATTTCTTGCTAAACAAAATTCCAAGATCGGCGGCAGTCCTATCAGAACCACCCCGTTCGTATGTAGTTTCCAATCCACTAGTTGTCTTTCCAATAAATCCTCCAATGGATATTACATCATTTCGCTCAAGCAGAGATTCTACTCCCTCTAGATTTTCAGATGATTGAGTAGCGAGAAAATTGGCTGATTCTATATTCTCATCAGTCACAATGGGCCACATGTCAAAACTTACAACATCTGATTTTATACCAGCACTTTTCAGAACATAACTCATAATGTTAGACATTAGTATCTCACCAGAGTATGCAAGAACTCTTGCCCTGATCTCATTTGCAAATTCCTTTTTTTGCAGTGCCTCTTCGAGTGATCTAGACGCTTTCTCTAAAAATGATTCAATTATTTTTTTGCATTCATCTTGGAGGTTCCTATCTACCAAGGAGAGAATCTTAAGATATGGCTCACGCAGCTCTTCCACATCTACACCTTGACCATTCTCTGCCTTTCTACCAATCTCGAGAGTAATATCTGTCAATGATCTCTGCCTGCCATTATAGGCTGTAAGGGGAGCAGAAAAAACTGCAATCACTTTGGAGTCTTTTTTTAACTCATTGATTCTATTGATTATTATAGGTATTAGTGCACCGTCAATTCCTACTGCACTTCCTCCAAACTTTGCTACAACTAGATTTTGCAAAACTTGATTACATGTATCTGAACCTTCTATAAAGTTTGGGTGAACGACATTATACATGAGACGATCTAATTATAACCAGGAATAATTCGTACGCATACCTTAAAAGGAAAAAATAGGTAATTGTTTACATGATTGGGTGTTTGTTGTGAGCATTGAACAAGGAGAGCTATTCAAAGACAAGAACACAAACCACATACTTCAGTATCTGCCTGAAATGGGGCTAGTTCATAATGAGGAATTTTGCAGAGAAATAACTGGATGTATTGACTTCCAAAAAAATAATTAAAAAAATTTTCTTATCAATTCTGCAGCAGTTTTACTACCCTGAAAATATTGAGGGTTTCTTTTTTCATTCATTTTTTCTAGAATCAGCGCTTCTAATCTGAAAATATCCTCGTAAGAATATCCTATCTCTCTTGCATTTTCTTCCTGTTCAAAATGTCCCTTTATCGGGATAAATATTCCGGGTGTACCATAATGCTTTGATTCATCGATGGTGGATTTTCCTGCTAGCGATATTATCAAGTCTGCAGCATATATTATTTCATGTAGATTGCTGACAAATCCAAGATTTCGGTGCGTCAATTGTTTCATTTGAAGAGTGGGCCCAGAAACTATTACAAGTTCTGCATCATAGTTGCTCTTTTCGAACGCCTCTACAGTCTTTTCAATTAAAAACTTTCCAAGATCTGTTCCACCTATGCTTACAACAATTGTTTTTCTGTTAAAAGAATATTTTTTTCTTAGTTGCTCACGGGACTCGGTGGTATTCCTAACTATTGGTCCAACTCTTACTATGTTATTATAGTTTTGGCCATTCTCTGGGACTATCACAAGATCACATTTTTCTATAATACCCTTCATGACCTGATTCATCTTTTTTTCCATAATGGCACCAATCCCTTTTGTGAATTTTGTCTCCAAAATATCAGTGATTAGAACTGTCTTCGTCTTCTGTTTCTGTGCTATCACAAGTGATGCAAAGTCTTCATCGCTTGCTACAAGTCTAGGCATCTCCTTTTCTATTATCTTTGTAGATATTTTCTTGCACTCTTTGTAGTATACAAGATAATCAAAAAGCCACCTAAGTTGACTGTGAAGTTTGCCATTTTCAATTCTAAAGGGTGGCGGTCTGTATAGATCTATGGTGTCAAATCCATATTCAGAAAGTAATTTGTATGCGCCTATACCGCTTATGAATTTTTTTTGAGTATTGTCCAAATACTGTGAAATTGCCACAGTCCTTGTGGCATGCCCCAATCCTATAGGACTTGTAAAGAAAACCAAATCTGTCATACTGCAGATCTCATCCTGTGAACGATTTCCATTTTTCTTTCATATGATTCTCAAAGTTTAAATGCATTTTAAATTGGAGCTTGCTTGGGTTCATAGTCCAGTTGGTTATGACGTCGCCCTTACACGGCGAAGATCCAGGGTTCGAATCCCTGTGGACCCATTTACTGGAGTATCCGGAACCGCGTTCTAAACCCCTTAAAAGCAATCCAGATCTTTGCTTGCGAGAACAGATGAGATCCACAAGCCTCCTCAACGATGAAAACATAAGACGCTGGCATGAAAACATGGCAAGGGGAAGCAAGCTTACAGCATCGGTGAGGCTGCGAAGATTAAAGCTCTTCTGCGAGAGGACTGGCAAGACAGCAGCTGAGCTTGTAATCATAGGGCAAAAAAATATCATGGAACTTGAAAACATCTTGCTTGATCATGTCTCGTGGCTTGAATCACAAAATTATGCACCGGGATACATTGACAACATACTCAAAGCTATAAGGTCCTGGCTTGCATTCAACTATGTCCAGCCAAAAAGAAAGATAAAGATAACAAATGCCGGCATTCCAGTGAGTATACAAGACGAGAGGATTCCAACAAAAGAAGAGCTTGCAGCAATGCTTGATGTGTCAGGTCCACGTGGAAGAACAAGCATCAGTCTCATGGCATTTGCAGGTCTTAGACCACAGGTTCTGGGAAACCATGAGGGAACCAACGGCCTTTGCCTGTCTGACATTGAAGGGCTCGAAATAAAAGATGGACATGTATCCCTTTCCAAGATTCCAGCAATCGTAACAGTTAGGCCGAACCTTTCAAAGGCGAAACACAAGTACTTTACATTTCTTCCTCGTCAGGGCTGCAGCTATCTTTTGGGTTACCTGAAGATGAGGCTTGGAGATGCCGAGAAGCTTGATCCGAGTTCTCCAGTCATCGCACTTGAAAAGGGATACGAGTTGAGAAGAAACAAGATATCTGATACGAAATTTATTACAACAAAAAATGTCACATCAGAGATAAGGGATTCAGTAAAAGCCGTAATAAAGGCAAGGCCATATGTCCTTCGGGCATATTTTGACACACAGCTTCTCTTGGCAGAAAGTCACGGAAGGATTGCGCACGCATACAGGCAGTTCTTTATGGGACACAAGGGCGATATGGAATCAAGGTATACGACAAACAAGGGAAGGCTCTCCGACGAGATGATTGAAGACATGAGGAGAACATTCCAGCAAAGCGAGCAGTTTTTGTCAACAGAAGAGATCCAAGAGAAGGACAAGAAAGAGCTCCTGCTTGAGATGTGGCGCGAACAGGCAAAACTCTATGGAATAAATCCGTTGAAAATCAAGATAGAAAAGCAAAGAGAAAGCAAGACACTTGGTTTTGACGATGAGATACTTGCAATAAAGGACGCAATTGTAAAATCAAGGGAGGAAAGATACGAGGGCAAGCTTGTGTCAGAAGATGAGCTGGTACGATATGTAGAGGAAGGATGGGATATCGTAAAAGAGTTACAGAACGGCAAGGTCATTGTGCGAAAGAGGGCACTCTAGCACCTTCAAAATAGATTCCACAATCTCCTCCTTTTTTCTGTAGGCTCTTTCTGATAGTACAGAAAGCAGTGCATTTACCATATCATGATATGGTTCCACTGCCTTGCAGACAAGATAATCCACAAACTCGTGTCTGAGTGTCTCGATAGCTTGGCTTGGATCTTGCGAGTAGACAAAGATCGTCTTGCCAACTACCTCGCCTTCCTTTGAAGAATCAATTCTTGGAACCCACACAACATCAAGTACGTCTCCACTACCACTTTGTGTCAATCTGGCAAGCTCTTCTTTGAGAAATCTACTATCAGGATTGTCTTTCATACAGTCTGATTATTTTGTTCCTTAAAAGGTAGGTTTTTCTTGCGATCTGTAAACCATTCACCCAAAAGCGTACAAGCTCAGAAAATGCGTATAAGGTCATGTTTCAAGCCATACTACCCACGGCGAAGCTTGCAGTAAACGGAAAGATTTGTGTGACTAGTCACCAATAATGATACCGTTGCAGTATAGGGAATATGTCAGGGCAACAAACAATATCATGTCACAATACAATATGCTTCTTACCGTAAGGCAGATCTTTTACCGACTTGTATCAAGTGGATTTATCCAGAATACCATAAACAGCTACAAGCTCTTTGACAGGATGATAACAAGAGGCAGGGAGAAGGGAGACATTGACGCAAGAAGCATAGTGGATCGCGCAAGACAGGTAATGGGCGGCGATTACGGTTATGCATCGGTACAAGATTTTGTCAGGACCAAGATCTCAGAGCTTGAAGATACAGAACAATATACAAGAAGGATATGGGATAACCAGCCGCAGTACGTGGAGGTATGGGTCGAAAAGGACGCGCTTGCAACCCTGTTTTCAAGCATTGCCGACGGATACAGGGTGGTAACATATCCAAGCAGGGGCTACTCTTCTTATACCAAGGTATACGAGGCAATCAACAAAAGGTTCTCTTTGTATGGAGACAGGCCAATAACGA
The DNA here is from genome assembly GCA_027315065.1 of Nitrososphaerota archaeon. Classification (GTDB taxonomy): domain Archaea; phylum Thermoproteota; class Nitrososphaeria; order Nitrososphaerales; family Nitrosopumilaceae; genus Nitrosotalea. Next base: position 1,017 of record DAHUYT010000008.1, on the reverse strand, counting down.
TACTGCACTTTTCTGACCATGACCCCAGCGGACTGAACATGACAGAGGATATTCAATCACGGTTGTATCGCTATGGCTCGCATGCAAAAGTCAAGCGCATAGCGTTGACATACACACAGGTGAGGCAGTTTGGCCTGGAACCTATGCCGACCAAGATGAGCGACAGCAGGTGGAGGGAATATTCTGTACAGTATGGCAACCAGTGTTGGGAGCTTGACGCACTTCCTCCAAACGAACTGCAGAATATCATCAGGGATGCCATAAAAGTACATGTCGATGTATCCAGATGGAACAAGACCTTCAAGGAGATAGAAAAAGAGAAACAATCTCTTCAAAAAAGGTTCAAAAGTAAGGAGGTTACATCGCTGATAAAGAAGCTTGGCTCATTACTTTCTGACGGTTCTTCGATGAATGCAAAAAAGTGAACAAGAGAGATCAGAGGACGGTCCAGGTATAACAAGTCATAACTGAGTAGAAAGGAAATCTGATATCTTTAAAATCCCGAGATGTGAATACCTAACTGTTAGACATGGCAAAAGAAGAGCTTCAGCATATCAAAAAGGAGATAGAAAAAGAGATGGATCATCTAAGAGATCTCTACAACAAGATAAATTACATGGAAAGAAAGGAAAAACCAGAAAGATACCGCATAAAGAAGCTGGAAGAACAGCTAAGAAGGAAATATCCGGGCCTAAATGTGGACAAGAGTCTGCTGCGATTGGTTGGTACAATGTCATATAATCATCCATCAAAAGACAAGCAGATAATACGCCACGCAGTATCTGAGATCTATGGCAAGTGACAAGCCAAAGGCATTCGTTGACGCAAATGTTTTTCTTGACGTTCTGCAGATACGAAAAAACTGGGAGCCCAGTTTAAAACTTGTAAATTCTGTAAGACAAAAGAAGGTTGCAGGATACGTCTCCACTTTAACCGTGGCAATCCTATATTTTCTTCGCCGCAGAGACGGGCTTTCCGATAATCAGAGTAGAAGGGACGTCGGCGATTCAATCTCTG
>DAHUYT010000087.1 GCA_027315065.1 Nitrososphaerota archaeon | reverse complement strand
ACTGGTAGCTACAGCAGCACTACTACAACAGGTTCGTACACTTCGTCATGGCTATTAGGTGCCAAAAGCGTGTGGGGTGAGGTTGGAGTTGAATTCATCCCCTCTGGAACAATAACTCCACTAGAATCGCTGACTTTGAGCGACACATTATTTCTACAGCGAGTAAAACATGTATCACTCAGCGAGTCACTTTCACTTTCTGATAACCTGAATCTGATTAAATCAGTATCAACAAAGCTCACAGACTCGCTATCATTGAATGATAGTGTAACTGGATCAAAGACCTACAAGTTGGCAATGTTGGAGTCATTAGCACTAACAGATTCGGTAGTTACATTCCACGGCAACCTCAAGTCCCTATCAGACTCGTTACCATTGAATGATGCAGTAGCTACGACAAGAACAGTAACTCAATCATTGACTGATTCTCTACCATTGAATGACGCAGTAGCTACGACAAGAACAGTAACTCAATCATTGACTGATTCTCTACCATTGAATGA
>DAHUYT010000086.1 GCA_027315065.1 Nitrososphaerota archaeon | reverse complement strand
GTAGGAATATGGTGGTAGATAGTATTGCAGTTCGTTTGTTTGCTCCACTAAACGATTGAGCCCATGGTACGCCACCTAGAAGATGAGCTGCCTTCGCAATTATTTTGTCTTTATGATCTACTATGTCATTGCTTGTTTTTTTCACTATAGAAAGAACTTCGTCAAGTCTAGATCCTGATTCGGCTATGAATTCTGGCGACTCGGGATGCCGTTCATTCCATTCTACAATTATTTTTTTATTCAACTCTATTATAAGTGATTTTTCCAAGTAACTGATTTGCATTATTTCATTTTCTTGTATATGATGTGATTAATAGACATTAAAATTCGCCTAACTATGATTCTAGTCTCTCAGAAATAGTAAATCATATCCAATGAAAGATTTGTTCACCACTAGACAATCTGGCACTGTTCACTTCTAGCCACTTTCTATTTTCCCCATAATTTTGGAATTTATGTCTAAAAGAAACCCAAATAAACAATTATAATCATCGGAACCTCAATTTACACTATTGTCTAGCAAA
>DAHUYT010000085.1 GCA_027315065.1 Nitrososphaerota archaeon | reverse complement strand
AACCGTCTTTTTTGACACCATGTTTTCTTCCTCACCCGATCGTCTTTCCGCACAGCACAAGGGACCTCCACACGTTGCAGGCGCAGACAAAGACATCCGTCATGGGGTGCAAGACGGATCAAGTACCAGTACGATCTTCCCTGTCACTGGAGGACGGTGCACCGTGTCATCAAGAGACGGCAGATGCTTGTAAGAATCAAGCCCAAGCCACAGCCATCAAGAAGGTTCCAGAGAAGGCACATTGACTCGATGTGGCAAGGAGACACGTTTCATCTTCGAATTTCAGGCACGGGAAGGGTCTATGTGACAGGGTTTACGGACGACCGTTCGCGATTCCGTGTGGTGTCAGGAGCGTACCTGCACAAGAGCAGGAAAGAATCAATCGACGCATTACACAAGGCAGTAAGGAAGGGCAGGGTTCCAAGGGAGGCATATTTTGACAATGGAAAACAGTTCATTGCAAAAGAGTTCAAGGCCGAGCTTGCAAGATACAACATCAGGCCCATCTACGGCAAGCCATACAATCCAAGG
>DAHUYT010000084.1:273-537 GCA_027315065.1 Nitrososphaerota archaeon | reverse complement strand
GCCTAAGGCGTGTCGGCGAGAATTCGAGCGAGGGAATTCGGCAAATCAGCCCCGTAACTTCGGGAGAAGGGGTGCCAGACCTGAAGAGGTCTGGTCGCAGTGACCAGGGAGCTCCGACTGTTTAATAAAAACATAGGTGGCCGCGAGACCGAAAGGTTGTGTATGGCCGCTGAATCCTGCCCAGTGTCGGTATCTGAAAGCCCGGTACAACGGGACGAAGGACCGATAAACGGCGGGGGTAACTATGACCCTCTTAAGGTAGCG
>DAHUYT010000084.1:0-263 GCA_027315065.1 Nitrososphaerota archaeon | reverse complement strand
TAATACCTTGTCGCTTAATTGGCGACTTGCATGAAGGACCAACGAGAGCTCTACTGTCCCCGCTCGGAAGCCGGCGAAACTGACTCATTGGCGAGCAGTCCAATGTCTTCCGTCTGAAAGCGAAGACCCCGTGGAGCTTTACTGCAGCCTGCGGTTGTGGTACGAACTCGAATGTGTAGCGTAGGCGGGACTCGTTACCAGGGCGGGCCGCTAGGTCCGTTCCGAGAGGCCAATGAAACACCGCCCTTTTGGGTTGGTATCGC
>DAHUYT010000083.1 GCA_027315065.1 Nitrososphaerota archaeon | reverse complement strand
GGGACGCAGCAGGCGCGAAACCTCCACAATGTGGGAAACCACGATGGGGGAACTCCGAGTGCCTACACTATGTGTAGGCTGTTCTCGAGCCTAAAAAGCTCGAGAAGTAAGGGCCGGGTAAGACGGGTGCCAGCCGCCGCGGTAATACCCGCGGCCCGAGTGGTGCTCATTATTATTGAGCCTAAAGCGTCCGTAGCTGGCCGGGCAAATCTCCGGGGAAATCGGGCCGCTCAACGGTCCGAATTCCGGAGACACTGCTCGGCTTGGGATCGGGAGAGGGAGAAGGTACTCCCGGGGTAGGGGTAAAATCCTGTAATCCGGGGGGGACCACCAGTGGCGAAGGCGTTCTCCTAGAACGAATCCGACAGTGAGGGACGAAGCCCTAGGGCGCAAACGGGATTAGATACCCCGGTAGTCTAGGGTGTAAACGCTGCAGACTTGGTGTTGGGGGTCCTGCGTGGGCTCCCAGTGCCGGAGCGAAGGTGTTAAGTCTGCCGCTTGGGGAGTACGGTCGCAAGACTGAAACTTAAAGGAATTGGCGGGAGAGCAC
>DAHUYT010000082.1 GCA_027315065.1 Nitrososphaerota archaeon | reverse complement strand
GGCCGGTCGTCTAGCCTAGTAGGATACGCCCTTGGCATGGGTGAGATCGTGGGTTCGAATCCCACCCGGTCCACCTACTCTATAGTTCGAAACCCCTTAAAACCAATAGAAATTTTGACAGTATGCAAAAATGCACCAAATTACTAGAAGACGCAGATGTAAGAAGATGGTACGAGAATCTTTGGCTAGGTAGAAACTTCAAGTGAGGACAAGACCATCGTGGCAAGAATTACAGAAGCAGGTAGAAGGATTCACAATACTTTAAACGATCAATAGTTCAAACTGGGTTTTTATTTTATTACTGTCTTATGTATTTAGAAATAAAAGTTTCGCATAATTGTTACTAATTGAGTGATATTTATCCGCTGATGCTTACTGATCAGTACTTAGCAGCTGATGCTTACCAGGTAGTGAGCACACCTTATTAGTAATTCATACCTCTTCATTACAGTGACTTTCCAGATTGTTTCTGCCATCAGTGACGTAAATAGGTGCTATCTCAGAATTGGTCTTGTCACCAATTTTTAAAAATTATGTCACAGTCATGTTAAATGTTGATACAGGTGCAAGAGGATCTATATCGCGTAAATTATCCCAGACTAGTACCTGAAT
>DAHUYT010000081.1:194-614 GCA_027315065.1 Nitrososphaerota archaeon | reverse complement strand
TTAGCACGAGAGGCAATTAAGAAATTCAAGTCCTTGTGATACAGTCCTATCGCTTTTATCTAGGCTAAAATATCCATTATTTATTGTCTGATAGTTTGGCAAATTCTGTTCAACAGATAATCATTCTTGGTAAGGGAGACCGCGGAAGGTTAGAGCATATTCTTGAACTATTAATAAAAAATAAAGCCTTGCCCACATCGGATCAAAAATATTTGGAAAGCATCATCCCATTGTACCTAGGTACGCAAGATGCAGAATCCCTACAGAAACATATGGAAAATATGATAGACATGTTACATGGAGAGATCAGGACACTCAACGAGAAACTTTCAAGACTTGAAAGAAAAGGGTTTGACAGATATGTTGGTAAAAAGGCAGTCCTTTTCTTTGCTACCGTATTTGTGGGTTGGCATATATTTC
>DAHUYT010000081.1:0-184 GCA_027315065.1 Nitrososphaerota archaeon | reverse complement strand
AGTTATACAACGTCTTTTCTTAATCTATATTTTCCTTCCAACATAGAGCAGTATTTATTTCCACTAAACACGCTAGCAAATAGTTTTAATGCTAATTCTTTGGTCTGGCTAGTTTTCATTTTCATGGCATTGGCGTGGCCATTTATCGGCGCTGTCCATCTGACAAAATTCATAAAATCACGCA
>DAHUYT010000080.1 GCA_027315065.1 Nitrososphaerota archaeon | reverse complement strand
GTCGGCATAGGTAGGATCACTCATGATATAATTTTGACTACTTTGTGGGCCGCACACTTTTCCAGGATCACTAGTGGTATCCTGGATCGTTATGTCGTATTGGGAAGAGGTCGCGGTTTTATTCTGTGTGATGTCAGTAATGTCTGAAGTTATGTTGTCACCTGCATTGACAGTCATATTGCAGAATGTTCCACTGGAATCGCTGTTCACATAAAACTCATACCACATTGAGTTTTTTGTTGTACAGTTTGAAGTACAGGACATGTTTGAATCAGTTCCGCCCTGTACAAGATTACTGGCTGAACCACCATATATTTCATCTTGTAATCCATTCCACACCGCGATATCACAGAATGGTTTTCCATTACTGAAATTACATGCAGGATTGTACAAGGAACTAGTTGGCTGATATATGTGGGGTACTTGCCATGATGAGTTAGTTTCCCAGACTGGATATCTAGTATCATTATTTGGTGGATAGTACCAGAACTGATAGCCCGACCAGATGGAACTGGGAGGATAGAGATTTGCAAAACGCGCCCCTACTTGTTCACTTACACCAAGCACTGTATTCAGCAAAGGATCTTCCCTTACTACGACATGTTTCACATACTGTCCCTTGGAATCTGTTA
>DAHUYT010000007.1 GCA_027315065.1 Nitrososphaerota archaeon | reverse complement strand
TCACGCCTCCTGTATTGTTCAAAAAGTCTGTGTCCTGAGGTGGTCTTATTCTAGAGGGGTCCGGACCAATATTCAATTGACGCATCAAAAATAATCAAGGCAACAGGTTGGAAGCCAAGATACCGGTTTGACCAAGCATTGCAGGAAACAGTATCATGGTACCAAAACAACCAGGACTGGTGGGAGCCGCTTGCAGATGAAAAGACACTTCACCCGCAGCCTTGGACTGTAAACTGGTAAAGACAATCCAAGAATCTAGGGATCAAATAATTTAGCGAAAGGAGAGGTGTAGAATCCACGCTATTCTTTTTAACCTCTAATTTCATATATTAATAGCAAAAGAGTCAAAATAGAATATGATTCCAGAATCAATGTCAAATACATACAGAAAGGTCAGGATTGAGCCCAACGTAGAGGTAAGAGCAATAGGAGTCTTGAGAAGATCTGGAGAACCATTTAGGGCCGTGTCAAAAACAGAGTATTTCATATCTGGTAAACAATGTGAAAAATTAAATAGCAAAAAAATTCCATATGAAAAGCTATAGACTTGTCACGTCTGCAAAAGAAAGTAAAACTACATTTTAAACTACCTACTAGATACAATGATGGAAGAGGAATGGCAGACAAGGAATATGTGAGAGTAAAAGACTATTTCATAGATAATTATGGAGGTATGAGTACAAGTCTTCCTTCGGTAGGTTATTGGAAGTCTGATTCAGGAATAATTTTTACTGATGAAACAATAGAATATTTCACTTTTATACCGCAAACAACATTTGATAAGAAAGTAAAATCAAAGATTCCTAAACAGATAGACGATTTTAAATCCCAGTTCAAGCAATTGGAAATCCTTTGTTATTATCATACTGTAATTTCTAACTAAAAAATGAAATTTCTTGTGACAGGCTCCGCAGGACTTGTAGGAAGACAAGTTGTAAAAGATCTTTTGAAATCATATGAAAATGTCTACTCTTGCTACCACAACTCCAAGCCAGAAGACGGATTTGCAACCCAAATCGACCTTGCAGATCAGAACAGCATCATAAAGACAGTTGAGACCATCAGACCAGATGTAATAGTCCATCTGGCTGCAATGACAAACGTGGACCAGTGCGAGACAGAAAAGGAATTGGCACAGAAGATCAACGCAAGATCCACTGCTATAATATCAGAGCAGGCAAAAAAGCACGGAGCATTCCTTCTATACGTATCCACAGACTACGTCTTTGACGGAAAAAAAGGATTGAAAAAAGAAACCGACAGGACAGATCCTGTAGACCATTATGGCAGGTCAAAGCTTGAAGGGGAAAAAGCAGTGCAAGATATATCTTCAAGATGGTGCATTGCAAGGATCAGTACTCCATATGGAATGCACCCGAAAAAAAAGTCATTTCCACTGTTTGTTGCAGAAAACCTTCAAGCCAAAGTTCCGCTTGATATCGTAACAGACCAGTATACCTCGCCAACCTACGTCCCAAACCTCAGCAGGATGCTAATTGAGATATCGTCAAGAAATATCCAGGGAATACTTCACGTATCAGGAGCAACAAGAGTTTCAAGATATGACATGGCAGTAATGGTTGCAGAAAAGCTAAACCTTGACAAAAAACTTCTAAGACCTACCAACATGTCTGCAATGAACTGGAAGGCACCAAGACCACAAGACTCCTCACTTGACGTTTCCAAGGCAGCGTCACTTCTCAAGGAAAAACCAATGACTGTAGAAAAAGGCCTTGATTTATTCATAGAGGAATTGAGGTCTGGATTTGCTACCTGAATCTGGCAGCAGAATCAAACATTTAAGTAAATCAAAAATCAAAATAGTACCACATGAAGTACAGAATAATAATACAACAAGACGAGGATGGCGTCTTTATAGCAAAATGTCCATCATTGCCAGGTTGCATCTCGCAGGGAAAAACGCGGGAGGAAGTTTTGATTAATATCAAGGATGCAATGAGTGGTTATCTGCAGAGCCTGAAAAAACACAATGAACCTCTACCTCAAGTAGAAGAAGAACTGGTAGAAGTAAGTGCCTAAGATTCCAGTAGCTTCTGCCATAAAAGTAATCAAGGCGTTATCTAAAATTGGTTATGACGTTGATCATCAGCTGGCAGCCATATTATCCTAAGACAAAGGGAACCTCCACATCGGAGAGTTACTGTTCCAAACCATAAAGAGATAGCCAAGGGCACACTCAAAGCTATAATGGAGGAAACGGGGCTAACACTTGATGAATTTTTGACTCTTTTGTAATCTAAAAATAAAGCAAAACCAAATTGAAATATACCGTATCATATAACATGTATCCAAAATGAAGGGAATCATATTACACGGAGGTCATGGAACAAGGCTCAGACCGCTCACACACACAGGACCAAAGCAGCTTCTGCCAATTGGAAACAAGCCAATGTCGCAGTATGCGCTGGAAGACTTCAAAGAGGCAGGAATCACAGACATTGGAATCATAATAGGAGACGTCTATCCTGAAAAGGTAAAAGGGTTCTACGGTGACGGCTCGAAATTTGGAGTAAAAATTACCTACATTTACCAAGACAAGCCTGCTGGCATATCTCATGCAATAAGACTGTGCAAGGACTTTATCGGAAACGACAGATTTGTCGTGTATCTTGGTGACAATATTTTACGAAAGGGACTGGTTGACTATACAAAAAAATTCCAAAACTCTAGCGCAGAGGCAATGATACTTCTCTGCGAGGTAGATGACCCAACAAGATTTGGAGTTGCAGAGCTTGATGGTACTAAGATAAAAAAAATAATAGAAAAACCAAAAAACCCACCATCAAACCTGGCAGTAATTGGGATCTATTTTCTCACCCCAAAGATCTTCGATATTATAGACAAGCTAAAGCCATCATGGCGTGGGGAACTTGAGATAACAGATGCACTGGATCTACTAATGAACAGTGGTAATACCATAGAACATGATACAGTGACAGGGTGGTGGAAGGACACTGGCACCCCAGAAGACATTTTGCATGCAAACCAACTGGTGTTGGATTCAATAGGCACTCCAAACCAGTTTGTTATATCTCACGACTCTGAGGTTAGAGGAAATATTGTGATTGGAAAGAACACTACCATATCAAGAGACTCGTTTGTTACAGGTCCTGCAATTATAGGTGACAACTGTACCATAGGACCTGCAGTAAGACTTGGGCCTTATGCCAGCGTTGGAAATAATGTAACGCTCAAAAAATGCGACATTGAAAATTCCATTATAATGGAAGGAGCAAAGATTGACGCCAAGATCCACCTGGTAGACAGCATCATAGCTCACCAGTCAGAAATCGAGGACCACACACACCCAAAAAAGCACCAGTTCCTGCTAGGCGAGAGATCTCAAATTAGACTGTGACAGAATCAGACAAACTCATCGTCTGGGAAGACACTCTTGACGATTTTAGCAAGCCCATCCTTTGCTGTGAATTCAAGACTGACCTCAAGCCCGTACCCAGTCTGTTTGGAATGCAACAGCCCTCTCTTTATCATGCGCTCCCCAACCTGTCCACCCTCTTTGGACCTTTCTTGCCAAGATCCCTCTGGTTGAAACCCTTCTTCAAGTTCTCAAAGGAGGTGTGACTCTCCCCCCAGTTTCCCCGCCTGTAGAGTTTGTGGATTATTCTTGCCATGATCTCCTCGTCTGAGAGGTCCATTTATAGTACCTCTCAAGGGCATAAAATAAATACTTTGTACGCGTCTGTTATGATATCATCGCATGGCAACTGACTCACTATTTATCCGATATCTGGGGGACTCGCCGCAACTTAGAATAATTGATTTTTTCCTTGATAACCAGGGAGATTATTCCAAAAAAGAGATAATTGAAAACGTAGGAATCTCCAAGACCACGTTTTATAAAATCTGGCCTGTACTTGAAAAATTCGAGATATTTGTTCCTACAAGAAAGTTTGGAAATGTACAGCTGTATTCAATAAACAAGAAAAGCACCATCGTAAAGCAGTTTGTCTCGCTGGATTCCGCACTGGGCAAGCAAGCTCTTCTGAAAATAACTAGAAACGAAAAAACTGTGCTTGCAAGATAAGGCATCTGAATTGACTCAAGATACACTTGGTAGGCAGCATCATAGAGCACAAGTTGGAGATCGAAGACCACACGCACCAAAAGAAGCACCAGTTCTTGCTGGGAAGAAAGGTCTCAGATAAGACATGATATTGCCACCAGCTAATTGCCTAAACAGTTAGGTAAAGCAATTTCCGGAAGAGAGGAAGGGTCACCCACGATAAATATTTTTATGTTACGTAACACAATCACGTTACGTTGGAGATACTCAATGTCAAGGTGGAGAAGGAGACCATGGAAAAGATAAAGAGGCTCGTCAGGAGAAAAGCCTACAAGAACAAGAGCGAGGCAGTAAGAGAGATTCTAGTGGATCATCTAAGGGAGCATCCCGAACTCTTTACACCGGACATCTTTGGCGAAGTCTTGAGCAGGGCCGACAAGAAAATGTCTGACAGGGAGTTTGAGAAGCTTGCAGCGAGGATATTCAAGGGGCCCAAGACTGCAGCACAACTAGTAGGCAAAGAAAGGGAGAGATAACCACGCGCCAACTCTACATGGACACCAATGTATTCATATCAAAGCTAAAGTCTGATGACCCCTATAATTCAGAGGCAGAGACAATAATTGTGAACCTAGAGAAGGGTGACGAGATACAGGCCGAAACATCCGTACTTACATTGCTTGAAACTGCAGCGGTAGCAGGAAGGCTGTATCACGCAAGGATGGGACAGGAAGACGAGGACGGCAGGCAGATATTTGTAGCAAAGACCATCAAGATGCTTGCAGGTCTCAAGATAAGGTTCATTCATCTACCAGGAGACGCACCACTACCGCTTGGAAACGCTCAGATAACAATGCCGAGCATATTCAATGAATCTATCCTACTGAGCATCCAGGCCAATGCCCCACTCCGAACACTAGATCTGATTCATGTTGCAGCAGCTAGGCATGCCAAGCAGACAAACCACAAACTCGGAGCCTTTGTAACGGGAGACTCGGATCTTCTGTCTAAAAAGAATCATCTCTCCAAAATTATCGGAATGCCGATTCTAACTCCAAGAGAGTATGTTGATGGCTTGGGACTCTGATGCTTACATCACCATAAAAACAAGATGATTGTTTTTCTAACAACTGTGGATGGCGCGTTAAAGTAGATGCCAAGATACATCTCGTTGGCAGCATTATCGCATACCAGTCCGAGATAGAGGACCACATGTATCCAAAGAAGCACCAGTTCCTGCTTGGTGAGAGATCTCAAATACGGCTGTAAGGATAATATGCCGCAACTTTACAAACGAAAAATTCTATTTTTTACTTGCAATATGATCAGTACCATCAGATAGACAATATGGCAGCAGAGATTCTAAAACTATATTAGAAACAAAATCGTACTTGGTCAGCTGTGAGGGTGGGATTTGAACTCACGAAGCAGAACTGACTAATAAGGTCTCAACTTCACGCTCTACCTTGGCGGTCTCACCAACTTTCTTTTGCACCCGATTTGCATAAAAAAATGATCATACACTTTGAGCTGAGCTCCTGTTGATTTCTGAAAATGGTTCTAGTCAACGTGCTTTAGGATCTGCAAACCTTGTACTCTTAATTTGAGAACGCCCAATGAGTGGCAGAAACCACAAAACAAAAATCATAATTACTGTATATTACGAATCATGTCATGCAAGCTTCAGCCATATGGATTACAGGACTGCCAGCATCTGGCAAAACTACGATTGCAGGACTTGTCCAGAACCACCTCAAATCAAAAAACATTCCTGTAATGATTCTAGACGGCGACGAGTTGAGAAAGACACTAAGCTCTGACTGTGATTATACCGAACAGGGAAGAAAGGAACACAACAGACGAGTAATCGAAGTAGCAAAGTTACTGGTAAAAAACGGAATCACCACAATAATACCATTAATCTCACCATATCGAGAAACAAGAGAGAGGGCAAGAAAAGAGATCCCAAACTTTGTCGAGGTATACGTCAAGGCATCACTTGATACATGCATAAAACGAGACCCAAAGGGATTATACAAAAAGGCACAGGCAGGTGAAATCAAAAACATGACAGGAATACAATCCCCGTACGAGGAGCCACAAAACCCGGAGATAATTTTGGATACGGAAAAGAATACGCCAGAACAATGCCTCAATATAATAATCAAAAACCTTGAGGAACTGGGATATCTAAAATGAGCCAAAAAACGGGCATTTTTCACCAGACAGTTTAATCTTGATGTTCTCTTTACTCATCGTTTCCAACTTTCCTAGAATCTATCAGCTCAAATGAAAATATCTTTGTGGTATTTGTCATGTGAGGAAAAGTGGCATTAAAGACCACATGATACACCTGATCAGGCGTTTCGTCGTCCATCAATATCGAACCCTCAAACCATCCAAACTGATTTGTAATTCCGCTAAACTTGTGTACGCTATTCCTTGTGAGTCATACATGGTTGCATTAATTAAGACGTTTGCCAAGTCTCTCTGGTCACCCCAAAACTCGTCTAGTAGCGTGGTAGGCACCACCGGTTTTCATCAAATGCCCTAAGATAGAGGAATTAGACCAAGAAGCAAAGAGAAGAGTCTTAGAATCTTTGAAAGATCTAGAAAGAGGTTTTATGTATGACTAATTCTAGAAATGAATATTACCCTTTTATTATAAATTCGCAAAATTATAAATTAAACAGGATAATATACAATTCATGGTTAGTGTCATAAGGCAAAAGGTAGGCGATCGGATCTATTACTACCTAACGCATCACGACAACACCAGAATAAAACGCAAGTATCTAGGCAAGAAGATTCCACAAGACATCAAAGAACAAAAAAAGGTATTCTTGATGGAATTTTACAGAGAAGGATGGTACCCACGACTGGAACAAATCCAGAAAAGGTTTGTCCAGAACAAGAAAAAAATGCCCAAGTCTGTTGCAGAACAAGAACTCAAAGACTTTGCAGTCTCATTTACGTATAACACCCAAAAAATAGAGGGCTCTAGTCTGACAAGGCTTGATACCGAGAATCTTCTCCGTGATGGAATCACGCCTTCAAACAAACCAAGATCAGACATGGTAGAGGCTGAGCTTGCAGAACAAGTCTTCTTTGAGATGCTCAACCACACAAGACCAATCTCGCTTGACACCATACGATACTGGCACACAAAAATGTTTAACAAGACAAAGATGGACCTAGCAGGGCAGCTAAGAGACTATGATGTATACGTGCGCGGCAGCAAGACAAAGTTCCCAACAGGCGACGAGGTATATTCGCTTGTACAGGATTTTTTCTTATGGTATCACAGAATAAAATCCAAGATAAATCCAGTCGAGCTTGCAGCTGTAACACATCTTAAATTCGAATCAATTCACCCGTTTGGTGATGGTAATGGCAGGATTGGAAGGCTGATGATGAACTGCATTCTCGATGAAGGCAAGTATCCGATGTTAAACATAGAGTATGCACAGCGGCACCGCTACTACAAGGCGCTTGAAAAATCCAATCTAGCAAATGACGAGATGCCGTTTTTGCGGTGGTTCATGAAGACATACATCAATGCAAACAAGCACTGGTTGTGAGGATAATGTCTACGGCAAACACATTTAATATAAAGTAAGATAATCTTACATCATGTCAAATGAAACCATGTTCACCACAGTCAGCAGTAGGGGACAGATAGTTATACCCAACAAGGTAAGAAAAAAACTTGACATAAAGGATGGAAACGTGTTTGTGATAACAGAAAAAAAGGGCTTGATCGTTTTAAAAAAGGTAGACCAAGGATTGAGCCAGGACGATATTAAAACACTCAAGTCTATCCATGAGGCATGGCGTGAAATAGAAAGTGGCAAGGGTGGAAAAGCCAAGACATCAAAATTCTTTATGGAATTTGCCAAATGGTAATTACCCAAATAATATGGTCTGACAAGTTCAAAAACGAAGTTACAAAAATCAAAGATAATAAAATAAAAGAAAAACTGCAAAAACAGATACAAAACATAGTGGAATCGCCTGAATTGGGAAAGCCGCTAAGATATGACTTGAAAGGTGAAAGGACTGTATATGTAAAACCCTACAGACTCATCTATGCGTATCAGGGAACAGTTCTATATCTTCTAAGGTTTGAGCACAGGAAAAAAGTTTACAAATGAATAATCAAATCATGTTAAACTTTGAGAAACCGTTCCCTTGAGATGCCACAATCTCTTAGGGATAACTCCGAGCAATCCTACACGAATCTCCTTTCAATGGAACCGTGACGTATATTGCACCATTGGTAAGGGTGACATGGCTTCCTTTTTGTCTTATTGCCGCAAAACCCCGAGATAATTTTGGATGCTGAAAAGAGCACGCCAGAGCAACACCTTCAAATCATAATCAAAAAACTTGAGGAATTAGGATATTTGAAATAAAAGTTCTGGTACCAATCTCAATCTTTTCTGATGCAACAAGTTGTATGTTTGACCCTATCTTGCCAGTGTACTGTCTAAAGTTTATTGGTAAGAGATAATTTTGCAGGTTTCCAAGTAACTTTATCTTTACTGCGTTGTTCATAACATCACATTGTATTGATATCTCAAGAAAATTTTTAATCAAACCAGAAACATCCTCGCAAGAACTCTTGATTGTATTTGTAGTACTTGGTTCTTTCTTCCGGAATATCTGCACTAACACAGACAGTAAAGTAAGGCATTGGTCAGAACACCAGGAAAACTCAATGTAAATAATAAAATAAAAATTTGATAGGAGTTTTGTAGTTAAGTGAAGTTGTATGGTATAAGAAATTTTTCTTCTTTATTAACATACAATTGAAAATCATCATATATCGCACATTTTGTAAAATAATTCCATAAATTATATTATGGCATTCATGATGTTTATATGATATATCTCCAAACTTGGAGACAATGACTTTTAAAAACAGAAAAACAATTACAATTTCAGCAGCTGCAGTTGCTGGTATACTTGTAATGGCATTTGTATTAATGACAAACACAAACATTACTGCAACTGCACAGACTGTCAAGCCAACCGTCTCAATCCCTTCTATATCTGATGCTAATTTGCAGCTTAACATGCCAGGCGGCTTTGCTCCAATACAACTTGCTCAGGCGCAAGAGGATGAAGCACATGGCGCGCATGTTGTGCACATGACTCTGGTGGCAATTGAAAAGACAATAAAGCTACCATCAAGTCTCGGAGCACCAGGCCAGGTAATCGCATACACGTTTAATGGAACTATTCCGGGTCCAACAATCCGAGTAACGCAGGGAGACATTGTCAATGCAACTATAATAAACCCACAATCAAGTACTGACAACCACAGCATTGATAATCACGCGTCAATAGTAACTGCGGCAAACTTCCTTCCAACTACTCCAGGCACTAGCAAGTCCTACACATTTGTAGCAACACAGGCAGGTGCATTTGAGTATCACTGTGAAGGAAATGTAGTAGATCTTGACGAACACGTGTTTCGTGGAATGCAAGGTATGGTAATAGTTGATCCAATAAACGGATACCAAGGATATGATCTTACGGTTCCATCTAACAGTAATGGACCAGATACGCTGACAACAGAACAAGTATCACCAAATGCAAAAGAGGTCACACTTGACTTTTCTGAATATTACCTGACAAACACAGGTGATTATAACAGACAGGCCATGTTCAACCACAATGCAACATTTACCTACATCAACGGAATTCCATTTGGTTATGACCCAGTTATAACAAAGACCACTGGAGCGATACCACTGCACTTTAACGTAGGTGATCATGTGAGATTCTTCTTACTAAATGTAGGAGATGAACTGTTGAACTTCCACATAGTAGGACAGCAGCTTAACAGAGTAGACCAGGGTGGTGTAATCGAGAAAGGTGTACAGACAATAAACCTAGGAGGATCAAATACTGCAATAGTTGATGTAAAGTTTGATCAACCTGGGCTGTATGTCATAGTAAACCACAATTATTCTCCTCTGTTCAAAGGACAGTTTGCACCAATAATAGTGGATTCAAACACGGCAACACCAAACCCATCTAATGCCGTACCTCCAACAGGTTCACAGAGTATCTCTCAGCCAACCACACCCTACACAATGGGAACTCCACTTAACTCAAACTGCGTACAATATACCAGTGGTAAGTGGACTATAAACACCAGTGACACAGCAGACAGTTGCAACCTGCAGGTACCGTCAGCTACAGATCCAACAAGTTAAACAAATCAATAAATCCCTCTCTCTCTTATTTTTAAATTAGTAACACAACTTGCATTTTAAATTAAATGATAATACTGGAGCAAAAACTAGAAACAAATCTCTATTTTACATGACTATTTTTGCGGTGTTATCAGTGGTATTGGTAAATCTGTTTTTCCAACCATCTTTTGCATATAATCCGGGAGTTTTGAATTTCAAACAGACAGTAACAGACAATGACGGAAAAAAATATGTCATAGGAGAAGTACAAAATAATGATCCTAACAATAACATTGAATCAACTGTTTACTTTGGTAATTCAACTGCACAATCTCAGTATGGCAAATATATTGGAATAGTTGGACACGGCATGGCAATGCCCTTTAAAATTAAACTACCATCTGATTACCAACCAGATCTGTCCGAAATGAGGGTAGATTCACAGGTAACGCTTGCAAGGCCAGATGAATTCCTCAAGGTGGATTATTCCACCCTTCACATGGACCATAACACACATGCAATTACTGGAACTTTACGAAATACCTCAACACTTGGCGCTTATGGAATTACAGTTTTTGCCATAGCAGAGGATGCTCATGCCAAAGTACTTGATGTAGTTCAAAGCGATTTCATTTCCAAGATACCGCCAAACGGCTCTTCCACGTTCACACTAGTTCCTATCGACTCAGTATCAAAGTATGTCAGCTATTACAGTTGCTTTGTACCAGGACAATCTGGACAGAATTACACCCTGCCTGCAGAAAATAACCAAACCGTAACATTTGAACTTGGCTCTGACGGTGAAATAAAAAACGTACATTATGACGAAATATCGCATAGCATTTCCTTTAACGTTGAAGGAGTTTTTCCTCAAGGCGGCTGGGCAGAACTCATGATGATTTCGGGGCCACCTTCATATGATGAATCTCAATCTTTGAGTGTTATGTTGAATGGTGAAAATACTACTAAAAGCATATCCTCCACGGAGATCCTCTCAGGAAAAGAATACAAGCATGTTAGCCTGTTGTTTCCTTTTGGAAAAAATGTGGTATCAATTCAACCCACCACCCCTGTTCCAGAATATCCTCTTCCAACCTTGATTTTGATGATGACTTTTCTTTTTCTGATGTTATTTTCTCGTAAAACATCTCTTTTTAAAATAAAATCATAATCCACACTTGAGCATAGTGAGTGCAAATCTTACAGTTTTTAAACCAACAGTTAGTCCGAGTCCAAGAGATTTTATGAAGAAATTTAACAGAAAAATTTTTCTTAGCCGTATTCATTGTATGCCGAGTGACTCCACATGCCTCTTCCTAATGGCAGTAACTTCATGACAACATAACTCATTTTACCATTGTAAATACTCCGCCCTGTCCAAACTTAGGCGCATAAATCACCGTGTGATGATTTTCTCTAAGATTCTGTAACCATTTGCTACGCATGCTGGATTCTATTTTTGTAACCTCGTATGGACAAATCAAAGATCCACCAAAACCCTCAAAGTTTTCATGCACAAAATGCTCAAGTTCCAGTTCAACCGATATTCCATCCTCAGTGCTAACATCGGGCATTATTCTTGAGACTAGCCTAAATGGAGAACTAAGACCTAACATGATGTTGCCTATGTATTCCTTACAACTTTTCACCATTTGATCTCTATTGCCTAACACGTGATGAATTTGATAGACCTTTAACTGGCCTTTCTCAAAGTACTTTATCGGAATTCCAAAACTTAACATCTTGAGGACTATTGAACCTGAGTCTTCTTGAGTTGCGTAAATACAGGTTTGACCAGCAGACAGCCCATTTTTTATGAATCGAAATTCTATAAATCTTGCATACTGGGGTTCATCATAGAAAAGAGCTATATGTTGTCCATTTTCTATAGAGTCGATATATTCAAAAGGCACATGGCTTTGAGTATACACGCTAATACAGAGGCTGTATGGTATAATTAAAATCAGAACACAGAAGTGCACAGAAAATAAATTAAAAAAATTAGGTGATCATGTATATTCTACCCCTAACATGTAACATATCAAATCAAATAGGCCGTGATGAAATACCAGAGAATCAGTCCTGACAAGTTACTGCTGTACATCAAGGAAATGAAATGGAGATACAGCAACAGAGAATACCCACTCTGATGTAGATTTGCCTGCTTTTGCAAAATGGTAGGGCATTTTGTTGTATCTTGATCGTAAGAATTCCAGTGATTCTTTTTCATCTGAAATTATTTTTCCTAATGACATGAAATCCATACTTTCTTGATGTTGGCTCTACGTAATTATCCAGGTATGGAATTTACCCAATCATCTTCTGATATTGTAATAATACAAAAAATGAAATTTTATTGATTATTGTTTTATAGTACCTTATGATACAATCATCGGGTAGAAATTATGAGAGGAGAATTCAAAGATAGTCACAGGGCAAACCTAACTGTTGCGATGGACAAATCTCTTCTTGACCAATTGAAAAATGAAGCGAAAAAAAGCGGTCATAGCATTAACGCAAAGACCAACCTGATATTATCAAAACATCTTCAATTTTACAGACATGTAGAAGAACAGCGCGGATTCATTGTTCCGGCCAAGGTATGGAAAGAGATAGTTAACGCAGTGGATGAAAAGAAGATGGTAGAAATACTGGAGAGTGCTGGTACCAACACGTTTCTTATTGTTTTTGAACATAATAATGTCCCAGTTACAATGGAAAACTTGAGCAAGTATTTGTTTGAGACAATGTCGTTGTGGGCAGGCTGTTATCATAGATTTAGCTCCTTTACAGACAAGGAAGGTTATCTCAATCTTGTTTTCGAACACGATTTTGGACTCAAGTGGTCCAAGGCAATGGGGTTTGTATTTGCAGATTTTATTCAAAAGGCGTTGGGCCTATCTACAAAGTTAAAACCCATGTCTTCTACCATGACTATCAAAGTGAAGGCATAAGACATTCCCTTGTGATGATCTCTTTTCCCTCTATTGGTGCAACCAACAGGCTTGATGTTATGGACTCGACTCTTCTCAGGCCACGCAGGTTTGACATGATAATTGAAATACCTTAATTAAAATGAAAACCCAAGTACCTATTAGTAAAAAAATTGAATATGTTTATTCTAAATTAATGAAATTGGTTTTATCATTGATTATCAAAGATAAAAATCATAGTTGCCTTTTATAACCCTAACATATAATTGAGAAGAATAATCAAAAAGAGATAATCAAAAATGAGTTCACCACAAATTGTTTATGCACATTTAAAAGATGTACGAGATTTCAGGGTAGGTAAAATCCTAAAAAAAGCAACCACCATCGAGCCCACTTATACAATATCCAAGGTAGTTGGCATTTTGGTAAATGCGAATTCCTATGATGTGTTTTGCATGGACGGAAAAGACGTGCTGACAATAGGTGCAAGAGATCTGTTATCTGCAAAAGATGTTGAAAACATGAAGGTAAAACCGCTATTGCGAAAGATCCAACCACTGACTAGAAGCGATACGGTAGAAAAGGCAGCCGCGCTTTTATCACATTATAGGATGCGTTCTGTTCCTATAGTGGAAAACGACCAGATAATCGGAGTGATTAATGTACAGGATATAATTGGACTTTTGCAAAAACGGAATTTAAAGTGGATTCCAGCCAACCGTATACTTGTATCAGGACTGATTACAGTAAAAAGCGATGATTCTCTTGCAACTGCAAGAAAAATCATGATTACTAAAAAAATAGACCATCTCCCAGTAATCAAGGGGAATAAGGTTTCACATGTCTTAACCTCGATGCATCTTTTGCAGGTGATAAAGCCTGGAGAGAAGATAGGAATGGGGCTGCGGGGAGTAAAATCAATGAAAAAATACGAGTCAGAAATTGGAAATATGGGCAGCTCACGCATTCCAAATCTTGACACCCATGCGCCTCTGAGTCTGGTAATAGATTCAATGTTAAAAAATGATGCATCGTGTTGCCTGCTTACCTTATGGGATGACATCCACGGAATAATCACCTACAAGGATATAGTCGATCTTCTTGAATCAAAAATACCAAGCAATGTTCCGCTGTATATGGTGGGCCTTCCTGAAGATTATTCCAGTGCAGAAATTGTCAAGACAAAGTTTGACAAAATAATCCGGACTCTTCGAAAAGTGTATCCAGATGTGGAATCCGCAAAGGCATCAATTAAAACAATACACAATCCTGCAAGTAACAGGCCTCATTATGAGGTGGGTGTTAGGATCATAACTCCATACAAGACATACAATTATAACGAGATGGGATGGGATCTCTCAAAGATTTTTGATAATTTGGGAAGCAAGGTAGTCAGAAACTTGTCCCAGCGCGGCACGAAACGTTTGAAGACATCTATTAGAAAAATAGACATGAAAAATATTTTCTAAGCAATAACGGTCACAATAATAATATTGGTTATTTCAGGCCTATTTGTTTCTGGATCCCTGAGGCTTTGCCCGTATATCGAATTATCAAAGATGAATCTCATTGCCTGTCTCTCTTTTTAATAAACTAAAAGAACCTTGAAATAATTGTTTATGACTTTATGATGAGCATGGAACCTCCACTATGGGTGTTGTAATGAGTACCAATCTAAAGCCTCCTTTCAATGAAGAAACTGCACGAGCCAAAGTAAAAGCAGCCCAAGATGCTTGGAACACTAGGAACCCAGAACTTGTGGCAAAGGCATACACTGTAGATTCTCAATGGAGAAATCGTACAGAATTCTTCAAAGGCCGCAATGCAATAATTGAATTTCTCAAACGCAAGTGGGCCAAGGAGCTTGACTATAAACTAATGAAAGAACTATGGTGCTATACAGATAATCGTATATCGGTACGTTTTGAATATGAATGGCAAGACGCAGACACCGGTCAGTGGATGCGTACTCATGGCAATGAACACTGGGAATTTGATGAGAACGGTCTAATGAGCAGGCGTGACATGAGTGCCAATGATTACTCGATTAAGGAATCGGAACGATGTTATCGTTAGTTGTGTTCACTCCAAAATGGATGTCAAAAATAAGTTCTGAACAATGTACCCATCAAGATTTGGGCCCTGTTAGACCCACGATAACTAGAGGGCAAATCTTGTAAGATTTGTATTTTCAAATTTTATTACTAGGTGTAAGGATCTCCACTGAGATCAAAACTTTACACAACAAACCAAGCCTCAAGGATTTACAATCAAACCAAGAAAAATAGTTCTGGTCACTATTCCATCAGAGGCGCTAATTCCAAGAGTATAATTTCCAGGAGGAGCAGAGTGGTCCTCAAGTAAGAGCTTAAAATGTTGTTGCTTGCCGACTTGAGTCAAATCAAATGTATTTCCGTTCTCAAATGTTGCAGACATGTTTACAAATCCTGCAGCTGGTTCCATAGAGCTTGATGCATTAAGAATGACTGTCGTATAATTGGAACCTATCGGTACTGCCTGTCTTGCCAAGACTCCAACATCTATTTTTTGATGAGATTCACTGCTGAGCACTACACTGTGAAGATCTGAGCGAATCTCAAATGGCACGAGAAGACATCTGTTTACCATTCCAATTTTATCTGCGTTCCACTCTGAGAACCATGCCTTGCAGGTATTGTGAGGATCAGTTGCAAGGTTTAACATGTATGTGACATCTTTTGAATTATCTGGTAGCTTAAACTCGGTCAGAGTCTCATTTTTGATATTAAAAAAAGCTACATTGCCTCCTTCGTGTTCATCAAACCAGATCCCTTGATCATCCAAGCTCTTCCTTAACCAAAAAGGCAGTGAGGCAACCCCGTATCTGTTTTGGGAGGTTGCAAATCTAGTAAACTCTCCAGAGTTTATTTTGTATTTTGTTACTGTGCTTGTACCATGTTCGGTAACCCAAAGCGTATCATTACTTGAAAACAAAAGATCCGTAGGGATGGAAAATTGATCTTTGTTTTCTGCGGGAGGAATTTCTAATGCTTTTTTGATGCCCGTAACCAAGCCATCACTATTGCGGAGTACATCAAACTTTGCCACCTTGCCTTTCTCAAGCTCAGTTATCCATACAGAATTTCCCCTCAGAGTTAAACCGCTAGGATAGGTATCATTTCCTACTGAAAACTCACTTATCTTGTAGCCACCTGTTGCCGTATTATTACTAATCTTCTGTACAACCCCAACAGTATTACCAGAAAGGGTTGTAAACCATATGTCGCCTGTCTGGTTGTCAACTTTCATCTGGAAAGGCGTGTCGCTAGTATGAAAAAGCTCAAACTTGGCTGTTTGAGGGTCAAATCTCCAGAGAGGGTCAGAACCAAACTGAGAGAACCATATGGAATTATCTTTATCCTCGACCATTGACCAGGACATTCTGTCACCCATGTCGGTTTTTTCCGGTATTTGATACAACGTAAGATCTGCACTTTTTGGATCAAGCTCAAGCAGCATATCAGATCCTGAACCAGCAGTCCACACCATGCCGTTATTGTCAACTAAAATTGCATTAGGTGACGTGTCATTGGGTAGTGAATACTCGGTGATGTATGTACTCTTAAACGAAGATGCCTCCATGTTTTCAGACACTCCATGTAGATGGGCCGTATTGCTTGTTTTATTCTCTGTAACAATGGCGGTTTTTTGCGGGACAATTTCAGAAACGTAATAGTATGACAGAAATAAAGAGGCAGAAACAACTACTGCAAGTATTGCTGCCATTGCCTTTGGCGAAGATCTTTTACTCATTTGCTCTAACCATCAAAATTGAGCAGCTCTTGATATTTTATATCATGATTCTCATTCTACAGTAACATAGCCATCTTTCTATCAGTTCCCGGCTGGTCTCTAAGAGAGATGTTATGTAATACACGTAAGGCATCGTCTGCTCTTTTGATTAATTCCCAAGGGATTCATCTCGTAATTTCCCCAAATAATGGTTCTCAGCAAATATGGGAAAACAGGGATACGATTTAATGTAAGCTAGGAAGATTTTAGACGTTGGAAGAACAACAAACAAAAATCAATCGCTCTTCGAAGGCATTGATAGTAGTAGGATTTGTGGCAATGACAGTCTCGTTTCTAGCATACTGGAACAACCAGAGCACGATCGTCACACCTGCCGCGATGCCTCCATTGCAACGATTGGCAGTTGCAACATATGTTATTCTCCTGCTTTCATTTGGAGCAATCAGTTTGGGCCTCTACAGGTTTTACAAGGCAAAGGCAAGAAATGCCGACGATTCTATTTCCTCGATAATTTCAGGCGTGGTTAACAGCAGGAAATCAAGGCAGATCTTCATCATCAGCGCTATTGGATACGGCCTGTTTTTTGCATTTGGCTCAGGCATAATACTTTACAAGCCAGAGCTGAACTTTACCAATTACGGCCTTCCAGTTCCAATGGCAGAGTTATCTCCATGCTGTGACCTTCCAGGACAGATGCCAATGATTCTTGCCACTTTCACAGAGCACTGGGGCTTTCAATTGATTCCACTCAATCTGGTATTGTGGGTGACAGTCTCCTCCTTGGTGGGTCTGAACTTTACAATGATGGCACAGGCATTTTCAATCGCAAAAAAAAGCAAAGGATTGGGAATCCTTGGAGCAGCTACAGGTTGTTTTGTCGGGTGTCCTACATGTGCTGGAACGATTTTCTTTTTGCTCACTAACGTGGGGATTACGGCTACAACGACTGCAACCGCGATATTTCTTACATCATATGAACTTCAACTTCAAAGTATTTTTATGGCCATATCAATTCCAGCTCTGTTGGTGACTCCATACATGATGGCAAAAGCTATACGAAAGTCACGGATGGGAAGCTGCGCACTAGACCAAAAATAGTTTTTTTGTAGTTCAGGAGAGTCGTTATTTTTCAGACGGTAACACACATGAAAAAGCCAACTTTCGGTTTACAGAATAATATGCATAGACAAGCACTCCGATTGCAACAAGACGTAATGGAGTGTCGTAGTTTGTCAGAAATGCAGATGCGGTTGCCCCCGCTGTTCCAAAAGTGCTTGCAAGAAAGAGCCCTATTGAGCTGCAACTGGCACACACACTAGGAATCACTCCGCCAACAGAGCCAGAAACAACTGATGTTCCAAGCTTCAATCTTGTCTGCCTTAGTACATGGATGTTCATTGGTACAACAAATCCAACAAGTCCAGATGTGATGTTTGATATCACAAAACCAGTAATCGAATATGAAGGCAGATAAAATGTCACTATAGGTGACAAGAAGATAATCTGGTCAAGAATGTTCAAGACTACCCAAAATGATGCAGCTACAAGTATTCCAAGAACAACGTATCTCTTGTTTGAGAAGACTAATCTTGTAGGATATACAAATTTAACACGTGTTAAATTTATCATATGACGTCACTTTCTAAAGGCCTCTTGCTACATTCCTTAGGTATACCCAGACAGTCAGCACACCTGATCTGCATGATATGTTTTTCATCTTCTCCCTTATTAAAACTGTCAAGACATCGTGTAGTCATATGATTCTAAAAAATTCTTTTGGAAACACCGTTTCCTGTTCCAAGACATGATCCAATAAAACCTTCCACTTTGAGATCCATGTTGGACCAAGCGGGAATCACAACAGAAGAATTCCTCGACAGGATTTAATCTCGGATGGAAGGACCTCTTGTGTAATTACAAACAAAATACACACATTTTCACCGAACTGATCTGATTTTTTCTACGGCACCACAATCATGTTACGTTACTCCATCCTCAAGTTTGTCAACCCACAGATAATGTCACTTATTCCATCATAACGACACAGCCTGTTACGAAACACATCAATCATTATTCTGAATTTTGTAAATGTTTACCTTTTTGAAGTCTGAAAGACTAATACATCAAAACAAGACAGGAACTCTCACACTAGTTTACTAGTGCAAGATTTTTTAATCTGTCTACCTATCAAGAATGTATGTCAGAAAACTCTCAAGAGCATTCAACCAACAATTCACACAACCTCAGGTATGTGATTATTCTTCTTGGTATACTTGCGTGCATGCTAATTCTTGTTGTTAGACCATTTGGTTATAGAACGTTCCAAATTAGTCTAGAACAGCATAATGTATTTGCCGTGCTTCTGGTTGTAGGAATAGTAGGAATTATTCTAGTGATATTACAAAGGCTGGGAATAATTTTTGCAGATTATTCTATATTATCGGACTAGCTGTCAGTTCGAAAATTACGTTTCACTAATTACCACTAATTTCTATTAGTTGATGTGAATTATTCCAGATCAGTAGCCTAGTGTTACAGTACTCAAACTCGAAAGTCCTGATTCTGTGTAGACCGGTATTTTTATAGCATTTGGTTTGTGAAACGGTGCACATCAGGTCAACATGTTACAGGAATTGATGCACAGTAGGCTCTACTCTATGGTCAGCTAAATTAATCATGCTTTCAAAAAATTCACAAACAACACTTAATGTTCTAGGACACAAATATCATATCATGCGTTATGCATGTTTACCGGTTTTAATATTTTCAATCGTTATAGTATTTACAGGAGTCCAGCCCTCGTTTGCTATCAGTGGTGTGATATATGGACAGTATTCTTGTCAGAGAATAGGAGGTGCATGGAACACCTCCGATGCTAATACATGTATCGTAACATCAATGGTTGTTTTTCGTGGAGAGACAGTGATTGTTTTGCCTGGCATAACACTTGTCAATGATGGTACCATTACCAACGGTGGCGTTCTCTTCAACTCTGGCGGAGACATCTACAATAAGGGAGATATCACTAATGCAGGCATTATATCTAACAATGGGAAAACGTTTGATAACTATGGAACAATATCAAATGGAGGTACAATCTTCAACTCTGTTCCCTTCCTCAATGGAGGTACAATCTTCAACTCTGGTACATTCTCAAACGATGGAAATATCACCCAAAACCATACAGGTGTTATAATCAACAACCAAGCCGGAACTATTACATCCATTTCTAATGGTACTATCTCCAATTTAGGCACAATATCAAATCATGGTATAATATCAAATCATGCAAAACTCATCTCGGATGGATTCATCCTAAATGCAGCTGACATCTACAACTGGGGAATGATACAAAACAGTTTCAACTTTACAAATGCAGGAGCCATCACCAATTCAGGTGTGATTGCAAATAATCGTAGCGGTGTGATGACTAACCACAATGTCATTTACAACTCTGCAACTATCTCAAACCTCGGCTCAATCTCTAATCCTGGTACAATTGTGATGTGTAGAGGAACAATCTTGGGAAACCAGGTTGTGGGAAATTCTCCATATGTTTCATGTTGATCAATACATGAATCAGAACTAGCAAAAAGTTTTGCAGGATTCAAACCAAAGATATCATGACTTGACTGATGCCGGAACCTGACAAAAAACTAGTTAATATAGACTAGACAACTTAATTTTTAAGATAAAACATACTAATAATATTGAAAAACACTATCAAACATTTTTTTGCTGTTGTAATTTGCGTGGTTATGCTAGTTGGAGCATTAGATACTGTCAGCGGTCAACAAATACATATTCCTTCCTGGATTAAAAATAACGCGAAATGGTGGTCTGAAGGAAAAATCGCTGATTCTGATTTTATAAAAGGTATTCAATATCTTATACAAAACAATATAATGATGGTACCACCTGTAAACTCAACAATTACAAAAGAAAACACGATACCAATTTGGGTAAAAAATAATGCTGGGTGGTGGGCAAATGGAACAATCTCTGATAGTGAGTTTGTGACAGGAATCCAGTATCTAATCAATTCAGGTATAATCTACATAAGCCCTGGACAAAATTCTACGACAAATAATCCAGAGTCGCAGTGTGATAATTTTACGACACCAGCAGACAAAGAAACATGTTTGCAACAAATTGAATATGACACCAAAATCAAAAGCTCAATTGCGTCATCTACTCCATATGTTATAGGCCCTATCACATTTTATTATGTAGGCAGTGAGCTACTGCCAGCCGATGATGGCAAATCTATACTGACTATTCATTTTGTAGTCAACGACAATATTGGTCAAGAAATAACAATGTCATGCCCAAGCCAGGATTCTTGTAATTATGCCCTAAGTGATGGAGAAAAAGAGATTCCATATGCAACTAACACACTAGTCTATGGTAGTCTTACATTGATACCAAATACGCCAAAATTTGTGGATTGGACTTTTTACGATGTAATTGACACTACAAAGAATTATTCTTTCTTTGTAAAAGAACCATGGGGCACAGGTTCTATACCGCTAAAAATTCAGTGATTTAAACATGGAAGCGAATTTTTTATATCAGAAAGGATAGATACAATTTGACATTTAATCCGTTACGGCCTTATTTTGTAATCTCTCTTTAGAAAATAATTTTTGATACATTCTTCATGAGTGTATTTGAATGGATCACATGATCCTTGGCAAAACCAACCTGTTTCTTTACGAAATATTGGTAACTACATCCATCACATCTTGGAATCGTGTAACTTGTATCTTAGTTTAACGGTGAAAATTTATTCTATGATCTCAAATTCTGTGCACGACCACAATCCCAAATGAAGTTTTAACTAGGACGGTGACATATTGTATTCAACAGAAAAAAGATCCCCGGTTCACGAATTGGAAAACATTCTGTGGTGACTCTGAATAATCTTCAGGGTCACCGCATCTAAATTTGAGTTGATTTATTGATGGTCTACAAGGCCTATCTCTAGCAATGATTAGGATCACCCAAGTCTGAATTGTACAGTTAATCTAGGCATGGTTGAGTGGGGGGATAGGGATCTACTGCGGTATCAATAGATATCTGGCACTATAGACTCGTTCTGGCCGTTTACAGGCGGTAAGGTGTCATGCTACAGCCTGATTCGGTAGTATAATCAAGCGATGAAAATTTCTCTTCTTGTCATGAGAATTCTGCTTCAGACTGGCTCAAAGCTCGGTACTGTCCAGTAAGGCTGTCACAACGCATTCAATCCTGATCTGTCTCTGATTAATTATTCTCAGTTTCCTTAAAAATCCCTTTGAGGGTTTCAGATTGCTTGCCTTCACATTTCATGATCATACTGAATTATCATTTCATTGTCATATAAGGTCAGATGTTATGATCATGAAACTGTTTTTATTGCATTTTCTTCTATATTACTTATGATCGCATACATTTTTGCAACTTGTATTCCGGGCCAAGAAAGGGAGACCATATCTAAAATCAAGAATTTGCCAAATGTTGTTGAAGTAAATGGAATCGTGGGAAGATACGATATCTTCATCAAGGTTTCAGCTAAAAAGTACATCGACCTTTATGCAACAATAACCAGCATTCGAAATGTAACGCCAGTTACAAGTACCTCAACATTTGCTGCCATTCAAGGGCAAGGCGGGTCGATTGACCAAGAAAAGTAACAGATGTCGCGTTACACCGATGCTGTAAAACTTCAAGAAAAACTTCTCTTCAAGTAATCACAAAAGACTGTCTCAAAAATATTAGAACAGTTTGTACCGTTGACGTATCCTATAAGGATAAGATGGCAAATTCCTCAGCCGTCATAATGGACTCAAAAACATTAGACGTGCTGGAACATGTTACATCGATGACCAAAATAGAGGCTCCTTATGTTCCTGGTTTGATGATGTTGCGAGAGTCAGGTCCCATAATGTCTGCCTTGAAGCTACTTGATAACAAATTTGATGTTCTGCTGGTTGATGGAAATGGTCAATTACATCCAAGAAAGTGTGGACTTGCTTGCTACATTGGAATTGTCATTGACAAGCCTACAATTGGAGTAGCAAAGAGCCTACTTTGCGGTAAGATGAGGAAAAACTCGGTGGAGTTTGATGGCAAAATACTTGCAAAGATAATTGAGAAGAAAAAAGGCAAAAAGATCTTTGTAAGTGTTGGAAATAAAATTAGCTTAAAGACAGCGACAAAATTGGTATACTCACTGATAAAAGACGGTGAATGGTTGCCTGAATCGATTAAGCTTGCAGACAAATATTCGAAAGACTGGAATCATGCGAAGCAAATAGGAAGAATATAGATTTTTCAATGATGAACTTGTAAAAAGAGAGGATTTTTACTAACTATAATCGAACAGAAACTGAGACGGGTTTTCATCAAACTGCGACTTGCAATTTGAACAACAAAAGTAAATTTCCCTTCCGCCTGTGATTGATTTCAAACTTGTTTCTCTCTTGTCCACTTCCATGCCGCAAACAGGGTCTATTGCCATTTCTGTACATATTATATGCAGAGGATCAATATAACTACGACCTATCTATCACTAACGTGTATATTTTTTACAAGGTGATAACTATCATATCTTATACAACGCTGTAAAGGATCTGATTATTAGGCTATTGTTCAATTCATAAAGTTACATTGCAAAAGGATAGGTTTTCTGAATGGTTTGTTCCACAGTTCGGGCCAAGAAACTTCAGGCTTTGCTGCGGTATCCTCTTTCTGCCATATACTGGGATGGTTGTTTCCTTTGCAGCGTGGGGTTCATTTGCAACTAACTTTTCGGCAGAAAGGCTTGTTGCGATATGCGTTCTGTATTTTCTTGCTCTTGGAATAACAGCGCACTGTCTTGACGCCCTAGGTAGCAAAAACAAACCTTGGGGCGTTTTATCAAAAAAGAAGATCTTGATGGTTTCCCTCTCATCGTTATCTGTCGCATTTGCTATTGGCCTATACTACGCATTTCTTGATTCACCGCTCTTATTTCCAATAGGAATTGCAGAAATGTTCTTTCTTTTTGCGTATAATCTGGAATTATTCAAGGGTAAGCTTCACAACGATGTAATCTTTGTGATATCATGGGGAATGCTTCCCGTCTTTGCAGGTTCTGCTATTGAGACAAATACTATATCACTACAGGCGTTTGCATTATCAGGCATAGCTGCCCTACTAAGCTTTATTCTTATAAAAACATCAAAAAAATACAAGAGGCAAATGCGTGAGCTTAGAGATGTTCAAGATGCACATAGAGAAGAAATTATTTTGAAATTGGTCAGTATTGGAGTTATTGCCTCTACAATATCATATTTTGTTTTAAGATACGCTTAACTGAAATGAACTAGATATATTATCATGGAAGCTGAGATAGAGCAGATAGGAAAGAGAGTTCTGGATGCTCCAGTAGGGTATGTCGAACAAACAATATCTGAAATAATCAAAAAGCCAGTTTATCTCAAAGTCGTTGAGCAAAATTCGATATCAGGCACAAAATACCTAAGAAAGATTGTGATAGGTCATGACAAATTTCCAATTCTTCGTGCCAATGTAAAATTTGACTCAAAAAATATACCAACATCTGTAATGACTGCCATTTTACAAAAAAGAGAAAGCATGGGCAGGATATTACGAAGTAACGAGATAGTTGCGCAAAGAAGGACCACATCAGTCACCTTGGACCCAGTTGCAAGTACAGTTACAAGGGAATACGAGATCTTGTGCAATGATTTAGTCTGGTTCCATGTATCAGAAGAGATAAGATTAGACTTTCTTCGTGCCTGTAAGGATGGCTGAACAATCCATGGTGAGGTATCTGGCCTCTACAATCATTCCGTTTCTTTCCATGATGCCTTTGCATTTATCAACCCAGTTTTCTGACCTAATTAGTTTTGGGAGATCTTTGAATACATCCTTCCAGCCTGGCACAAAAACCCCAACCATTTGTAAGATGGCAAAATAAAGATTCCATAACAATCTGATGGGTTTGCTTTTAGGATAAGTAAAATCATGCAAAATTATTCTACCGTGTGGATTTAGGTGGTAGAGACATCGTTCTATTAGAATGTACGGGTTGCAATATTTTGGAATGTAAGATGAGGTTATACAGTCAAATTTTGTATCAAGACTTAGATTTTCTGCGTCATCAAGCAGAAAGGAGATCTTATGATGAGGATTTAGCTTGCGCTTTGCAATCTCAAGATATCTTTTGGTAATGTCAACGCCAGTTATCTTTGACTCGGGAAATTTCTCAGCTATCTTAAATGTCAATATTCCCGTGCCACAAGCAAGATCAAGTACTGAATTGCATTCTTTGATTCTTTTTATGATCTCATCTTTCCAATATGCGTCTCTTCCAAAAGTTGTCAGGCTCACTACTTTTTCATATGATTCTGCATTGTTACCAAAGAAACGTCTGACCAGTCTCTTTGAAGATTCTTGTATCAATCATACATAACTTTTGCATCCAACCTTATATCGATGACTATGCAGGATTCTTCTAAATAGACCAAGTGTTAATAGACACGAAATCCAAACTATGAATACAGTTCAAAGGAAGGTCTGAATTGTATGCCAAATCTTGGTTCTACAAAATTAGAATTACCTGTTAGCTTGACCTACGTCGATATAATACTCTGAATCGGTGCATAATCCATAATTAAAACTTGTGGCCTTACTATTCCATCATACAACATACGTCAGAAGAAATCTTTGAAAATTGTAAGAAGCCCCAGTGCACCAAGGGACCTTTGTTAACTGATTCACTATCAGGCGAGGTGGTATGCGGTGCTTGCGGTCTTGTATTGATTGAAAAAGACGAGTACTCTAGTTCCCAGTCGCGTGCATTTGACATGAAAGAACTTTATGCCAAGAGCAGGGCTGGACCAGAATACTCACTTGCAATTCATGATATGGGACTGTCTACCAACATTGATTTTTCCAACACTGATGCCTCGGGAAATCCTCTCTCATCTGATGTTAAGCATATCTTTGATCGTCTCAGAAAGTGGGATAGCCGCAGCAAATCTACCTCAAGGGATCGTAGCTTGGTCGCGGCATTCAACATATTATATTCCATGAAAACAAAACTTGCAATACCTGATATTGTAATTGAGGAGGCTGCATACATTTTCAGAAAAGCATTGGAGATGAAGTTGACAAAGAGCAGGGGAATACCGGGCATCATATGCGCCTCCCTTTATGCAGCCTGCAGGGTATCAGATACTCCAAGGACATTAAAAGACATTGCAGTAAGTGGTAACGTAAAAAGAGGGCATCTTGTTAGAGCCTATATGGTCTTGGTTAGAAATCTAGAACTACGACAACCTTCGTTTGATTCGTCTGAATTTGTTACGAGGATAGCAAATGAGGCAGGCATAAGCGAAAAGACTAGAAGAGATGCTTTGGAGATACTATCAATGGTCAAGCAAAAGGAGATCTCTGCTGGAAAAAATCCAATGGGATTGGCAGCTTCTGTACTTTATCTGTCTTGTATCATGAATCATGAAAAAATAAAACAAGCCAAGATAGCACATGCAGCTGGCGTAACAACTGTAACAATTAGAAACCGGATAGTGAATTTGAAAAGAGAACTTGATCTTAAGGGATAAGGAAAAATCTTATTACATTTTCCATGAATTAATTGACTAATTACCATTAATTTCTATTAGTTGATGTGAATTATTCCAGATTAGTAAATTCATTCATTATTTTTGAATCAACCAAATGGATCATCTCTATCTTTTGACTTGTTATGATAATCTCCCAATATGTTTTCTTCACATGTACACGAGCCTAATGTCTTTTTACAGAAATTACATCTTTCTTTCATCTACGACCCTTTCTTATAAAATCGTGTTCAAGATATTTATGGATATTTCTTGCTTTAGGCTTGCATTTTGAATCTAAATTTTTTAATTTTATCAAACTCACATAGATCTGCCTAAAGGTTGTGTCCTGTAAGACAGGGTTTACCATTACCGCATGTGTCATGTTGACCTTTACTTGCCTTGAAAAATACCCGCCAAAATCATAATCGTTACCTTAGTTGTAAGCATTGAGGTATTTGTAGTCCGCAAGAAAGGAACACAGTAGGCAAGTGATGGAAATTGCAAAGCTACTTGTAAAAAATGGCAATTGAGGTTTCCAAGATGTAAAAGAACAAGTCTGTAAAGCGGAAACCATGTTTTTTTTATAAAAAATATATAATTGACCAAAATGATATTTGTGTGAATAAGGTTCATGATGCCAAGGTTCCATACCAGAAATTAGATTAAACTTGAGCTTTGTTCAAAAAGTTCTTCTACACATAAAGTTGCCTGTAGCATTTAACAATGGTAGAATTATCCCATCTTCATATTTTATTGAACTGGAGAAAAAGTTTGTAAAAGATTATGAGGGATATACTCGTGTTATTTCACCATCAAGGAGAGAATGGAAATACATGTGAACCGGAACCATTTTTTAAAATTTCAGGCAAGAGAAAACCCAAATACATTTAGCATTGGACCCGTGTTAAAACCAAAAAAAAGAAAAAAAATTAATGCGTGCGTTTTATTGTTGTAAAGACTCCAACACCGGCCAACAGTCCTGCTATTCCAATCCCGACTCCCCATGCTATGCCTTGCATTGGACCGTAGGGATTGTCTGAGCCAGTATATTTTATTCCATAGGTACATGGATTTGGATTATTTACACAGGGATTGGCGGATTGTGCATAGGCGTAATTCACTCCATAAGCAGCAACATACGGCGCTATAGCTGCCATGGATACTATGCCAAAGACACCACACAGCATGCTAATCGATTTTGCCCTGCTGGATGTTTGTATATTCATAGTAAAACATGCGTTAGCGTCATATTTCAATTCCATAGTTTGCAGTGTGTACTATTGCATGGACACCTGACATGCTATCAATGCTAGGTAGAAGGCGATAACAAATGGATTACCTTAATACAAAATGCCAGTAGAGGATCAAAATAATACAAAGATGCCTAACATGTAGAGTTGAAACAGCTTCTTACGAAAGGATTTTCTTTATCTATAAGTAGTTGTTGGATTTTCTATGCATAAACCAAGATCTGCTATAGATGTTAGGAAAACAACTGAATTTGATAAATTTTTCAATTCTCTGCCAGAGAATAGCAGATTAAAAAAAGACGTGAGTGAGTCTTTTCCGCTTTTATTAGAAGACTGCACTAAAGGTGACAACATTGCAAAACCTCTGATCGGTTGCTACACTCAAAAGTACGGGGTTAACAATGCATGGAGATATGATTTAAGTGATGGTGGAAGAATGGTTTATGCCATTGTGCCAGAATCTAATGGTCTTGTTGTCTATATTTTGGAAGGATTCAAAACACATGTAGAATATGAAAAACGATTTGGTTATTGAGCAAAAACAGACTTGCTGGATTCCTTAAGTTGTCGAAGTTTCTGATTTTCAGAAAATAACCACACTATCTTATTATTTTTGTCAAAAACAACCTTGTTTGATTCTGCAAGGTATTCTAGAATTACTTTTAATGATGGATATTGAATTTGTCTTGGCAGTGCTCTCCAAAGTTTATTCTTGGTAGGATATTCTGACATTTTAGAAAGTGTTTCTTCTACCATTTTGATAGTACCTAACGTTGGATTTGGCACTCTGTCACTTCCATGTATAATTATAGAATCATCTGCTTTGGTTGTATTGGAAGTAGGATCTAGTTGATTGTTCTGGAACATGTCACTATGCTTCATAATTACGTATATATACATTCTAGTATATATGCGTATATATGTAATACATATACACATAATCCATAAATAACCAATGTGTATATGCATAGTATGGTGGAAATAGAATACTCGCCAATAAAGAAAATCGTGGTACATGAGGTAATCAAATACACCCTGATGAATTCACCAGCCTAAAGGTTCAGCCAGTTCTTCCGAACTTGTCAGTTATACCTTTGCGTTGGATTGATGGCATAGTATTTGATTTTGCCTCGACACCACTCACGCCAGAACTAGTTAACGACCAAGCAAAAAATGGCATAGTACATTGGGGAATTATTGAATGGGCAGAAATGCCAGATTTTCAAAATAACCTAATAAACGCCACTACTGGGAAGTCGACGCATTATTGATGGCTCTAGCAAACACAGCAGTCCGTGATGCCATTAGATGGTTGAAAAATCAGCCACAATGGAAAGCACCAGCTGTAGCATAACTCCTCTTTTTTCTTTTTTTTGTTACGAATTAACACCAGACGCTTTTTTACAAAAATAAAAACCGACGAGGACCACAGAACCATGGTTCCAGTCAAACTATTTTGTATGTGATAAAGTTCTGCCTATGGCAAGCAGTATGCCGCAAAGCAGTGTTTGTGGTCTTGGTGGGCATCCAGGTATATACACGTCCACGGGTATCACATTGCCTATTCCACCTGTTGTAGAGTAGGTATCCCCAAATATGCCACCACTGCAGGCACATGCTCCTACTGCTATGACTATTTTGGGACCTGGCATTGCGTCATACGTTCGCTTCAAGGCAACTTCCATATTTTTCGATGCAGGCCCTGTTACAAGCAGGAGATCTGCGTGTCTTGGGGACGACACAAAATGAATTCCAAACCTCTCGATATCATAAATCGGATTATTAAGAGCTGTAATCTCTACCTCACAGCCATTGCAGGAACCTGCATCAACTTCACGTATGGCAAGTGACCTGCCAAACAATTCTTGAATTTTTCCTCTAAGTTCATTGCCTGTCTGCTCATAAGACGCCAAGGATGGAATCTGCGGGCCCAACCGTTCTATCATGCTGGCTCTTGTATTGACTGGGCTGGCCGGCTTGCTATTTATCTTGATTAATTTTGGTGTGATCTCAGCGCAGTATCCACACATGATGCACTTGCCGTAATCTAAAAGCAAGTCACTGTAGTTTTCTTTGAATGGCAAGAGCGCTTTTGTAGGGCAGACAGACTCAGCCAGTTCCCTCTTGCCATTAGCAGATTCCATGTTAAATGCAATGCTACCTCTGTAATTGTCGGGGATAAACAAACTGTCAGTATCTCTAACTGTTTCTATACTGTTGCCCATTATTCCTTTTGTCTTGTCTTTCATAGATCGTTTCCCGAGTAAGAAAGGTCCAAACTTTTGTTGACTAGGGGAAAGTCAGGCACAATATCTTTGAGTACCGCGTGCCCTATTATCGGCCAATTGCAAAAAGATGCAGTTCTTATCTTGTACCTAAATATCGAGTTGTCTTTGCCTATCATTATCCAGTGAACAGTCTGCCCCCTGTGGGACTCTGAATATCCCAGTGCAGATCTGTACGGAGTTATCTTCTCTGGCATGCCTGTGAATGTACCATCGCAGTCAAGGTCGAGCATCTCTTCTACCATTGCAGCAGAGTTTCTGACTTCTCTTACTCTCACCTCGAATCTGGCAAGTGCGTCGCCAGAACGCTTTTCCATCTCAATCTGGTCCTCTATGATCTGTTGTGGTGTCCTGTGGTTACGCGGTAAATAACCTGCATAGGGATGATCATGTCTTGTATCGACATCTATTCCTGCCGCCCTTGCTACCACTCCTACCACTCCTAGGTCCTGAGCTGCCTTTCTTGGTATCCTGCCAGCATCTTTTAATCTGTCCATAAATGATGACTTTGCCTTGAGAAAAGATATGATTTTATCAAAATCACGCAAAACTGTGCCTATCGTACTGATGACAAGTCTACTGTCTTGAGCAGATATGTCGCACCGTACTCCCCCGATTCTGTTTACTCCAAAAAGAATTCTACTCCCACTCAGAGATTCATTTAGTTGCATCAGCCTCTCTTTTAGAATGTATAGCCTTGCAGCGCCAAAAGCAAAGCCAGCATCGGTCGAGATTCCAGCAAGCGTGCTTATGTGGTTGTAGATGCGCTCCATCTCTCCAAAAACAACTCTTATGTTTTCTGCCCTTTTTGGAATCCTTATTCCAGAAATCTTTTCTACTGCCTGGCAGTATGCAGTGGAGTTTGCAACAGACTCATCCCCTGATATTCTCTCAGCCAGTAATAGCGCATCATCAAGCTTCATGGATTCTGCAAGTTTTTCTATGCCCTTGTGCGCATACCCAAGGCGTGTTTCAAGATTGATTATGTTCTCCCCAAGTACGCTGAATCTAAAGTGTCCAGGCTCTATTATGCCAGCGTGCACAGGTCCTACGGGTATCTCGCATATGCCATCGCCTTCTACCTTTAGGAACTGATACTGTCTTTGCTGTCTTGCAACTTTTGTCTTGAGCAAAAATTCCTTTCTTAATGGGAAGATGCCTTCTGGAAATTCGTGCAAAACAAGAGATCTCGTGTCCGGGTTGCCAGTAGGTGTTAACCCAAACATCTCTTTGATCTCGCGTTCATAGAGAGCTGCCGCTGGAATCTGCAATGCGATGCTTGGAAAGAACAGGCTTTGGCTCACTACTGCGGTAATAAAAATAAAAATGTCTTCCCTGTTTTCCTTGCCAAAGACAT
This sequence comes from Nitrososphaerota archaeon, assembly GCA_027315065.1. Taxonomy (GTDB): domain Archaea; phylum Thermoproteota; class Nitrososphaeria; order Nitrososphaerales; family Nitrosopumilaceae; genus Nitrosotalea. Next base: position 28,121 of record DAHUYT010000007.1, on the reverse strand, counting down.
ATCGCAACACAAAACCATTCTTGATTCCAAGTTCGTCCGTGCAAATTATTGTTGCAAGCCTTGTACCTAGAATAGAATAAACATGATTACAAGTCAACGGGACGTCATTTACGTCTTTTAGAATGAAATGAATCTCATTGCCGTTCTCCTCTACCTTGTCTATCTTGTCTGCAAATTTTTCTAGCATTTCATTTTTGTATTTATCTAAATAAATTGTATTCATGCAAAACCTCCGTGATTAATTATCATGGCTGCATTATGCACAAGTGTCTGCAATTGTTGCGGCACAAACACTCCAAGGACTATGACAAGCGATCCAAGAGTTATCATGGGCACCACTGCAAGTTTCCCCATGTCATCTTTTTTCATTGGAACTACAGGATTTCCAAAAACCATCTTTATCAGGTGTCTCAAAAAGACAGCAAAAGTTACAACTAAAAACAGGATTACTAGTGTGACTGCAAGAAACTGTCCGCTTTGAAAGCCTGCGCTTAATATGAAAAACTCGCTAAGAAAGACATTAAACGGAGGCATCCCTACCAAGGCAAATCCTCCAATCAAGAATAATGCGCCTGTTACCGGCATTATTTTTATTATTCCTTTGATTTTTGACATTGCCTTTGTCTCATATTTCTGGCTGATTGTCCCGCTTGCAAAAAACATCAACGGTTTTGCAATTGCATGATTTAATATCTGAAGCATTGCTCCATATACCCCAAGTATGCCGCCAAATCCTATTCCAAGCGATATCAAGCCCATGTGTTCCACGCTAGAATATGCAAGCATCCTTTTCATGTCCTTTTGGAAGTAAATTGATGCAGCAGCTATTCCCACCGATATGACTGCAAGTATTATCAAAAGATGGCTTGAAAATGCCGATCCTATGGTATTGCTGCTTATTACATGAAAACGAATTATGGCATAAAGTCCACAATTCAATAAAACTCCTGACAAGAGTGCGCTGACAGGTGTCGGTGCCTCACTATGCGCGTCTGGAAGCCAGGTGTGCATTGGAGCAAGGCCTGCCTTTGTCCCATATCCAACAAGTATGAAAACAAAGGCAATTTTGACCAAGTTGGGATCCAAAAGTTTTGAGTTGTGAACCATGTTGGTCCAGTTCATGGCATCATCAAACGATGTCACATTGGTGTTGGCATAGTAGAAAAACACGGTACCGATTAATGCAAAAGAAAGCCCAACAGTTGCTATTATCAGGTATTTCCACGCAGCCTCGATGGAGTTTTCTTTAAAATACAGCATTATCAAAAGTACCGATACCAGCGTAGTTGCCTCTACCGTAACCCACATTATTCCAAGATTGTTTGCAGTTGGAACAACAAGCATTGTTAACAAAAAGACGTTAAATCCCTGATAGTATCTCACAATGTGCTTGTCGTCTATCATCGCATTGTCATACTGTCTTCCCATGTAATTTTTTGAATACAGTGCAGAGACAAGGCCTACGACAGAAATAGAAAGTAAAATTACAGCACTCAGAGAATCTACATAAAACATGTTGCCAAAGGCAGTGACTGTCTTCTCGCTAATTATTCTGGATACTAGAAAAAACACCTGAACTAGAATTAGTGACGCAGAGCATATCGTTATTATCCCAATTGTTCTTTTTTTGCGGACTAGAGTCACCAATATAGCGCTTGCTACAGGAGTTAAAAAAAGTAGCAACATTGTAATATTTGCAAAAACAGAATCCATCAGTCATCCCTCAAATTTGCTAGATTGGTAACATCCAAGCTGTCAAATGTACGGCCGATTCTGAAGAGCAATATTGACGAAATCACAATGCCAACAAGAATATCCACCAATATGCCGATCTCTATTATCAAAGACACTCCATGCGTCAGTACCATTGTAAACAGGAATAGACCGTTCTCAATTATCAAAAGACCTACGACTTGGCTTAGTACCGTTCTTCTATTTACAAGAACAAAAAGGCCTATGAAGAACTGTGCCATGGAGACAGGCAGTAACACGTTTACAACCTGATCTGACCTGAATGGAATTTGCTGTGTGAGAAAATATGACAATGCAACAAGCAACGCCGATATGATTATTGACGTACGGAGACTGATGTAGGGGTTAGTTTCCGTCTTAAACTCAATATCAAGTCTTCTGGTCACATATGTCAGAATCTTTGGAATTGCTATTGACTTGACCAGCAGTGTAAGCACAGCTGCTATGTAAATTTCCCATATGCCAGTCACATATCCAATTATTGCCGTGACTCCAGCAAGAACTATGGACTGGTGACGATATGCGTTTAACCAATCCATGAATCCACGCCTTGCAACAACCCCAAACGTAGCGATTAGCAGCACAGAGCCGGAAATTGTTAGAATATCTAATTGTATTGATTCCATGTTTATCACTAGAGATAGTAGAGAACCATTCCTATCATCGAGCTTGCAATGGCGATTGTAATCAGATCAGGTATTCTAAAAAGACGCCATTTTGCAATCGTTGATTCCAAGTAAGCTATGATTACAGCTAGTAGCGAAATCTTTGCAACAAGGGAGATGAACCCAATACCAAGTGTGGCAACTGTAATTGATGACGAAATACCCCAGGGGGCAAAAATGTTTACAACCAATGCCAGAAGTATCATCAGTTTGATTGCCTGCGACCATTCTATCAGGGCCAGACTTTTGCCGGAATATTCCAAAACCATTGCCTCGTGAACCATCGTAAGCTCAAGATGGGTGGCAGGGTTGTCAAACGGGAGACGGCCAGTTTCTCCTAGTACTATGATAAACATTGCAATTGCTGCAAAGATTAGCTGCGGATGGGGAAGCAGTGTTGCACCAGCTACGGCAGCAACAATCGTGCTCAGGTTAGTTCCCCCGTAGGTGAGTGCCACAATGAATATTGTCAGAAAGAGGGCAGGCTCCAAAAGAGCGGAGAACATCATCTCCCTGCTGCTTCCAAGGCCTCCAAAAGAGCTAGCAACATCTAGGCCTGCCAGCATTGTAAAGAATCTTGCAAGTGCGAATAGACCTACCACTAGAAGTAGGTCACCTGCAAGCCCAAACGGCGAATATGTCAAAAACAACGGGATGAAGAAGGCTGCTGTGGCAAGGGCGACAAAGTTTATCCACGGGCACACTTTGAAGATCCAAGAGCTCTGGTCGGATACGACCTCGTCTTTTTTTATCAGTTTTATGATGTCATAGTATGGCTGCAATATTGTAGCTCCAATTCTTTTCTGTGTTCTTGCCTTGGTCTTTTGCATTATTCCGGTTATCAGCGGGGACAGCAAAATGATGGCAAGGCCCTGAATTACCCCTATTAGAATCTCAGCTATGCTATACATTGTGGCTTAGCCTCACAAACAAGAGAAGTAATACGACGGTTATCATTATGTAAAGCAAGTACGCGTTTATCTTTCCTGTCTGAAGTTTTCGTATCTTGTCGAAGATGTAGATGCAGGACGATATAATGGGTAGGTAGAGGTTTTCTTCAAAAATATTTTTTGTGACAGACTCTACTTTTAATGTCTTGAGAAGATACGAATCTGTCCCTCCAAAAAATTCCTTTTGTATTTTATTATGTGGCCTGAAAAGTGTTTTGAAGACCGTGCGTATCGGCTGCGAGAGCGATGTTGCTGTATACTCCATTCTTTGGTCAAGGCTGCCAAATCCACAATCCCATGTACTAAAAGTAGTCTTTCTGGTCTTGCCGCCAATTACTTTGATGAAACCGAAAATTGCAGCTGCCATCGATGATAACATTATGACAACAACAGGCATTGACAGGTTGGCAAAGCTCTTGGCAGAATTATTTTGCAAAGTTATGGCATCAAACGGACTTGCAGGGTGCGGCAAGAGGTGAAATGCGGTATCTAACAACGAAATTCCCAGAAACGGAAGAACACCAAACAATATGCAGATTGCAGCAAGAATAGACATTCCTGCAATCATGCTGCGTGGCACCTCCTTTATCTTTGCAATGTGTTCGCTTCTAGGTCTTGAGAGAAATGATATTCCAAACAATTTCACAAACGTGGCAGCTGCAATTCCTATCGTCAGCGCAAATGGTATGCTTGCAAATGCAACTGAGATCTGAAGTATGGTTGACGGAATCTGATAACTTGACAGTAGGGCCTGCATTGTTAACCACTCGCTTATGAAACCGTTGAAGGGAGGAAGTCCAGAAATGGAAATTGCTCCAATCAAAAACAAAAGGGCAGTCCACGGCATCTTCTTTATTAACCCGCCCAGATGTTCCATGTTTCTTGTGTGGGTTGCATATACTACAGAGCCTGCCCCCATAAAGAGCAGCCCCTTGAAAACTGCATGGTTTATGGTGTGATACATGCTTGCAACAAGAGCCAGAGCAGACAGGATTGTAAGATTAAGGGAGGCAAAAACTACGGACAATCCAAGACCGATGAGAATTATGCCAATATTTTCAATACTTGAAAAAGCAAGAGCCCGTTTCATATCGTGCTCAATTACTGCGTAAAGCACCCCTATTATTGCAGATACAGACCCTACAACTATCATGAGGAGTCCCCACCATGAGTAGTCAGGAGACAGGCCAAATCCTCCAAGGTCAAATATTGTCCTGACCATACCGTAAATGCCAATTTTTATCATCACTGCTGACATGAGAGCGGAGACATTGCTTGGCGCAGACGTATGCGCCTTGGGTAGCCAAATATGCAAGGGTATGATACCTGCCTTTGTTCCAAATCCAATGAATGCAAAAAGGAAAATGAGATTTTTGGTCAGAAAAGGAAATGATGATGAAGAATTATGGAACACATCAAAACTAAAGCTCCCTGTCTGGATATATCCCAACAAAAACGATGCCAGGATAAACGCAGTCCCAAACTGAGTCATGATAAGATATGTCATGCCTGACTTGACGTTTTCTTCTCTGTCATGATCATAAATCACTAGGAAGAACGATGTAAGGGACATTAGCTCCCAGAAGATTAGAAAGAAAAAGGAATTATTTGATATCACAACCAGTATCATAGATAAAATGAAAATATTGAAAAGAAATCCAAACACTGATGTTCTTTTTGTGGTCTCATATTCTTTCATGTAACCTATGGAATAAAGTGAAACTGCAAATGAAACTATACTTATGACCAGCAGGAAAAAAGCCGCAATTCCATCTGCAAAAATTTCAAAATTTATGAAAGGAAGAACGTTTGGAATTATAAAATGAAATGGCTTTCCAGTTATTGTGATGACAGAAAAAAGGACCGTGAAAAAGGACGCGATCATTGTTGGCACAAAAGTTAACATCCTTGTAAACTTGGAATTCCTTGAGAACAGTCCAAGAAGAGATCCTGTCACAAAAAGAACAATAGCGATTTGAAGTAAAGATAAATTTTCAATCATTATGTGACACACTTTTTAAAAAACAAAACCTAAAACTAACAACATACTGTTAGATCATTTCCTGCATGATACGCCTGGTCCAGGCTTGCTTTTGACATACCACGGAACTCTGAGAGGTGAACTTAAACTATTGCTACCAAAAATCGTAATTTTGTGAAATTCCAGAATTTTCAGAATTTTGGTTTGTAAGAAATATATACAGTTATGAAATTCTAGATATATTGAAAAACCAGAAAAATAAGAATATCAAGACCTATCTTACTCATTTTCCAATCAAGTCTTACCTTGAAGCAGATATACTGTCAAAAGAGGTAACATGGAAAATAATGGACTATATGCGACAGGCAGGGGCAAAGGGAATCACGGCCGATGAAATAATAGAAAAAGAAGGCCTGCCTGCCAGCGTGGTATATTCAGCTTTGAAGGAGCTTTACAGACTGGATTACATTTTCTTGTATCCTAGAAACAAGAAGGAAAGGGGGGATAGGAAGAAGAGATATGTATGTGAAAGGGGCACATGGGGAAAATATGGGATAGACCAGGAATTTGATGCAACGCTTAAGGTCGAAGGGTCACTTGACAATATCAATTTCCTTCTACGTCAACCGATAATGAAGGTCTTCAAAGACATTTATGATGAATTTAGTACTAAAAGCAAACTCCAAAAATACCTGCCAACAAAAAATACTAACATATGCCCTAACTGCCAACGAAGCCATGAAGCAATGGAATTTTTTTATGCGATATTGTTGAGAACAATTGATCTTATGATAACTGAATCCGACGAATTTACCAAATTTTTAAAAGATAGAGGATACGCATCAGAGGATATAAAGATCCAAGGAATAAAATAAACTAATTTAGGATTATACATGCGTTTATTGGTAGTGGTACCTGAATCACCAGCCCTTGATCTTAAAACCATCTGGGATCGCAGAACCTCTTAATATAATATATGCCAAGATCAAGAGGTAGTTGGACACCAAACAGAAAAAACGGATAAACGTGTTTGCTATAGCGATCGTGTTAATGATACTAGTGCCAGAAATTGCCGCTCATTTTTATTTTGACACCCAGAAACATTCACCTGCTTCTTCTATAGATACAGCTCTTTCGTTAACTGATAAACAACACAGCATGTATGTAAACGACAACACAAGATGCCATCTGGTTCTTAAAAACGATACAACAGGCATAAATGTAAGTAGGGCAGTTGGACTCACTGGACAATATGCGGTGTATTCCTGCACCTAGGAATCATGTTTAGATCCAAACCAGTTCCAGCCCGGACTCATGGTAATTCGTCTGATTCTGGAGCGCAGTGCTTGTGAACCCACTTGCCTGATGGGGTTTTTGATATTTCATTGCCCACGCTAATCTCTGCATTGCACTCAGAACAGGTCGTCTTGAACTTTGCTTTCATGATATTTTAAAACGGTACTGGTAGATAAAGTATGAAAAACAGGTCCAGCATGCATCAAGTTTTCTTGGCATGAATTTTTGTCGGTTGCCGTTTTTTCCTGATCATTTAGAGCCTGTTTTTTTAATCATATCTGTCTAATGCTCATACCGTCATGATATGTCATAGCATGATGCTCATAGAGCATTAAGATGGAATTTCACATGGTAGAACAAATCGGAATTTTGAATACACGGTGTAATTGATATCGAGGATGTGGGAACATCATGCAAGTTTTCAAACTTTTGCCTTTTGATTATTTTTTCGTCAATACTGTTTATTCCGACATATGCCACTCAAAATAACGTGACTGACTCTAACATACAGGTTATCCTGAACTATCCAGATGTGGTAATGCCGGCAAAAGAATTTGTGTTATCTTCTATAGTAAAGACCACGGCCGATCAGGTATCAAACATCACAGTCACAATAACCTGCCCTGAACTGCATATACAAAAAAACAGATTTCATCTTGGTGCTCTGGCAAGGAATTCTGCCTTTGGAAATGACTTTAACGCCACAGTAAGGGACGGCACTCCTGATGGAAACTTTGTTGCAAATGTGAAAGTTGATTATTTCATCAAGGGTTTCTTTGATCCTCAACCTGTAAAGCACGTCATCACGCAGACGGCACAATTTTTTGCGGCGTCCAAGCCCTTCCTGGTGCTTAACCTTGAAGATCCAAGCGATGTATTTGCCGGAGAGCCGTTTTCAATCAGCGGTACCGTGGAAAACCAAGGGGCAGACGCCCGCAACATAAAACTTTCAGTTTTCTCTTCCGAGCTGCAACTTGCAGGAAAAAAATCGCTTGTTATCACAGATCTGGATGCTGGAAAATCAACCGACTTTGAATTTGCAGTACAAACACAAAAGGAATTGGGCGCCCCCATCCAAGCAACAATTCACGTAAATGGAACATACTCTGATGGTATGGGGAAGACATATTCAATAGATAATTCATTTAATGTCTTTGCCAGACAGAGGGGAATGATTGAGGTTGGAGACGCAAACGGATTCTGGGTGGGACAATTCTTCATTGCTCCAGTAGTTGGAGTTGGAACCATTGTATCAAGTGTAATAGGCTTTATGATATTTTTATGGCATTACAATAACAAGAAGAAACAAAAGCAGAAAAAAACAAGAAAAGCGTCACGATCTTAACAAAATCTTTGATTTTTCACAAATGTATAACAGAATCTGACTTTTATACTTTTTATTTTGGCTGTTTAAATGATATGAAATGAGAAAATGTTCAAAATGCAGAGGCACCCTTTTTGACATAGGAAAGAAATTCGTGTGTACCAGATGCGGATTTGAAAAACTTGCCAAAAAGTAAATCTAGGAAAAACTAGACACACATGAACGGTGCCTGATCTTCTTCAAGACCAGGCTTGATTTATTTTAATTGATATAAATCCAGGTTCTGCTGCAAACTCGGCTAATGACATAATAACCAAGTCTTTTTCTTGTAAATAATATGTTCTGACTTGATGAATGTATCATCAGTTGAGTTTGCAGCAGAACCTAAATCCGACACTAATTTATCAGTGTCATAGAAACGGCATCACCCTGTAACTTCATTTTGTAAAACTAAAATCAGAGGCCCGGTGGAAATTGATAGAATGATGGTATGTTGGGCGGCGTAGCTCCGTATATGATTGCTATCTCATCGTGTGCATGGAGTATTGTACCTGTCATGTTTGTAGATACCTCTTGTCCGTTTACAAAGATTATTGGCTCACTATCTGGAGGCGCACCGGTGCTTGTCTTTTTCCATATGTCAAGAAACTGGGCCAAGCTAAAGTCTCTCTGCTGTGGGGACTCTATGTGCATTATGCCACTGGGATCATGCGTGTGAAGCCAGTACAGACATGTATTGTCCATTATTCCAATGTATTGAGGCACAGTAATGTGTTGGCCGTTGACAAAGACGTCAAGGTGTGCGTGTATGTGAAAAGTGGTGTACTCTTGGGTTTCACAAGGAATTCCATCAATTGCAGCATATTTTGTGTCTACTGTATTGTCTGATTCATGAAGAAAATATACCACTCCTACGATTATTGCAGCTATGACTCCTATTGCAATTAGTTTATTCTTGTTCTTTGATCCCTTGCTGTCAGGTATCTTTTTGTTTGTATCATTGCTTGTTTTTTTGACCATCTTTGCAAGTTCTCCAGTTTGTGTATGACGATGGTCCATATTTTAACCCATTTGGGTACGCTAATGGTACATCCTAATCATCAGATATGAAATTTATACCGTCTTGTTATGTGAAACTCAAGCAAAATCTAATGGAAGAGAACAATGCAAAATATCACCAAAATACTGACAATGATAACAGCTGGGAAAACCTGGTCAACCCGAATATCCATACGAAGCATTGTCATTGAATTACAAACAAAGACTTTGTATTTGGGTGTCAATAGCACTGGCAGCTTTGGCAATGATGTATGGTGCCGCTGTATTGTTTGGTGATTAAAATGAGAGAAAGCATAATAATGAAAATACATTATGGAACTGCACTTGGGGCAGTAGCACTGGTGACAGCACACATTATGTTTAGGATGACACAAATTCTCTGATTCGTTACAATACCAGAATGTTATTGCAAATTATCATTTCCTTCCATATGCACTAATGCTTGAAGTATGTTGATCTTGCTAGCAGTTCACGGATTCAATGGATTGAGGTCATTCTTTTGGAGCTAAAACAATTCTGATTATCACCATTGATAATCATCTTTTCTTCTTAAATGCACGTATCGTTTCCTCTATTTTGCCATGACTGTAGATCCTGAAGCTATATACGATACATTTCTTGTAAACTTGAAAAAGACCATTCCCAAAGTTGATTTGGAATTGGCGTTAAAGATTTTTCTCTATGAAAGGAAGATGAGGGATGTCTATCCTGCAGTAGAGATTGACATTCACTGCAAAAAAGGCACCGATAGAGAAAGGATGCTGAACTTTCTTAGAAGTAAATATGGTTTTATGATGTCATTGCACGGAAATGATGAGATTTTTGCAAAAGGAAACATGAACATGTCAATACTAAAACAGATCTCAGATAACCCACAGGTAGAGGAGATAACCGGTTCTGTGACCATAGCTTCATACTAGCTCACATGGCTGCAATGGAACCATAATCGTGGTAAGAAATTTGGCCGTTGCACATATTCTGATAAACTGTGATTCGGGTTTTGAAAGAGAGATAATAGATCAGCTCAAAACTATCGACGGCGTAAAAGAGGCTCGTAATATCTTTGGAGCATACGATATAATAATAAAAATTGAAAGGCCAACGCATGAGAGATTGAGGGATATAATAGCTTGGAAGATAAGTAAGATAAACCATGTACGAACCACTCTGACGCTTCTTGGCATTGAGTCGCAAATGTGATGGTGTGGTGTTATTGATAACATGACAAAACCTCTGGCAGCTCTCAGAAATGGGTGGGCAAAAATATAATCATGATCTGCAAGGATGATCTGAATACAGTGGAAGGATGTCGTCATTGATGAATTTATGAATCTAGTCCTAAAGGGCGCACAACAGAGAAGAAACTGGCATCTAGAAGAACATGAAATTATGTTGTTGCGGGGAACTCAGGTTTCTATAATACAATTTTGGGATGATAAGAATGATTGAATACAAGATAAATCATGACCGCGAACAAGAGCGTATCTTTTTTAATTTCTCCTTTTTCAAGGTAGACCAGTATTGGAGGATATTAGATGAGAAGACAAAAGACAAACACGCAGTACAGACGGAAAATGTGATTAAAAATTCGAACGTATTGTGCAGGCCATATTCTACACTGGGATTGCGCGATGACGCCGATTTTCTTTTATGGCTTGCAGCTGATTCAATTGAAAAGATTCAGGAGGCAATATCAAAACTCTATACGACCGATTTTGGAAAATATGTCTTTCCTACCCACGTTTACCTGTCCTCTACAAGACCATCGGTTTATTCAAAAGAACCCAGAAGACATGGGTGGCTTGCCGGTCAAGAACAGAAAAAGTATGCCATTGTGTACCCTTTCATAAAAACAAGAGATTGGTACTTACTTCCCGTAGAAAAAAGGAGAGATATGATGAATGAACATATTGAGGTAGGCAAAAAATATCCTGAAGTAAATTTGAATACGACATACTCTTTTGGAATCCACGATGAAGATTTTATGCTTGCATTTGAAACTGATAACTTGAACAAGTTTCAGGACCTGATAATGGATTTGAGAGAAACAAGAGTAAGCGCGTATGTCAAGACAGATACTCCAATGATTGTATGTGTGAGCAAGGATATCGTTCCTCTAATTAAGAGTCTGGGATAAGAACCTCAATTGTGGGCTGGAAGGGAATCTGGAAAGAGACATTTGGGTTTGTTTCGACACAATACGGCAAGAGTGACTCCCTTCCGTTCTCAGACTTGATTTCCAATATTTAAAAACGTGGCAGATTGCCAAGATTGATAATCAATCACTACAAATTTTTTATTTTATATGCCTTTTTTGGTCTAACCTTAGTCGGGTCAAACTTTTTAGCTTTTTCTATGCTCTTGAAAAGACAAGCGTCAGAACAATGAGTAGCACGAGGGTCTGATACTTTTTTTCCACATGCGTTGCAGTTTATCTTCAATTCGTCTTTCACAAGAACTAGTGAATTATTAATAAAGACATATCTTGACTATCAAGTTTGATAATAAGGTAAGAACTCAAATTCCAATACTTTAGGTATATCGCAGATGGCTCTTGTAACCACATTAAACGAAGAACAATCCATCAGTAAACAACCAAACCGGATTGCAAAGGAACTGCTTCTTGGAATACTTGCAGACAAACATTCCAGAAAGATCATTGAATCGACAATAGAATCTCCAAGATCGGCAATAGAGATTGCAAATAATTTTGGGATACCGCTGAGTATTGCATACCGAAGACTAAAAATGCTGGCAAAAAGCAAGATATTGAAAGTCTCTGGAATCATCACACCTGATGGAAGAAAGGCCTTTCTTTACCAGAGCAGAATAAGAGTGATAAAGATACACTGTATTGGTAACTCACTTGAGGTTGAGATTATTCCAAATGATCTGCTAGATGGTATGTGTCCAGTCTACAAAATGACATATTGAGCTGTGTCTTATTTTTTGTCGTTCTCCTTGGTCATTAACTGATTTTCAAATCTCTATTTTGTCACAAAACCAAAACTTCGCTGTCTGCTGATTTGTATACTAACAAGACAGCAGGTTCTACTGGTGTCATGTAATAAATCAGAGATTATTTTGCAATAACTGCGATCTATTTGATAGTTCATGAGTCGAAAACTTTACAGAATCTTTTGTAGTGTGATGGGATTCATATCCTTGTGACTTTACTCGGTGATCTTAAATATGGAAACAAAAAAAATAGAACTTGAAAACAATGGTTCCAAAAAGAGCGACAATAATCATACTCTCGTGTATTTTTGCTGTGGTATTGTGGTATACAGGTTATGCCGGCCTTCCTCTTGCGTTTGCAGATCAAGCATACTCATTTGTGACAAAGTGGGGCTCACTTGGAAATTATGACGGCATGTTAAACGTACCTGCAAGCCTAGCTCTTGATTCTGCAGGAAATGTGTATGTTACAGACACTAACAATAATAGAATTGAAAAGTTCTCAAGTGATGGCAAGTTCCTTGAAAAGTGGGGGACATTTGGTAGCGGTAACGGCCAGTTCAACCTTCCAACAAGCATAGCTATTGACGGTCAGGGAAACGTGTATGTCTCTGACCAATCAAATAACAGAGTAGAAGAGTTTGACAAATCTGGCAATTTCATCCGACAGTTTAATCTCGCACCGTATTATCCAACACGTATAGCAGTAGATTCTTCAGACAATATTTATTTTTCTGATCCGACAAAAAACGTGGTAGTAAAATTTTCAAGTGCTGGCAAGATTATATCCAAGTGGGGCTCGATTGGAAATGATACTGGCCAATTTGATTCTCCAACTGGTATCGCAATTAGCAATGCCGGAAATGTGTATGTGGCAGATACAAGTAATGATCGTGTCGAGGAATTTACAAGCGATGGACAGTTTATTTCCACCTGGGGTTCTACTGGAACAGGCAACGGCCAGTTCAATTCACCGCAGGGCATATCTGTTGATTCTGTAGGAGATGTGTATGTAACAGATACTGGAAACTATAGGATAGAGAAATTTACAAGTGATGGCCATTTTATTACAAAATTTGGATCTCTTGGAACAGGTAATGGACAGTTCGGTGCCCCGTCAGGTATTGCAATTGATTCTGCAGGAGACGTGTATGTCTCAGATGCGTCATATGATAACCCAAACATACAAAAATTTTCGGTTTCCAACTCTGAAAATGTCGCAAAAAGCACCGTGCCAGAGTTTGGTGCAACATCGTTGCTTGTCCTGACAGCTTCTGTCTTCTCCCTGATGATTTTTACAAAAAATATCTCTAGGATCCTAGGCAAAAAAGTATAAAAATCTGGAAATACATTCCAGCCGCTTTCTCCCTTACGTCTATTGATTTGTTGCGTTCACATATTCTTCAGGATCTTCTTCCTTTAATCTCTGAAAGTAGATTTCTTCGTATGGCATTTCACTGTGTATTACAAATTTTCTATTTAAACGACAAATTGATGAATTGAAACCCATCAAGTCAAAAAAAGCAAATTTGGCATAATATTCTATCTCTTGTTTTGTACATGCCAACAAAATAATTGGGAATCAAAAATATGAGTACTGGTTTATTGGTACTGGTTTGACATGCGCTGCGGGGCAAGTACAATTCCTTGATGAAATCTACCGAGCGAATCCCTGAGCCGTATTACCGCGGTCTATGGTCTTTTCACGCATTGACACCCCTACGGCATTTCCTTGTTCATGTAGGCTGTCACTTGTTAATTTCTGTTAATTGACACATTTTCATTCTCCTGAATATTTGTCTGCAAGTCTAATGGGCTCAGGTAACCGTTCCCAGTCTTTTATCAGCAAGTCTGGATCATTTTTTAGACTAAAATTTATGCTATCTTTTAAACGCTGGCAAGATTATTCAAACAAAGCTTGACGAAATGTGGCTAGATGAAAGAATTACTAGGCCATAGACTACCAGCATGACAGAAATAATGGAAATCATGGATATTATTATGACTGCTTTTCGTATCAAGTCTTTGGTAAACTACTGGTCAAGCATGCTTATTAGTCAATCACATCAAGAAAATGGCAGACAATTTTTAAAACAAGTCGTGCGTATATCATGAGCCTTGTACTGCGTTATACTATATGAGATGGTGTAATGACTCATCTATGATTTACCAATGATAACTATGGGCTGCTATCTGGTCTGAAGCTATCATGTTAGTAGCTGTTCATCTTTTTGAAGTTCAATCTGAAAAGATGCAAACTCAATGCGCAAGTGTGCAAATTAGATAAAAAGCTACAAATCAGTGCATGCCAAGACAAATTCAACATCAATCACTAAAATCTATTCTAGAATATCTTACAGAATCAAACAAGATTATCTTTGACAAAAATGATAAGATAGTAAACAAGGCGTAGGAGAATATGAGGTAAAGGTGATGGCCAAAAGTTTTTTGGACAGCATTTGGGTATGTGTTGGAAATGTAGTTCTTGAGGATGGAATTTGGCAAGATAAAGTCATACTTACTGAATTTGGGCAACAAGCCAGAAAACTAGGAATAGATACAGAAACGGGCAAGATTGTTAATATTGAATAAACCCAAAACTTGATGCCAAGAAGAAAATTCAGTCAAGCCACCGCACATCTTACCAGAACTTACGCAATCACCTTATTTCCAAATTTGGAAATCAAACTTAATAACTGAATTTATGGTATGATATGTAATTGAATTTCCCAAAATTGGTAAATGAAATTGTTGAGGTGGATAATGCAATACGATTTGTAGCAATCGTAGATAAAGAAGGCAGGGAGATTGCAAGCAATGTCTCAACAAATGTATTTCTCTTGAAACAAAAATCACAGCAACAGACATTAGGATTTGATATGCTAATTCTAAAGGAACTTTTTGATCTTTATGATGAAGTATTAGGAACACAAAGTTTTGCTCATCTTATGCGAGAGAGAGTTCATGTTTTGTTATACTATGTTAAAAACCTGATAATTGTAGTATCATGTGAAAGAACTACCAGTCACCATAAAATCGTAGGCATCGTAGAATGTATCAATCAGATAATAGAAAAACACATTACATAAACCTCGAAATTACACCCAAAGAACTATTTCATGATAAAATCTCATTTGTTGTACGGAAAGAGATTTTGCGGTAATTGCGACAGAAGAATCATACCGTGACACCTTACCAGTGATATGACTAGTGCATAAAGGGGCCAATCAGACAAAGGGAAAATATGGTTGTCGAGAACTGAAAATCATAATTTCAGTTAATATATGATAGTAATTTTCAATAGATAGCCTTTGGACTCCAAACGAAAAAAATCGATCAACATGTTCGCAGTCCTTATCATTCTTCTTATAGTGGTGCCAGAAGCAATAGGCCATTCTTTTTTTGACAAACCACATCCTGCAAGCTCGTCTGTTAATGCAGCCATTTCACTGACTAACCGGCTTGACAAGGGCTATCCACAAGCAAACTTTGGCTGTCACCTAACAATTCAAAATGACACCTCGTCGTCATCTGATATTTCAAGAGCGGTAGGCCTTGAAGGAAAATATGGCAAATATACATGTGGAACAGATGAAAAATAAAAAAATCTGATCAGCCATAGGGGGGTCGAGAAGATGTTGATGACAGGTGTGGTGTAGACGACTGAATTGAATTGGGCGAGAACTTGTGTCCAATTGACCACATTAGAAACAGGGACGAAAATTTTACCCGCTTTAGGCACTGCATAAAGGAAGTCCTTGTGATGTCCTCCTCGTATATGGTATCTCTAACTATCATGCGTTCTGGCATGAGTTTATTTGGATGAAACTCATGATCTACCATAAACTTTAGCAACTCTCTTTGTATATGATTGAAGAAATCAGATCTCTCCTTTTCTGGCATCATGGTAAGTAGCTGCAAAAATTCCTGTGGATTGTGCAATGCACTACCCAATATGATAAAGTCTTTGTTTTTTATCTTGACAATGTCTGCAAACGTCCCTTTGCCATGAAGATTGGAAATGACAAGATGAAAATCAGACTCTTCTTCAGCCCGCTCCGATACTTCAAAGTCTTCATTTTCTAACCATTTCTTTATCTTGTCTTTTAACGCGTTCTGGCTCAATTATAACAAATTACAGACTCTGACATTTAATGGATTCCTTGTGTATCTTAGTGTGTATTCTTGTAATATGCTCCAAGTATGCGAATACTCAGTTCTAGCTTACCGGTACTTTTGCTGCAAAAATAAGAACCAGACTTAGTCCTACAAGATGCCTGTTGCTATCTCCAACCAATGAGGGATCAATATTCTCCTGATAAAGGCCTCACCCAAACTCGATCTTTGTTTGCTCATGTGATTACACCTCGGACATAATGTGGTATATACCCATAATTTTTTTGTTACCGGTATTTTAAAAAATTATCTTGTTTTGAAGAGTACATGCCAGGAAACCATCAATTCAATCAACGTTTGTAGATGTATTTGTTACCTTCATTATTATTCCACTCACGGAGATAGACGAGAGAAAATACCAGCCCCAGAAATACATGTCATTTTCATGTGTGCAGTGCGTCTTGGCTTCATTTTTTACATCGTTGGCAGAACATGTAAGATGAAATATGTGATCAGGTAGTATGTTAAGAGGTATTGGAGACTCGGCAATGGTATATGAGAACATGTGAGGCAGCAGGAAATAAAATACAAGCAAGAATGGGACAAACGTCAGAGCCATGGGTCGCATGTTCATCTGCATAAGTTCCATGTTCAGTTTGTTCATGTATGGAGATTTCTTGTTGAGCTGATCTATCTTTTCCTGATCCTTTGATTTAAAGGCAGCCATCCTTTCTTTCTGCCATGCCCTTGTTTCCTTCATCAATCTTTTTAGCTTGTCTCTGTCCACAAGCTTTTTTCTTATTGCGGCATTGAATAGGTTTAGCATAACTGCGATACCAATAATTCCAAATGTGGATGGAATCACCCCTTTTATCCATGGATTGACACTACCAAGTTGGTTTTGGCCTATGCCTGGTACCTGTAGATATATGGAATTTAGGAATCCCAAAATTATAAAGTCCATTTTGCTTGTTTTTATTTTGTACATGGTATTTTTAAAAGTTGATGTACACACAAGCAGTAGATTGCAACCAGTGCCTGCACGCGTTTGCTATTGCTTTTATGTCTCTGGGTGAGTTGACAGTAATGGTACTCAAAGAAAAGGATAGAACCGTGCTCAAAACCATGATAGATGAAGAAATATCGAAAATTCCAGGCATTATATCAAACCTTCGCCTGCCAGAATTTAGTGGAGTTTTTAAGATAAAAGACGAGTCAGAGTATGTCTATGGATACACACACGGCTCCATAGTTGGCAGGTTTGAGACCTATTATTTTGTGGTTCATTCCGGAAAAAAACCCAGTGGTGGTGAGGTAGATGAGATAGCTACGACACTTTTTCAAAGATCAACAGAAATAAGAGATGCCATTCTCAGGGCTGGCGGACAGTGAAAACACTGGATTTATCTTTTTTCACCTGAAATGGTTTCTCCCTTGGCATAACACTTGTCTGCAGAGTCAAATATGACAAGTGATTGGTTGATTAACTTTGCAGCCGCCACACGATCCTCATTGGCCTTGTCAAGGCATGACTGACCAAGGCCCCTTAGTGCCTTTGCCTTGTTGTACCACGCATTGGCATGGTTGGGATTGATCTCAATTGCCTTGTCATAGCAACTTATTGCATCTTCATATCTTTTGAGTCTAAACATCGCTATTCCTTTGTTATTCCATGCGCTTGTGTGATTGGGATCTAGCTCAATTGCTTTGTCATATGCAGTTATTGCATCTTCATTTTTTTCCTGTACCATCATGTCATTGCCCTGCTTGTACCATGAATTTGCATCATCCATGGTATGATAAATATAGTAGGCATATTTTAACACCAAGATGATTTGAAGGCAGGAGAGGTAATAATATCTGAGAGGATACACTCTTGCTCTCATGGTACGGGTTCACTAACCTTGTTAACGAACAATGTGTCGCAATCCATTATAAATTGTGTAACTAATTATACATCACAATGAACATACGAGAACTGAAGATACATCAGAAACTGTTTGCCATGGTTCTAGGTGCTGCAGTGATTGCCACAATAGGCGGCTCACTTGCATACGCAGATACCACAGGTTCTGGTTCAGGTCAGACACAAACACCGATACAGGGCTCAATCAACATTCTACAGATGATCTTGTCTAGTGTGAAGATCCCATTTACGACTGCTGCAACAACAGCTGCAGGTCAGGTAAGTGGAGGGCAAGTGCTATCCGGAGGTCTTGCGGTGATACACGGCTCAGCCGTCTATGCCTTTAAGGTAACTAATGGCACTAGCGTCTATTTTGTTTTAGTAGATGCCGGAAACGGTAATGTGCTCAAGACATCACCGGGACATCCGTTAACCATGTCTTCTCTTATTGGAGGCGGTATGGGAGGTCATGGAATGATGATGCACAGACCCATGGGAATGATGCACGGACAAATGGGAATGTGGAAAAAACCAAGCGGTAGTACAACTACTACCCCCGGTGGAACAACAACCCCAAGTGCATTCCAAGAATAAAATCTAGGAAGCCCTCTACTTTTTTATTTTTTAATACTTGACATTTATCCAATTATGGTAAAGGTTCTGTCAGGTTTAGCATATCAATTCGGCGTGAATCTATTATTCTAGAACAAGTTTAGAAGGATCTATATTTATTCTACAAAAAGATAATTCTTTGGAACCTTAAACACTAGTGTGTTTTCAGACGCCTCAAACGTTGCTGGGCATTGAAGTGACTCAAATGCTTGCTCGTAAAATGTTTTACAGTGCAAAGAATATCTTTTGCCAAGATCGTGACGCATTACAAACACTGTCATTTTTTCTTCATTTATCTGGGTCAGATCAAATCCTGCCGCGGCTGATCTCATCTTTATTATGCCAATCCAGTCGTTTATGCCATAGTTTCCACGCATTGAAAGGCACATGTCGCGGGGAATGGTTTTACCTTCCGCTTTTGCCACATGTATTATGTCGCCGTCACATAGTTTATCAAGAATTGATCTGATTAGTTCCCTTTCTATTGGAATCCATCTTGATTTAGCTGCCACAATATCCCATTCTGCTGCTTGCAAAAGCAATTTGTTTACAACTGCGTTAACAGTAGATTTTTCATAGGCAGAATATTTTCTTAGTTTTTCCAATGTCCGTGCATGTATCCTAAAAGTAATTGTTCTTGCGCGCTCTTTGTTTGTCTGAAACTCAGCTTGCGATTTCATCATCTGTAAACATTACTCTTACAGTATTTTTGTCGCATTCTAGCTCTATCTTTTTTTGGAACAGTTCTCTGAAAATGAGCTCAAGAATTGTCTTTTGGTATAATGACCAGTTATTTCCCAAGTCATGTTTTAAGACCATTGTATGAAATCCATTGTCAACAAGATGGCTTATCTGCACTGAAGAATTTATCATCAGTGTTTCATACCATGAGATAAATGAATTCAGCTCCACCTTTCCCCGCATAAATAATACTATGTCTTCTATTCCTTCTCTCCCTATGGTTGAGGCAATATCAACTACAAACTTTTCGTCCAGATTATCGAAGAGTTTTGCCAATACCGGCTTGCTTAAAATTACAAACCCTGATCGGGGTAGATACACATCCCAGTCAATGAATCTCTTCAATGCTTGATTTACAAGTGTGTTTGTGCTCACTTCTTGCATACGGGACAAACCGCGCAGCTTGTGTATGGTGTCATCATCGAGCCTAAATGTGATGGTTGATGTCTTCTTTGAACCATTGACCGTTTTCATCATATATCTAGTTCCAGTTTGGAGTATTTATGAAATGACGAACCTTGTTAACTAATGTTGTTATGCCAGAACAAATCTGTTTTTGATCTGTACCGCAACTTTTAAAATGGGCATTTTTAGTTTGCCGCAATAAACATTGCCAGGTTTTATCGTGTTGCTGTAATCCTTCTTATCATACATGTAAAAAGAATTAGTTGCTACAATGTACTGTGACATCTATTGGAAAGATAGCAATAATGTGCGCAACTATAATTCCCTAGTGGCATATTTTCACTATGCACAGGCCGGTACAGTTTTTGACAAACTGATACAGATCAGATACTGTTCAAAACGCGACAGATCCAATCATTAAAAATGTCTTGCAAAACGCTGCCAGCTATAACCTGACAAAGCACTAGTAACAGAGGTACTTTAAATCAGACTGACTGCCTATAGTTATCAGGTAAAAAAGAATTGTCCAGTGAGTACATGCCATATAATTTTGCAAACAAGCTAGTAAGCCAGAAAGGATCTGGCCTTCAGGCCATATTGGGAATTTTGGTTTTGATCATAGGTATTGGAATTGGTCTTTTTTATCATAACGACGCAATAACATATCTTGCAATGACTGCCGGAATTGCAATCATTGCTTCAGCGTTTCTAATTATAATCAAACAATTTGAAAGGGCGGTAATACTCCGCCTTGGAAAATATAATAGACAGGTCGGACCAGGAGTGCAGGCAAGATTTCCTTTTGCAGACAGTGTTCTTGTAGTTGACATCAGGGAAAAAGTAAGTGAATTCAAGGCAGAAAGGATGCTTACAAAAGACAATGTTCCAGTAACCATTGACGCAATTCTTCGTTACAGAATAATTGAACAGCTAGCCAAGGATGCCATACTAAATGTTGAAAACTTTAACCAAATGATACAGCAAGTCTCTCAGACTACACTTCGTAACAATATAGGATCTTCATTATTCCAGGATATACTGTCAAAAAGGGAAGAAATCAATTCCCACGTTAAAACCATAATAGGAAACGAGGCAAGCAATTGGGGCGTCGAAGTAACAGGCGTCGAGATTCGCCAAGTCATAATCCCGCAAGAGCTAGAATCTGCAATGTCAATGCAGGCACAGGCAGAGCGCGAGAAGAACGCGCGTGTAACATATGGAGAATCCGAAGTACTGGTTGCAAAGAAATTCGAAGAAGCAGCACAAGTATATGCAGAAAATCCTGTTGCCTATGCGTTAAGGCAGTCCAACATGTTGTATGAATCAATCAAAGTACAGGGAAATACCATAGTGATGGTTCCTTCAGAGTCTCTCAATTCCATGGGATTTGGAAACCTTGGCACTACCATAGCGTATCTTGAAAGCACCAAAAAGGCAGTTCAAAAAGAAAAGAAGCCAAAAGACGACAGTGCAAAACAAGAATGATCTCCCTGACTTGACATCTCACAACCCTGATTGACCACCATTTTCCAAATCTACCTAAGATTGAAGTGTCAACAGAATCATGTCACATATATGTAAAATATCGCAAAACCGAGAACTTTTTTTAGCATGCAACAAGTGTAATACAGTGGGATTATTTAGCAGTAATAAAAAAAAGGAATTTTGCACTGTCTGTAAAAGGGGTATTTCTCGCAAAAGCAACCCCAAGAAGAGCTGGAATGTCAAAGGCCCGTTGTGTGCAAATTGTTATGTGGATCTAATGAAAGAGAATTTTGAGAAAAAAAAGGACAGCGACAACAAATGCGTTTTATGCGGTTCAGAACCTGGAACACTTAACCTGTGGAAGCCAAAAAAAGAATGGGGCATAAAAGGCTGGCTTTGCGAGCCATGTCTTAAGGAGAGAGAAAATGCAGACAATGAACTGAAAAAAAAATGTAGTATGTGTGGTGCCAAACTTGGTTTTTTTGTCCGCCCGCCAAAAAAAGAATGGTGTGTCGTGGGTTACCTCTGCAAAAATTGCTGGAGCCTTCAGGAATCACAAACTTCCGAAGAGAACCACGGTTAGTATTCATCACGCGATTCAATGACTAGCATAATCTAGCGCTTGTCTGGATTGTTGTAAACTGCATCGTCTTTGGATTTTATCAACTTGCTTATCACGTATAGTGCCTTGTCATCTCCTTCTGGAATAGGATTTGCACAATATCCGCACTTTGGAAGCGTTATCACTGCATCATATTCTATTTCTCCTATGGCCTTTCCACATTTTGAACACTTGACTACTTTGGTGTCGTATATGTTCATGGTAATCTATACGTCGTAATCGCTAATAAAGTAGTGCTTAAACATAGCACCGACACACGCTGCGTTCTGATTTATTTTCTTATCAAAGATCGAAAAACGGTACTATCCTGCCAGACAGAAATTAGTAAACAGTTTCTGGTTCCAAAAGGTACTTTTTGTGCCTAATTTACCTTCATATTGCCAGCTAGGGTGTTTACGGATTTTAGTCAGGCAGGTTAGATTGCAGTTTTTCATCCAAGTAAAATATTGACATCTAGCGATTCTTTGAATCATGAATTGTGTGTTTTCAGGTAAAACACAGCTTTAACTTGTGTTCTGCTTGGATTGTTTTTTACAAGCAGGGCATCTTGGACCATAATCGCGGCTTTCACTTACTATAATTTTCTTGCATCCAAGGCAATAATAGTAATTGGTCATCGTGTAACACTTGAATCTTTTTTATGACTTGGTTTGTTTCTTGGTTTTGATCTTACCATGCAGTTGCAGCAATTGCAGTAGAGACCTACAGTCATGTCAGTTGCAGGCTTTTCCTCCATGTCATGACATCCATCTCTTGTCATAAAAACTCCACAAATCTGACATCGCACTTGATCTGACAAATAACGGCTTGTCCCATCCCTTGGCTTTCTGACCTTGTATTGTTTACAAAGACCCCTGCACATCCCTCTATCTTTATGCATGCAAAGTTTTGAGTACAGGAGAATAAATTTCCATTGATGTCATTTACAAACTAGGCAGTAGGACTCAGGTATTACATACATCTACAGATTCTTTACCATGTCGGTTCTTAGCTGACCACAGGCAGCCGAGATCTCTGATCCCTTCTCAACCCTTACGGTACAGTTCACATCAGATTCCTGCAGTACATGCTCAAATTCTGTTATGCGCTTCCACCTTGGACGTTTGAAACCGCCAGAGGTTGGATTGACTGGTATGAGATTTACGTGAGCCCCGTTGCCCTTCAATAGCATTGCAAGCTGTGCAGCGATTTCAGGCGAATCGTTGACTCCGTCTATTAGTGCATATTCTAGTGTGACGCGGCGACCTGTCTTCTTGAAATAGCTCCGCGTAGCTGAGATCAAATCTTTGACAGAACTTGGTCCCGCAGTTGGTATTAATTTTCTGCGCAGTTTGTCGTTTGGCGCATGAAGTGAGATTGCCAGGCCTATCTGTAGGTCTTCTTCTGCAAGGTGGTCTATTCCTTTCATGACGCCAACTGTGGAGATGGTGACATGTCTCTGTCCAAGACCAAATGCACGTGCATGTGTCAGTAGCCTTACTGCCCTTATTGTTTCTGCATAATTTGCCAAGGGCTCACCCATCCCCATAAAGACAAGGTTTGTGACATGCTCACCTCGTTCTTGCAGAACTGAAGCAAAGTGTAGTACTTGTGCGACGATCTCTTCTGCCTTTAGGTTCCGCTCAAATCCCATCTGTCCTGTAGCACAGAATGTGCAACCCATCTGGCAGCCAACCTGTGTTGAGACACAGATGGTTGATCTTGGACGGCTGTTTCCCTTGCGATACTGCATAAGTACTGTCTCAATTAGGGTTCCGTCACAGAGCTTGAGGAGAATCTTTGTAGTCTGTCCGTCCTTGCTTGTTACGCGATGAATCTCGTTTGCAGATCCAACTGTATACCCTGCCAAAGCCAGTGCATTTCTCATCTCTGCTGGAATCTGGTGCATGGCAGACATGTCCTTTGGAAACTCGTGGTACAGCATGTGCAGCAGCTGGTCTGCACGATAGCGCGGTTGGCTCATGCTTGTTATGATCTTGTCCACCTCCTCTGGTAGCATGCGATAAAGGTCAGTCATGCCTATCTGAATCCTGGTTTATTTGAAATAATGGCATTGCAGTCTTTAGTATAGTTTCAGACCAATTAGTGTTTTGTTCATCTTTCATGCCAACCGCGATAATCTTACATATGTCGTTTACTGGATGAATTATCCAATTTACACTAACAGTACACTGACTTTTGCCTGCCTTGACCTATTACCTATAAGATGCAAAACCGTAATTCATGCGTCAGTTATGGTATAAAGTCCTACAGGTCTCACACCTACAATGCCGGCATGTTCTAGTAAACAATCGTTTTATGCGTCGTCTATATAACAATATCATACTTTATATGATATTGTTATATAGATAACAACATCATATATTGTATGAAGTTGTGATATGTGATGAAGATGAGTATACTGCTAGACAAACTTAGGATGGAGAAAAAGGAATTCGTAACAGCTGACGAGTTTAAAGAATTATGTAAACTGACCAAGATGAATTACGATACGGTCATACGATATTTCATCTGGAGAAAATACTTTGTAAGGATATTCAGGGAGGTTTTCTATGTCAGGTCGCTTGAAGAGTTCAAGCTTGGAAAAAGCAACTACAACCATCTGGAACTTGTTTCAAAGGGTTTAGAATTAAAGGGCGTAAAAAGATGGTATTTTGGTCTTCACACAGCACTGAAGCTAAACAACATGACGCATGAACATTTCACGACGGAAGAAGTAATCAGCGATTCCTTCTTCAGACCCAAACCCGTCAATATTGCCGGATATAAATTCAGATTTGTGAAAATTTCATCAGTACTATTAGATTTCGGAATAAAGACAGATAACAACATGATGATGCGTTATTCTGATCCAGAAAAAACAATTCTGGACTTTATCTATCTCTCTAAACACAAAGGCCTACCAGACGAACGAATTATTATGGATGTGCATGATTGGTCTAGAAATATTTCAGCAGGCAGACTAAAGAAATATTCAAAAAAATATCCAAAATCTATAACGGAGATTGTTGATAGGGTGAGCAAATGAGATCTGATTTTGTAGATCGTATATCGACAACCATCGGGATCCAAAGAAAAGATATGATAGAGAAGGACCTACTCCTCCATCAAATTTTAATAGATCTTTCAAATGATAAATTCTTCTCAAAGAATTTTCTTTTCAAGGGCGGCACGTGTTTGATAAAGAACTATTTGGGATATTTCAGATTCTCAGAAGACATCGATTTTACATGGAAAGATCAAGCACAATTTTCTGGAAAATCAGGAAAAGAGATCAGTAGGAATCTGTCTAAAATCATTGATGAGACAGGCGGCATTTTCGAAACTATAGCCAAAAAGCGAGGGCTTGATTTCAAGTGCATAAAGAGCAACACGAGTTACGTGGAATTAGGAGGCAGCAACAGGATGTGTACGCTCAAAATCTGGTACGATTCAGAGGTTTTGAAGAGGAAAACCTTCATCAAAGTTCAGATAAATTTTGTAGAAAACCTCTGCTTAAAATCTGGAAAGGGAAAATTGGTAAGCCTTCTTACGGGTAAACATGAAGAATTGAACGCACTTTTTTCAGAATATTTGGAATATTCCACTGCGGTCCCCTTTGACGTTTACGACATAAAAGAAATACTCAGCGAGAAAATAAGGGCACTGCTTACAAGAAAGGGAATAAAAGCAAGAGACTTTCTAGACGTGTTCTTCATTTACAAGAATCATGACATCATGCCATCTGACGTAGAAGATTGTGTGATAAAAAAGATAAATCATACACTCGGGCTTTATGCCAAATACAGAGAGAATCTGCAAGCAAAGAAAAAACTGTTGGAGAAAAATGCGATCTTTGCATGGGGCGAAGAAAAAGATCTACTCATATCTGTACTAAAGGAGAAAGAATTCGACAAGTTTGTGAGCGAGTTAACTGTTTATCTGAAAGGGCTTGTCAAAAAGCTCGAGTAGGGATTAAGCTATCGCTTGGGACGGTCATTGCCGTTTCATGATTGGATGTTATGTGGGTCAGAGCTACACCTAGATAGTGACTGGGCCCTACAGGGCTCGGACAGAAAACATGTGGAAACTTTAGTATCTTTATTTTCAAGGAAAATTTTGTTTCCATAAAGTAGGCATATGGATAATCCTTAGGAATGCGATGAGTATAAATAGTAAGAAAGTAAACTAATCTTACTGATAAGAATGTTAGAAGATCCAGAGATTACAACAATGAGCAAAAAGGGACAGGTGGTCATACCACAAGAGCTAAGGAAATATCTCAGAATAAAACCTAAGACCAGATTTGTAGTGTTCGTCGTAAACAATGACATTGTAATGAGAAAGCTGGACATACCAGACGTTAAAAAAGAATGGAAAAGCATTTTCCAGAGTATAGACAAGAAGGGCCTGAAACTAGACGAAAACGACGTATCTGCAGAGATCAAGGCATACCGAAAGACAAAACACAAGAAAGCAAGGGACTGATCCTATGTTGAGGATTGCCCTTGACACCAATGTTTTAGTAAGTGCAATAATTTGTAATGGAAAGCCACGAAAGCTATTCCAAACGGGAATTGATGGCAAATATAAAATCTTGATATCAAAAGAAATTTTGGATGAACTATCAGAAGTCATTCAGAGGCCAAAATTCAAGATGACTATCGAAGACATTGTACGCATTGTTTCTGCACTGATGGAGACATGCGAGAATGTTCGGATCACATCAAATTTTGAAGTTATAAGCAACGATCCAGATGACAATATCATAATCAATACTGCACATGACGGAAACGCAGACTACATAGTTTCGGGTGATAAAGATATCAAAGATCTCAAAAATTTTAAAAAGATTAAGATTGTATCAGTGGATGAAATGTTGAAATTTTTCTAAATTAATGCTGATTAAATTTAATTTCTTCTAAAAATGGGCCCAAAAATACGACCAAGATGGTACCCTGTCCCCCAGATGTAATATGGGTCCAAAATAATATCGAAAAATGACCGGGTCAAAACCGTCTCACATCTAGTCTAGTTTGAGATATCTCTTGTGCTCCTTGATGTATCTCTTAACAAACCACTGGAGAAATATTCTCTCTTCCTTTTTCACCTGGGACCTCTCAAGTGAGTTGTAGTAGCTATTTCTTCCCTCGTACGTGATATCCATCATTGGATACTCTTTCTTATTCAGTATAAAGTTCATTATCAGCCTTGATACTCTTCCGTTGCCATCCCCAAACGGGTGTATAGTTACAAACTTCAGATGGGCAACTGCTGCAAGTTCAACTGGATGCAGTTTGTTTTTGTTCTTGTTGTACCACTTGAAGAGCTCTGTCAACATTGGATATACTTCTACAGGTGATGGTGGCATGAACTTGCTTCCGCCTATTGCGACCTGATACTTTCTGATTTTTCCGGCAATGTCTTTTTTTGTTTGGTGGAACAGTTTCCAGTGCCACTCTAGAATCATTTGCAGTGAAAGGTCCTTTCTTTCTTTCAGAATCTCGTAAAAAAGATCCCTGTGTGCCTCGGCCTCTTTTACATCTCTTAGAGGCTTACTTGCTGGCGTTATTCCTCTTTCAAGGAGGTCAGCTGTCTCCCTTCTAGTAAGGGTTGATCCTTCAATCTTCTGCGTGTCATAGGTAAACCTAGTGACAAACGCCTGCAATTCCTTCTCCTTGACAGACTTTGGTATTGTTCTCTGCTCCTTGGAAAAGTTCTTTTTGATTCTGTCTGCATCAGAGTACCACTTTTCCTTGTAGATGCCGTCTAGGAACTTTGTCTTGATCTCCTCGATGTTCTTTGGAATCTTGTTTCCAAGATAGAGTTCCTTTTTCTGGACTTTCTTACCTTCCCTGTAGCTGTGTTCCAAGTAGTAGTACGCCTGTTCCTTTACAGTTTTCTTTCTTATTGCAGCCATAAAAGTAGTTACCCCTACATACTTATATAATTATCAATTTTGGTTAAAATGTAGGGATAACCAAATAAGCAGGATATGGCTAGTCTTACAGGTTCTAGACACAGGTAGTACCAAACCGTCTTATACGAAGAGATCAATGGCGCACTAGATCTTCTTAAGAAAGACTATGTCAGAAGAGACAAAATTTCAAGAGATCGATGGCCTAGGAAGTATACCACGGAGCATGTATTCATACCTTGTTTCGTTACAATCTAAGATCCGGCTGGAGGCTAGTCTACACCGTTTCCGGTACAAAATACGAAAAGACATGCACTATTTTGGAGGCCTTTGATCACAAACAGTACGAAATG
>DAHUYT010000079.1 GCA_027315065.1 Nitrososphaerota archaeon | reverse complement strand
CCCTAAATTATGTAAATTAACCGTACTTTCTCGCATTTTAGATATGTCATCCGCTTGTTATATCTTCTATCTTAATTCCACAAGCTTCGCTTGTGTTTTTCCCTCTAAACTCATGTGTAGCCTAACCTAGTTGTGAAAGATTTGATAACCTAACGATGGGCGTATCTGACTTCTTTACCCTCTCATTACCTTCTCACTGTCTAGAAATTCTCCATTTTGATGTCAAACTTTCATAGGTTTGAACCCATGGGAGGTTAGAATCTGTTGATACCTGTCGGCCCATTTCTTTTTATTTTAATGTAATATGTACAAAGTTATGGTAAAATTTACTCCAAAAGAGATCAAGTTTCTAAAGAAAAATGAAGGATGTAGAGTTGCAACAAGTCTAGGTGATAACCCGCATGTAGCCCCTGTTACATGTTACTTTGAGGATGGATATTTTTATTTTGCAACTGACTATGATACAAAAAAATATTCAAATCTAAAAAAGAACAACAAGATTGCAATATCCGTGGACATTTACAATCCTGGAAAACATAAGGGTATAGTAGTACAGGGCTTGATAACCTTCATTGAGAAGGGAAGCGAATTCAAGCGGTTGTATGACATATTTTACAAAAACTTTGCATGGGTAA
>DAHUYT010000078.1 GCA_027315065.1 Nitrososphaerota archaeon | reverse complement strand
TGAGATTACATGTTATTTTAATCTACTAGTACAATAACAGGATTTATTCGTCTGTTGTACCACAAAATATTTTATATGACAAGTGAGATGACTTGTAAATGAAGAAAAATTCCAGTATCATGTTGGCCCTGACACTTGTAGCCATTCTCATAATCCCTTTTACAGTACACTCTGCTAGTGCGCATGTGACAAAAAACTTTGGAGATATCATAGTCAAGATAGGATTTGCAAATGAGCCCCCACTTGTTGGAGATACCAATATTGTTCAGGTGTTTGTAGACAAGGGAAGCGGTAACAATACAGCCCCTGTGCATGAGACGGCACTTGACAACATGACTGTGGTCATAACATATGGAGGATTACAAAAAACATTGCAGTTTACTCCAAGTGATGAGACACCAGATGAGTATGACTCTACGGTGATACCGTCCAAGATTGGATCTTACAACATAATGATCAACGGTACTATAGATAGCCAGCCGGTAAATGCTGTATTTCCACTTGATGAAGTGGAAAGCAAAACTGCGTATTATTTCCCACCACTATCATAAGCAGTAAAATATCACAAATGGAATAATATCTCCGTGTTACATGTTTTCGAATGGTTTCTAAAAGTCAAATAATAGAATCTCCATTTTTTGAGTCCGTGAATTCATCAGAAATGCGAGTCATCAGAAAGCAAACAAACAACTTTTTGCA
>DAHUYT010000077.1 GCA_027315065.1 Nitrososphaerota archaeon | reverse complement strand
AAAAAATCTAAAATTTTCAAACATTTTAAAAGAGAGATGAGAACGTTTGACAGGAAATGCAATCATTGGAGGAAGAACCAAACATTGGGATGTAATACTCCGGTGCCTATCTACAATGATAAGAGGTATCTCAATAAGAACCCAAAATTATGATGAAAGAATGAACATAAATTGTGACAACAAGCATGGACACAAATTATGATACACTACAATTACAATGCCAGAATATTTTTCAGAAGAATCTGTTAATTAAATGCGATCACCTTCCACAAAAGGCAACTGTTCATCCAAAGTTATTTTTGGCAATAATTACAACACAAATGATTGCAACAGTAATTACTGCCCAAGGAATTTTGGTACCTGCGATAGAGTGGTATCATGCATTATTTGTCTGGGCGTATGCACGGAATGGTTTTTGGTAACGGACTTTACGAAAGGTCCAATCTACAAGCTGTTGGAGAACAAGATAAAACTACACCGATAATCAGTAGCGAATATGATGTTATCACCCATGATAATCAGGCACATCAGTTAAGAAAAACTTCCGTTAATTTATCTTGGATGCAATGATAATATGCAAAAACCATTACATGAATTAGAATCGATTTGCAAAAAAGTCGTTAAGATGGATCCTAACATTAGATTTACAGGAGTGGTTTCTGATAAAGGCAAGCTCTTGGTGTCGCACAAAAAAGGAGGAATAAA
>DAHUYT010000076.1 GCA_027315065.1 Nitrososphaerota archaeon | reverse complement strand
GAAATCAATCCTGAGTATGTTACTCTAATACCAGACAATTTTATACAAAATGTAGTATCTAGATTCGTTTATGAAGCTTCTTGGAAATACTCAAACAAGACCAAAAATAATTGTCACAAATCTCATATCTAATTCAACATTTTGAAAATTGGGCTGCATAGAAACCATCCAATTTTATCCAAATTGTAGATCAAAATCAACAGCCAGATCCATTTTGCAGTATGTCATTTGACACCCCATGAAAAACAAGTACCAGCGCATGGTATCACTCATGCGCCAGATTCTAACCAAGATGCGGGTTCCATTTTATTTGCACAGCAAATCGAACCACATCTTTACCATACACCAGCATGTTATCATGCCTGGTTCTTAGGCAGTACGAATCAAAAAGCTACGAGTCTTTTGTTGAATGGTTGGAAGTATCTGATAGGGTAGTGCAGATGCTCGAATTGAAATGTATACCGCATTTCACAACACTGCAAAAGGCAGCTGCAAGATTAAGCAATACTCTACTACATATTGCAATAGGACGATTCATCGGGATGGTGTCCCCAGGCAAGGTTTTTGCAGGTGTCGATGCTACCGGATTCCAAGACGGTCATGCAGCCTCGTACTATACGTACCGCTGTTCCCTGAGGAAATCATACACAAAACTCTCTACAAGCTCGGACATGGAAACACAGCTTGTCATTGCAGTTGTGATAGAGCATCATGC
>DAHUYT010000075.1 GCA_027315065.1 Nitrososphaerota archaeon | reverse complement strand
GGTCCGGTCCAGATAGTGTTACTAGTGGAAATGGCAATGTGTATGTAACTAACTACAATGACAATAGCATCTCTGTGATAACCAGTGGTTCGGTAGCTGCAACTATAGGAAGTATAACCACTCCCTCATCTATTACCTTTGATTCTTCTAATACCAATATATATGCAGGTGAATTTAACCAAAACAATGCAGCGGTAATTTCGACTCAAAATACTTCAACGCCAACAGCTACCACAACATCAATAGCATCTTCACTAAATCCTTCTACTGCAGGACAGACAGTTACATTTACAGCAACAGTATCTCCATCCACTGCAACCGGAACCGTACAGTTTGACATTGACGGCGCAAATGTGGGAAGCCCCGTAACACTGGCAAGTGGCCAATCTACATTTAGCACATCAACACTAACTGTGGGAACACATCAAGTTACTGCTACATACTCGGGTGACACAAATGATATTGGTAGTACGTCTACTGTATTTACACAGACTGTCAATCAGGTTGCTGCATCTACTACAACATCAGTGACATCTTCACCTAACCCATCAGTTGCTGATCAACCAACGTGGTTTACAGCCACTGTCTCTCCATCTAATGCAACAGGCACAGTACAGTTTGACATTGACGGCACAGCTGCAGGAAGCCCATTAACACTGACAGGAGGACAGGCTACACTTAGCATATCTACATTAACTGCGGGAAAGCATAACGTTACTGCTAC
>DAHUYT010000074.1 GCA_027315065.1 Nitrososphaerota archaeon | reverse complement strand
GGTGCCAGATTATACCGTAATCCACAGGCGAATCAACAAACTGGATATCAGGGTAGAGCCACATCTTGGAAACGATATCGTAATTGCCATTGATTCTACCGGAATCAAGGTAGCGAACCGTGGCGAGTGGATGCGTGACAAGTGGAAGAGGAGGCGTGGATTTCTGAAGATACATGTTGGTGTCGATATTACATCCAAAAAGATCGTATCGCTCAAGATAACAGACGAGCGCTCCCATGATGCACAGCATCTCCCATCACTGGTACACCAGGCGTCCTGCCATGGTACCATATCCAAGGTACTTGCTGATGCCGCATACGATTCCAAGAACAACTTCTCGTATTTGTATCACAATGATATCGTGCCCGGTATCAAGGTAAGAAAGAACTCGTCTTGTAGGTCAGGGGGATGCTATCCAAGGAAGGTTACCGTCATATCGCAGCTGGCCAGTTATCAGTACTGGCGCGATAGCGTAAGCTATGGAAAGCGGTGGATTGTGGAATCAGTATTTTCTGTACTGAAGAGAATCTTTGGAGAGCATGTTATGGCGCACAAACGGCAGAACATGATAAAGGAACTGGAACTGAAGATGGCACTTTACAACCAGTTTGCATCAGCATAAGAGGAAATTACTGTGTGTATGTAACATACGGTCTAGTTATGCAACAGAGCATCACATTAGATATCATTACATGATAGTGTCTACCCAGCCACCACATGAAACACAGATATTCATGCCG
>DAHUYT010000073.1 GCA_027315065.1 Nitrososphaerota archaeon | reverse complement strand
TTGCCCTTCTTGAGACTATACCCTATGCAATCAGCAGGGCAGCCTAAGCTAGCAAAATTCAATGTCACTGTGTCATTCTCCTTTATTGTCTTGTTTATTGCAGCTGAGATGAAGAGACCTGCGGTCCAGTAGTTTGCCTTGTCTGAGAAATATTCCCCGCTTATCAGGCTTGAAAAAATTGAGACGTCGCCAAGTATAAAGTCAAGTCTTTCAAGCTTTGAGGAAGCAGATTTGTAAGAGTATTCAGAAGTTAAACTGTTGGCATCGGCAATGTATTCTCTGAAGATTTTTGCAATGGCATATGTGGTGTTGTTTGGCGCTCTTGCCACATATTCTAAAATGTTTTGTTTGCTTTTGTAGTTTTAGTATATTGGTTTTTATCTATCATGGTTGACATCAGGTAAACCCTTCCATTGCCTTTGCACTGTTATACACCACGGATACAGTGTGTGCATCCGCAGCCGGCACCACCAAACAGAAGCGGACTCCATTGTTACCACATATTTTTGTGAGATTTGGATTACCAGCTGCAAATGATGGGTTTGCCATGAATGTAGTGACTGCTATTGTAGTTACTGCAACAGCCATGATGGCAATAGAAACATACCTACAAAACCTGTAGAACTTCATACGACTACTCATGCCTTAGAATTATCTGGGTGAATTCCATGGCATAGCACGGCATTGCTGTAAAACCAAATGTACCGCATAATCACGTTTTTAATAAAATGCCAAATCATGCCTGAGG
>DAHUYT010000072.1 GCA_027315065.1 Nitrososphaerota archaeon | reverse complement strand
TGACATGTCATCAGTAAAAAATGTAATTCAAGACAGCTACAAACTCATGCTCTTGAAAGATTATCTTCGAGAAGCAATTAAAGAATCAGGTTTTTCAGAAGTAGATATTCAAAAAACTCCAACAGGTACAAGGGTGGGATTACATGTAACAAGACCCGGAATAGTTATTGGCAGAAAGGGCAGCGGTATTCGGGATCTTACTAAAGTTTTAGAAAAAGACTTTGCTCTTAAGAATCCACAAATTTCAGTAATTGAGATTACTCGCCCAGAACTTGAACCTAGTGTCATGTGTAATAGGATGTCTCAACATCTTGCAAGAGGAACTGCATTTAGAAGAGCAGTCATGTGGACGCTGCAAACAATCATGGAAGCTGGGGCAATGGGTGTGCAAATCACAATCTCAGGAAAACTTAGGGGCGAACGCTCATCGTTTGAAAAACATAGCAAAGGAATTCTACCGCGTGCTGGATATCAGGCAGGAATTATAGTATCTGAAGATATCGCTCATGTGGAGACTAAGATGGGCCTCATTGGTATTAGAATTAGGATTGCAAAAAAGGAGAAATATATTCCAGAATTTGAATTAAAGACAAGAAAAGCGGTAGTAAAAGCCAAGGAAATTCCAGTAGAAGAAAAAGAAATATCTGTAAAAGAAAAAGAAATATCTGTAAAAGAAAAAGAAATATCTGCAGAAGAAAAAGAAACTGCCGAAGTTGAAATAATAGACGAATCTCAAATTGATCCGACAAAGCCTCGTACAGAAAGCGAAGAAATAGAACTTGAAGAGAAACTCATTGAGAAGGTTGAAACATATGATGAAGTCGAGGAGGAGCTCAAATAATG
>DAHUYT010000071.1 GCA_027315065.1 Nitrososphaerota archaeon | reverse complement strand
GGATTAATGTCAACCAGTTTTTTAATCGAGATGTACAGAGAGTATTATTAGTAGGAAATCATCTTGGTCCTACGGCACATGGAGTATATCTGAATGACACAACAACGTATTACAACGATACTTCAGTAAAAGTAGATTTTGTTATAAAAGCAAATCCCGACGCCAGTAAAGGACCATTTGCCATCACAATCCCCGGCTGCCCATATCAGATTTTAACGTGGGGAATGTGCCATACAACGGAACGTTTTATGATGAAACGTATCACTAAATCCGAGCAATTTCCTATTTAGACCATCGTAAAGCAGTCGACTAAGCAATTATTCCAATTGAGTGTGTCTACGAGGCAACGATGTTTTTCTCGACTCGCTTAATCCTTACCATATGCTTGTTTATGAGTGCCAACCCTACGCAGTTCTATTGTGTGATTGGAAAAATCAACTGAGTAGATAATTCTATTACTCTTATCGAGATTGTAGGCGTATACTTTTAGACTCGGTTTGTAATTGCCTAATTTGGTGGGGTTTTCAGACTTTACTAATTCGTCAAGTGTGGAGTCTATCCTTTTTTGTAAATCAGAACTCAATAACTTGTATTGCCTGATAAATTTCTTGTTTGGTGCAAGTATCCACAATTTAACTATGTAGTTCTTTGAGCAGTTCTTCTAAAGTACTTCGTTTTATCTTGCCTTTGGTTTTATCCGCCTCGTATTCTTTGATGTCTGCTATCTCTTCTGATGTGAGATCGTCTACTGCTTGCTTGGGTTTCTTTGTGGCTCGTTGCATGTTATCTTCGCTATGTTATAGCATGTTGAATAATTAAAACTATGTGTATCTGTTGTTCCTATGCGTAACTTTTGAATTA
>DAHUYT010000070.1 GCA_027315065.1 Nitrososphaerota archaeon | reverse complement strand
TGGTAACAGACAAGATAGCAGTACCAAAGGCAGGAATATTTGCAGAAAATGAAGGAATAACTGTTGCAAGAAACATCATATCAAAAATCAAGAAAGAGCAGGAAGCTGCGACATTTGATGGAAAGGGTGGTTGTTTCTTGGAAACAGGAAAAAATACTGCAGGATATATTCGAGTTGATATGTATGCAACTCCATCTCCTTTAACAGAGTTAGACGCGCCATCGTCTGATTATTTCTTAGAAAAGGAAAAGTTTGAAAAAGATCGGCTTGAAAAATGGCTGTAGTAATCAGGCTAAATTTTTTATACAAAACTTAATCCCACCATTTAATAATTTCAACAATTCCCAGCAACTTGAGGGACCGTAGTCTAGCTTGGTATGATGCTAGCCTGGGGTGCTAGAGGTCGCCGGTTCAAGTCCGGCCGGTCCCA
This sequence comes from Nitrososphaerota archaeon, assembly GCA_027315065.1. Classification (GTDB taxonomy): domain Archaea; phylum Thermoproteota; class Nitrososphaeria; order Nitrososphaerales; family Nitrosopumilaceae; genus Nitrosotalea. The sequence continues at coordinate 440 of DAHUYT010000070.1, read as the reverse complement.
TTCTTTCATGAGATTTTGTCATAATTTTTGATGCAGATGCTAACTCTGATTTGTCAATCAATCTTTTGTAGAAAATCTTCATTTGGAAGGCATGGGAAAAAGAAAATTTGTCATAGACCTTGGCAGTGAGAAGATAGAAGTTGAGGGTCATCAACACAAAAACGTAGCCATCAAGTATCTTATGAAAAGGCGCAGATCCCTGCTGATGACACGAGATAAAGATAAGGTGGAAAAACTGTATGAGACAGTGCCAAAGACAATCTCAATTGTCGGCGGGCATGTGACAAAGACCTACAAGGCAAACTGGGAACGAGAAGGCACAACAGAATTTGAGGGTTCTAGGTTTGTATTCACGCTTGCAGAGCTTGAAAACCCAATACGAGAGATCGCGTGCTAGATCTTCCTTTCAGCTATAGGTGACTTCTAAAAACTAAAGATCA
>DAHUYT010000006.1:59056-60004 GCA_027315065.1 Nitrososphaerota archaeon | reverse complement strand
CAATCCTACGTTAGAATAACAGAGTTACAAAGCTACGCAATGAATAATATCTACTATTTCTGATTTCACATAGAAACAATATGACGCATAACAAAAAATCAAGCAAAAGTGAAATCAAATCTAACCTTACAAAGAGCGTGACGGCAGTTGCAGTCGTGTCTGTACTGTTCATATCTTTCTTTGCAGGTAATTTGATTACACCATTAGCAATGGCAGACAACGGAAACGGCACAAATAGCACTGGGAATTCTAATGCAAATGCTATAAACGCTGCAGTTCATAATAACGGATCTCCAAACGATAGAAAAGCTGCACAGCAGACACTGCGACAGACATTGCAGCAAGATCAGCTCACATACAGGCAAGCAGCACAAAATGCACACACAACATACCAACAGGCAGTACAGCAAGCCCTGCTAACCTACAAACAGGCTACTCAGAATGCAAACAATGCATACTATCAGGCCGTGCAGCAAGCGCGTTCTGCTTACAATGTAGCAATTAGCGGAGCACATGGTAGTGTAACTATAATTGGCCCTGCCATGGCCACAAGAGACCAAGCAATTGCCACTGCCCAAAATGCAAGAATAACTACTATTGTAACTGCAGAGGTTGCTCGAGACAAAGCGATATACGATTCATGGGCAACACATCAGACAACGGTATACAATGCACTTGCCACACGTGATGGAGCAGACGGAACTGCACGGGCTAACTTTTACACCACCATTGGCAATTCCACGCTTGCAGCCAGTGCCCAGACAATAGGCCAGGCACATGTAACTGCAGACAATTCCATCTTGCAGGCAAGACAGACAAGGATTACTGCAGTTGAGAATGCATATGTTACAAAAGATCAGGCAATTGGCAATGCAGAGACCACATACACAAGTGCAGAGGACAGTGCCAGAGTAACCCTTGATAATGGATATACACATGATGCAAAAG
>DAHUYT010000006.1:55852-58812 GCA_027315065.1 Nitrososphaerota archaeon | reverse complement strand
ATATGTCATTGATAAAAACTAGTCAGCATATTATTATAGCAAATTTTCTTCTTAGGTTATATTGAATATTCGTTGCAATATATGTTCACAAGAAATAGATGACAACGAAGTAGAGAATCACGTTGTAACCCAGTCACACAAAGAAAACAAAATAAAAATTTCTAAACCAAATGAAGGCGGATCTAACACTAGCGTCGTAAAGATGTGGTATGACTCTTCTAGTAACTATTAGGAAGAATTGATCATAATTAAAGAAAAAGAAAAAGTTATTTGAATTTCTTTTTTATTTGAATTATTTCAGCCATCTCTTCTTTGAGATGTTTTTTTAGAAGGACCTCATGCTGATGTTTGTGTTTCCAATAGAGATTCATTATAGATTGTCTTGATCCGGCCCTCTTTAGTGCAGCGGTGTATGTTCTATGGCTTCTTTCTACCTCTCGAAAATACGACTTGCTGTTTGAAGTTACCATGGCATGATTGGCGATCCTTGCTAGATAACCTTTACGATCCCAAACAGAGATCTCTGGTAGACAGCTATGACAAATGAGGTATAAAGCAAATATAGCTATTTGCTAGCATCCAATCAGAGGACCTAATGCTATATATGATCAAGCGGCTCTGGAAATCTCCAGTTAGGCACCAACTGCAGTCTACGTAGTAGCGGCGGTTCCATGACTCTCTTTAGTGCAACCTTGACATATTTTTCTGACTTGTCGACTCCAATGTACTTTCGCTTCAGGAATTTGGCCATCTTTAGAGTCTGACCGCTCCCTGCAAAGGGGTCCAAGACTATATCACCTACATTACTGTAAAGTTGGATTAACCTATATGGGATCTCCTCTGGAAAAGCAGCTGGATGGAACTTTCGGTAGCTTGGTGGCACAGGAGCAATATGCCACACCGAGTTTGCCACCTCCTTTTTCATAATATTATCTATTCTAAGCCTGCTTTTTTTGTCCTTGACATTGTGGAATGGTACCTTTCGTAGTATGATGATCTGTTCATGCATGATATTAGGATAATAATATGTAGGATACGGATGCTGTACTGTTACACGGAAACGCTTTTTGCCGCCAGTAACCTTGTTCCAAATTATTTCTTCAAAGAACTTCCACCCATTGCCGTTTTTAGTCAATTCAACTGACAACAGTGCAGGTAAAGGCAGCTTGATTTTTCCTTCTACTATTTCATTTCCTATGACAATACAACAATACCCCCCTGATTTAGTTACCTGGTAAACCTGTGAGAACACCTGTTTCATTTCTTCAAGCCAGCTCTCAATTGATGCTCCGACAGTACCCCTATACCATTTTTGACTTGTCTGATGCTCATCATAATTTATGGCATTGTGATATGGTGGTGATGTTACAGTGAGGGACACGGTGTTCTTGCCAATCTGAGAAAGATCTCTGGAATCAGAAACTATGATGGAATTTGGTTTCCACACCACATTCCTAAAATAGTTTAATATTTAATGGTAGTTCAAATAACACACTTGCATATTGAATTGAATTACTTTGCAGTGGATCACCATCCGCAAAGATTTCTATCATATAACAAAATTCATGGTCTGGCATGTAACTCTTGGTGATCGATTTTATTGCGTACAATTCACTACGGCTAATGTTGTGGAACAAAAAATATCGTATAACATTTCCAAATCGACCTAGTTTTGAACGGTGTCATAAAAATCAAAGAAAATCCGCTAAAACATGTTTTCGTGATTACATGTTTTAGGCAGTCTTATGCATTTTTCTTTACTTCGATTTCTATTGTGGATACGTTTCTTGGTCTTCCGTCATTTGACTCGAGTTGTTCAGATCCTATTTTGATCTCCCCGATGGCATATCCTGAACCATCTGTTCTTCTAGCAATTATCTGTGCTACATCAACGGCTCTACCTATGCTAAGCCCTCTGGCTTTTATCGATACTTTTGGCCGATTAGCAAGTTGTATGAGTGCTGATGTCACGTATGCCATCAAAGGTTTTTTTCCTATAAAGACGGTGTCCTTTAGTTCCGATCTGTTTTCTGTACTCATATAGTTTTCATATCTTGATCGTTTCATAAAAGTTTCTTTACAGTTTGTTCGGGAACTGCATATTTGTCAAGAGAAAACAATTCCCAGATGATATGATTACTTTGATATTATGATCAAGGATGATTGTATGCTAATGTAAATATACCAGTAGAATGTAACGCTCTTAGATGCTAAATCAAAAACTACGATTTGGACTTGCTGTCGCAGCATTGTTGTCTGTGATGATCTATACAGTGGCGGTACCGTCTGCCAGTGCATTGACACCAAGAGACTTTCAATATCTGCATGACACACATAAGACTGACAGATTCGTGGGTGGGCAAAATATATGCGGAGATCATCTTTGTACACCACAAGAATGGTCTGCAATGCAACAAGCATTAAGCAGCGCACAACGCAATCCTGGCCAATGTGCCTCATTGAAACAATGGGAAGCTTGTTTGCCAGCAAATCAAACCAAATCAGGCTAAGTAAAACATACCACTAACAATGGCCAATAAAACTTGTGTATCAATTGGCGTGCGTAGCGTAGCAAAGCTTGCAACCGATCTGAGAAAAGCGCTAAACAAATCAGATTACGCTGAACTAAGGTTGGATTTTTTGAACCAAGCTCAAATTCCTCATTGTTTAAATTTATTAAAACCCCATTTAGTGAGGTGTATTTGTACTCTTAGACCAAAATCAGAAGGTGGAAAGTTTCCAGGTACAGAGAAAGAGAGAATATCAATACTAAAACTGATTGCAGAGTTTAACCCATATCTTCTTGACATAGAATACAACACATTGAGAAAAAACAAAAGCCTATACCAATATCTAAAAAAAACAAGGGTGAACATTTTAGTGTCATGGCATGATTTTTCAAAGACTCCAAGCGAAAAGATGCTAAGATCCATGGCAAAGAAAATGTCGCAGTTTTCAAA
>DAHUYT010000006.1:0-55752 GCA_027315065.1 Nitrososphaerota archaeon | reverse complement strand
TCATGGCATGATTTTTCAAAGACTCCAAGCGAAAAGATGCTAAGATCCATGGCAAAGAAAATGTCGCAGTTTTCAAAAAATATCAAGATTGTAACTACATCAAAGTCTGTTGATGACACGCTTAGGATCCTAAACTTGTACAAAGGAATATCCCATAGATCAAGTCTGATTGCCTTTGCAATGGGTGACTATGGTAGAATGTCCAGAATTCTCTGTACTAAACTTGGCAGTCCTTTTACATATGTATCCCTTGGAAAACCTGTCGCTCCAGGACAATTTAGCCTAGACGAGATGACATCAATACTTCAATTACAAAGATAATACTCCAAATTACAAGACAAGATTGCCGCAATTGATTTGCCGCATTCATAGGAAAGGCCACTTCCAATGTAATGCGTGCAAGTGGTTCTCTCAAGGTTTGGAACTAGGGCGTATCATTTTCAAAGTATCGCCGAACAAAAGAAGCTTCTGCTCTTTTTATTCTGGCGGATTCTGCCACATCATGAGCCATATCCACAAGCTCATTTTTTGTCATCATGGGTTTTACAGCGTCTTCCTTCCACGAATCAATTTCAAACTCCATATCAGAAAGTATGTTTACATTCTCGTCAAGTATCTTACCGCACTCATCTATGATATCTCTGAAATCATCTGACTTCATGTGTCATAAAACTACTTTTGTATTAATTAACCAATCTCCTCAGTATATAATGAAAAACCCCGCTACCCAGCCTTATTATAAAAGATAAACGAAGACATTATGAAGAAAATGGTTCAGGTTTTAAACAACGTTCCACGAAATGTCGTCATACTAGCAGTCATAGTAACGGTAATTCTTGGAATATTTCATCTAATTCCATTATTGATACTTGTATGGATAGTTGCGCTGACATACATAACAATATACCAGTACAGGACACCAAAAAATAAGGAGGCTAATTTTGTATGCCTTGACTGTGCCACAATTCATCAGCAGGACAGCTGCCCAAAATGTGGTTCCAAGTTAAAGAAATTGTATTCCAAAACGAGCAGCTATGGTGTTTGAGCACCAACATCCTGCCAGACAATCCTAATCCCTTAAATCATGATACAAAGAAATTAGTTTTCAATGACAAAAACTTATGCTGTCATAGGAGATCCAATTGATCATTCCTTATCGCCCGCACTTTATAATCCGGCATTTACATTTCTAGGATTGGATTGTGTTTACATAGCGTATAGGATTCCAAAAGGGGAATTGGATTATGGTATTAAAGATCTGAAAAAGATACACATTGCAGGTTTCAATGTAACAACCCCTCACAAAGTAGACATGATGAGACTGCTTGACGATGCTGACGACGAATGCAGGTTAGTAGGTGCAACAAACACCGTAGTCAATACAGATGGTTACCTGAAAGGATACAATACTGATGTGGATGGTTTTCTAGATCCCATAAGAAAAAGAAAGATTGACTGCAAAGGCTGTGATGTATTGTTAATTGGCGCAGGTGGGGCCGCCAGAGCCATAGTTGCAGGATTTGCAAAGGAGAAAATTCATAAAATAACAATTACAAACAGAACACAAGAAAGGGCAGAAGAAATAGTGAACTTTGCAAGGCAGCTTGGTTTGGAATCTGACTATTTAGATCTGGTAAGAGCCGGAGACATGGTAAAAAATTTCAGGTTTATTGTAAATGCAACTTCAGTTGGCCTCAAGGGAATGGGTTGCCCCATCTCAACAAAAAACATCTCCAAAGATTCTATAGTTTATGATATTGTATACATGCCTGTAGAAACTCCGCTAATCAAGCAGTCAAAAGAACAAAGGGCGACGATCATATATGGCTGGGAAATGCTTCTTGCACAGGCAATGAAATCTTTTGAGATTTGGACTGGCAAACCTGCACCGTACGAAGCAATGAAATTGACACTGCTTGGGAGATTTTAGATATGGTACAAGTAAGAGCAAGCATGCATGGTGCCGTATCTATAGTTAATGCAATCGCAACTGGTAGGGGTGCAACACTTGGCATATCACTTGGAATTGAGGCCATAATCAAGACAGAACCTGGAAGGGGGATGGTTTTCGAGAATAGAGAGTCAAGCATTAGTTCACGTCTGATAAAATCTGTTGTAGAAACATCAGTACCAAAATCTGAACTGGAGAAAAATAGGCTAAAAATATTTGTTAAAACAGAGATCCCATCAGGATATGGACTGAAAAGCTCTAGTGCCATATCTTCTGTGATTTCACTTGCTTGTGCAAAAATTTTCAAACCAAAAGCAACAGACATGGAAATCTTAAGAGATGGCGTACGAGCTTCAATCCAATCCAGGGTAAGTATCACAGGAGCATTTGATGATGCGTGTGGGTGTTACTTTGGAGGATTTGTTGTAACCGACAATACAAACATCAAAATAATAAAAGCAGAAAAGGCCCCAGAAGATACATCTGCAGTAATATTCATTCCAAAGTCTCGTAAAAGGGGAAATGCAAAAAAATTGAAAATTTTGAAAAGCGCGTTCTCTCAAGCATGGGATTTGGCAAATAAATCAGATTATTGGAATGCAATGACACTAAACGGCCTGGCTACTTCTGAAATACTTGGTTCTGGCCCGAGGATCTTGGCCAAGCTAATGGAGAGCGGCGCACTCGGTGCGTCGATTTCAGGAAATGGTCCTGCCATTGCAGCGATTGCAAAAAACGACAAGGTTTTACCTGTAAAGAGAATATTGTCTTTGCTTGATGGAAATACAATAGTTTCGCCTATCACTAACCAAAAGGCTGTAGTACATGAAATGTAAGGTTGAAAAATCAAAATTATCTGGTACGATACACTGTCCTCCCAACAAAAGCTATACACATCGTGCCATCTTCTTGGCATCTCTTGCAAAGGGAAACAGTACTATTAGAAATGTACTGCTTTCTCGCGATACAATTGCAACTATGAATGCCTGCAAAGTTTTCGGTTCCAGGATATCAACCAGTGGATCAACTGTAAGTGTGGAAAGTACTGGTAACGTATACGCTACTGGATCAGAGATAGATGCGTCAAACTCTGGTACAACAATCAGAATATCTGCGGCCATATCTTCCCTTGCTGATGTCAAGATTACCCTTACCGGCGATGCCAGTCTCAGAAAGAGACCCATGCAGCCACTTCTAGATGCTCTTGAGAAACTTGGCGCAAAGTGTACATCAACTGACGGTACCCCCCCAATTACCGTGCAAGGGAAGATCCACGGTGGCAGTACGTCCATACCTGGTTCTATTTCAAGCCAGTTCGTTTCTGCACTTTTTATCGCTGCACCTAAAACTGAGAAAGGCATTACATTGGAAATTGAAGGTGATCTTGTCTCAAAACCCTATCTAGATGCAACTATTGCAATCATGCAAAAGTTTGGTGTCAACGTAAATACTATATCTCCTTACAAGAAATACAACATACCAAAGCAGTACTACAAACCAACAGATTTCACAATACCTGCAGATTTTTCCAGCATGGCACTTCTTCTTTCTGCTGCAGTGCTGGTAGGAGATGACATGAAAATTTCTGCCCCTGTTGGAGATCTACCACAAGGAGACAAAGAAATGATATTACACCTCAAAAAGATGGGTGTAGGTGTATCTATTGATGATATGGTGAGGGTAAAGGCACCTCCAAAGCTTACGGGGGGGAGATTTGACCTCTCAAATACGCCTGACTTACTTCCACCAATGGCCATATTGGCACTTCGAACATCCAATCCAATTGAGCTTTACAATGTAAGGCACGCAAGGTTCAAAGAAACAGACAGAATTTCAATTTTAGCAAAAGAGCTGTCAAAGATTGGTATTGGCATTACAGAAAAAAGTGATGGATTGGTTCTAGAGGCGCCAAAATCCCCTCAGGGCGCAGATCTTGACTCTGCAGACGACCACAGACTGTTTATGGCATTTTGTATTGCTGGAATGGTCGTAGGTAACTGTACTGTGACAGATCCAGACTCCGTAGATGTATCATATCCTGATTTTATCAAAGAAATGAACAAGATAGGGGCCAGGATTTCTTAGTCATTTGTTTGACTTTTTTATAATCTCATCCCAGAGTTGTTTTGGGACAGGCATCACAGACAGTCTTGAGATTCTTGTCAGTTCCCAGTTTTTGAACTTGGAATCTTTTTTTAACTCTTCAAGAGTTACAGGTCTTTTCAATCTTGAGACTGGCTTTACTTCAATTACAACAAATCTTTCATCGTCTTCTTTTGGGTTGGAGTATGGATTACTTGTAATCTTTATTATGCCAACAGTCTGCTTCTCGTCTCCAGTATGATAAAAAAATGCCATGTCTCCTTTTTTCATTGTACGAATGTGCTTTAATGCAAGATTATTGTGTACACCGTCCCAGACAGTCTTTTTTTCTTTTTCCAACATATCGTAATTATACGTGGCCGGTTCTTGTTTTACAAGCCAATGATTCATGAGTTTATCTCTAATTCAAGCGTTATAGATTTTTCTAGTGTAATTCTTTTTTCATTAAATAAAATAACGATCCTTTGTCCAAGAAATTTGCCTTGATTGAAATTTTTTCTTGAATGAAGACTTGGATTCGCTCAAAGTTTAGATCATACGCCATGTTCTGAATGTACCTTAGAATGTACAACATACCTTCTTCTATGCCACTCACAAACGCAAATTGAAATATCTGTGGAAAATCATTTGACTGGCTCCATATTCCAGCCGCCATTGTTTTTCCTTCTTTGGTTGATATTATGATTCTTTTTTGTTCTATGAGATTTCTGATTTCCTCATCATCTAAAGGTAACCATCTCCATGAATTGGCATATGTTGATGAGGAAGCTATGCCGCCTAGCTGAGCCGAAAACGTTGCGATTGTTGCGCTTGATTCTTGTTTTGCCGGAATCATGTAACATAGCCTCCATTTTTCCTCTATCTCATATCCCATCGATTTGGCAAGTTTTATGGATGGATGATTTTCACTTTCAATTATCAATCTAATGACTTTGTTTTGTGTGACAGATTCCGCATGAGTTAGCATTTTGGTGCCAAAGCCTTTTTTTCTATGTTGCGGATGTACCCTCATTCCCTCAACCCATGTTTCTTTCTTAAAGAAATCTATATGATATACTCCAACAACAGAATCATTTTCTTCCAACACATACAAACCTCCTTTTAAATTCCATTTATCCCAGACGTCTGCAATATAGTCACCCCACAGGAATGTGTCTTTACAAAACCCCAAGACGGTATCCTTGTCGCTTCCCCGCGCACTGCGTATTCTCATAATGCTGATAATATAGTCGCCAATTATCTAATTTTTGATTGCACAGGTCAAGATTTTGTCAAAAACTTGACCAATTCCTATAAGGATTATAAGCATCTAAATGAAAATTTTATCATGTCTTCAAATTCGATTGGTCAGCGCTATGCCTTTACTAGTTTTGGTGAGAGTCATGGCAAATGCATAGGGTCTGTCATAGATGGCTGTCCTGCAGGCCTAGAACTTGAGGAAAAAGACATTCAAAAAATGCTTGACTTGCGCAGACCTGGTCAGTCAATCATAACGACTCAGAGAAAAGAAGAAGATAAGGTAGAAATCATTTCCGGTGTATTTCGAGGATATACGACCGGAGCTCCAATAACAATGGTAATTTGGAACCAAGATCAGCGTTCTCACGATTATGAAAATTTAACATTGAGGCCAAGACCTGGTCATTCTGACTATCCAGCACATGTAAAGTATGATGGATTCAATGATTACAGGGGAGGAGGCAGATTTTCCGGCAGGCTTACTGCCACATTTGTAATGGCAGGAGCTATTGCAAAGAAATTACTCTCTCAGACTATTAGAGTGGACACTTATTCTTACACTTGTCAAGTGGGCAAGATAAAGATGAATAGTCATGACATACCAAAGGCGGAGAACTCCATTTACAGCAATGAAGTAAGATGCCCAGACACAAAAATGGCAGAAAAGATGCGGGCTGTAATACTTGCGGCAAAGCGAAGTGGAGATTCTGTTGGAGGAGTTATCGAATCCATCACTACCAATCTTCCAGTGGGCCTTGGTGAACCAATCTTTGGTTCTCTAGAATCAGATCTTAGTAAGGCGTTATTTTCAATTCCTGCTGTCAAAGGAGTAGAATTTGGTTCAGGTTTCTATGGCTCTACTCTTTATGGTTCACAAAACAATGATGAATTCATAACAAAGAATGGAAAGATCGTAACTAGAACAAATAATGCAGGAGGCATACTTGGAGGATTATCTACTGGAATGCCACTTGTGCTTCGAGTTGCCTTCAAGCCAGCCTCATCCATTGCAAAAAAGCAACGTACCGTAGATATCAAGACAAAAAGACCAGTCTCTTTGATAGTCCAAGGTAGACATGATCCGTGTGTAGTTCCAAGAGCACCCCCGGTAGTTGATTCTCTAGTCTCAATAGTACTCGTTGATCATGCATTAAGAGCAGGCTTTATTCCTCCAGTGATCCGATGAGAAATGTCAGATATTGACAAGCTGCGCGACAAGATGGATAGGATAACATTAGACATGTTAAAATTGTTAAGGGAAAGAAACAATACGGCAAAAGAAATTGGCAATCTCAAAAATAATCTCGGGCTAGGCATAACCAACGAAGAAAGAGAAAATCAACTTCGAACCAAGGTTCAATCATTATGCACAGAGATAGGTCTTGATGAGAAAACCGGTTTGACAATGTTAAATTTTTTATTAAATGAATCTGTCAAGATACAATCAACAAACAAGCAGACCCATCTTTCAGTATTTTTGAAAGCAAAGGAACTAGAAAAACAAGGGAAAAAAATAATCCACATGGAGATAGGCGAACCAGATTTTCCCCCACCAAAGACTGTAAACAATGCGCTTTCCCAAGTCTATGATATGGGATACACAAAGTATGGAGATTCAAAAGGAATGATGGAGTTCAGAGAAGATCTTGCAAGATATGCTACAAAGACATTTGGCGCTAAAGTAAATATACAAAACATTCTTGTCTCGCCAGGTGCAAGATTTTCAGTCTTCCTTGCAATATCTACTCTGCTAAATCCCGGAAATGAAATAATAATAATAGAGCCCGCATGGCCTGCATACCGAGATAATGCTCTAAATTCTGGAGTCAAGATAAGAACCATTCACACAAGTCTAGAAAACAGGTGGGAGCCAGAGATAGGAGAGATCGAAGGCACAGTCAACCAAAATACAAAGATGATAGTGATAAACTATCCAAACAATCCTACTGGAAAAATATTGTCAGAAAAGTCATTAGATCAAATAATGAACATTTCGATAAAAAATAATCTCTACGTGTTAAGTGATGAGATTTACTCTTCGTATGCATTCAAAAATTGGAAGAGTGTCATTTCCTACGAGTACAACAAATCAATTGTGACCCAGTCCTTCTCTAAATCTCATGCCATGACTGGATTTAGGATAGGATACACAGTATCAAATAGCGAGATAATAGACAAGATGGCAAAGCTGCAGGCATTAGCTATGACAAATGTGTCAGAGCCGACCCAATACGTAGCCATGAAAGCCCTTGAAGCTGACATTACGGATAATATTAAAACCATCAAAACTAGGCTACAATACATGATAAAAAAAGCAAATAGTATGAAAATTGAGTTTGTGGAGCCAGATGGTGCAATGTACCTCTTTGCCAGGATGAAAAAACACCATTTTGACTCTGTTGAGTTTACAAACAAGCTTTTAGATTATGGTGTTGCGGTAGCCCCTGGTGTGGGGTTTGGAAATTACCAAGAATTCATCAGAATATCGGCATGTCAGCCAGAAGAAACACTTAACCAAGGAATGAGGATAATAGAAGAAGCGATGAGGACGGAAAAATGAAGAAGAAAATAGCAATAATTGGCGCAGAGGGACAAATAGGCAAATGGTTCACAAAGTACTTCCTTGAGAAAGGTTTTGAGATAATTGGTTATGATTCAGAAAAGGAGATCCTAAACAAAGCAGTTACAAAAGCACAATCCCTTGTTGGGGCGATCTTGCCTGCAGATTATGTCATTCTTTGCATCCCAGTCAAACGTACTCCAGAAACTATAAGACTGATTGCAAAAGAAATGAAAAGAGAGTCATATCTTATTGATGTCTCTTCACTCAAGCTAAAAACAGCAGCTGCATTATCAAAAATTCCAGACAAAGTAAGTCCAATCTGTATTCATCCAATGTTTGGGCCCGGAACAAAGAAGCTAAATGGGCAGAATATAATTTCTATTCCGATCCGTGATGCAAAAAAAGAACTGTTGGTAGCAAAATCATTGTTTCCTGAAGCAAATTTTGTTCAGATAGATGCTGCAGAGCATGACAAAAAAATTGCAATAATTCTAGGTATGACTCACCTGGTAAACTTGACACTCGCTAACATACTTGCAAAGGAGGAAAACTTTGCGCTAGTTGAAAAGATGGCAGGTACCACATTCAAGGCACAAAAACTTCTCACTGCTGGAATAATGACTGAATCACCAGAACTCATAGAAACAATAATCGCAAATCCCGAAATTAGAAAGTATGCAGAAGAATTCTGGAAGGACATAGGAAGAATGCTCATCTTGATTCAGGAAAATAGAACTGAGGAGATTCTCAAATATATCGGGAGTGCAAAAGAGAGGCTTGCAAAAAATGTTGACATGGACGATGCATATAAAAAACTAGTATCCATGGTAAACGCTGTTGAAAAATAGTTGAAATCTACAAAAATTATCACTTGCTTTTTAGTTCAAAATGACAAGTACCTCATCTTAAAGCGAAGCGAAAAAGTAAAATCTATGAAGTGTCTTTGGGCAGGAATATCTGGAATCATAGAAGGCAATGAAGAGCCAATCTATAGAGCCAAGAGAGAAACGTTGGAGGAAGTAGGCATAGTAGAGGACAAGATTAGTCTTCTCAAATCAGCACAGCAAATTCGCATAGACTCCCCTCAATATGCAAACCACGAGTGGTTGGTTTTTCCCTTTTTGTTTTCCGTACAAGATCCTAAAATCATTCTGAATTGGGAAAATCAAGAATACAGATGGATAAGCCCATCGGAACTAACACAGTATAAAACAGTTCCAAGCCTCGATAAAGTACTAGCCAGTTTGTTGTAGTTTTTCCTGTGTCACTTCATCTGATTTAGTGTATCTTTGTTGTGGAAGCATTATGTAGACACACGCCCCACCACACATTGTACATGGTACGGTATTTCCCTTGATCTGTCCTGTTCTTGCATGTATTCGTGCAGCCTCTTCTGGATCAATTGATAACGCAATTTGTTTTTCCCAGTTAAGAGTTCGTCTTGCCTCTGTCATTTCCAAATCCCACTTGATTGCCTTGTCTCGCAATTTAACAAGGTCAGCAGCATGAGCGGCAATTCTATATGCAATCAATCCTGCCTTTACCTCGTCAACATTAGGTAAAGCCAAGTGTTCTGCAGGAGTTAGATAGCACAATAAATCCACCCCTTCGCTTGCAGATACTGCTGCACCTATGGCGCTGGCTATATGATCATGGCCTGAAGCTACATCAGTCACAAGCGGTCCCAGCACATAGTATGGAACATCCCCAATAAGCGATTTTGCCAGTCTTACATTTGCAGCCACTTCATTTAGTGGTACATGTCCGGGGCCTTCCACCATGACCTGTACGTCTTTTTCATGAGATCTTTTTGTTAGTCGTGATATGTTGATCATCTCCTGAACCTGTAATTCATCATGTGAATCCAATATTGAACCTGGTCTTAGTGCATCACCCAAGCTAAAAGTAACATCGTATTGTCTTGCCAACTCTATTAGATAGTCAAAGTGTTCGTAGTATGGATTTTCTTTGTCATACTTTAGCATCCACGCAGCCGTTATAGTTCCTCCCTTACTCACTATCCCGCCGTGTCTTTTTACTGCCAAAATTCTTTTTGCAATATCTTTGGTGATACCAGAATGTATGGTAGTATAATCAACTCCGTCTTTTATGTTACGTTCAAATGCATTAAGAAAGTCATCTTCAGTGATATCAAGTGGATTCTTGTATTTTTCAACACCGTAATTGTAAGCCTCGTATACGGGAACTGTACCAAACGTTATAGGAGCTGCCTCAAGCAGCGTCCTTCTGAAAAGACCTACATCTCCACCGTCACTAAGATCCATGATAGTATCGGAGTGGTATTTTACTGCAGTTTTTGCTTTTTTTACTTCTTCATCCAGATTCTGATTTAAAGTAGAATTACCGATATTGACATTAACCTTTGTTTTCATTCCTTTGCCAATTCCTACCACATGAATCTTTTGTGGTCTGACATTGTTGTGCGGAATTATGATTGAGCCACTCGCTATTTTTGGAATGAGCCAGTCTAAGGTCACGTCTTCATCTTGTGCCACGGTTTTCATTTCTTCAGTGACAACACCCCTACGGGCTGTACTCATTTGTGTTCCCAATTTACTTTTTTTACCAATTGATTGAATTTAAACGTGAGTATCAAGTTACGATGATCCTAGATTAAACATGGGCAAGATGATAAAGACATGACAGAAAGGAAGGCAGATCTTTAATTATCTTGAGGGCTATGTAATCTGATGAACTAAACAGTACATGGCATGCTCAAAACAAATTTCTCAAATGATCGAAGATCAAGGAAACAGAAGCCTTTTGCAACTAGATTTTCTGCAGTATATGCTTGAGGATATCCGTTCATCTGAAGAAAAAATGGTGGAGATTTGATAAAAGTGATAATAGCTGTCAGAATTTCATGAACATTTAAAGAACATTATGCCAGAAAATCGAGGTATGCCATACATAATGTCACATACTGTACTTTCTTGTATTTGTTTTTGAAAAAATTATTACAAATACGACGGGTATTAAAAATACAAAAGGAACAATTGAGCCGAATTCCGGAGTAGTGACTTCATTTATTACGTTAAACGAAGAGGCACCCAGTGAAATGCCATTGTATAAAGCCGTTACATCGTACTGTCCGGAATGAAACTCTTTTGTTATGGCAACTTTTTGATTGAAGTTGCCACTGCTGTTTGGCTTGACTTTAGAATTCCATATGATATTTCCATGTTGCTGATCTGCAATCATCAAATCCACATATCCATTATCAGATGTAGTGATATTACCCGAAATGGAAAGAGACGATGACGTTTTGTTGTCAGATAATAGAACTTCGCTTGTATCAACCCGTACGGTTCCGCTTGTAGAATTTTGAAACGGTTTTGTATTCTTGGTGTAGTTTTGGACAGTTGATGGCAATCCCTTATCGAATTGGTTTATTGTCTGCGAAAACTTGCCTGCAGGTGAGGAGTAAGCCTGACCAAATCCATCATGTCCATAGATTGATTTTACCTCATTAACATCTAACGTGGTTATGCTAAAGTATGTTACTCCATTGGCCACTATGTCTGGTATCATGATTGATGGCATGTTCTCCTGTCCTGTATCTATCAGGTATAGATCTTTGCTGCTCACGATATAGTGACCCAATCCCAATGCATGCCCCAATTCATGTGTTATTGTCATGTCAATTTGAGGATATGATGCCAGATGATCAGTATAAAATGGAACATACTGAAACTGGTAGGAATTATAGTTGGCATTCTGTCCTACTAAGACTTCCCCTTGTTTTACATCAATACCGAGATAATAGATAATGATGTTTGCCTGATTATTGTTAAAACTTGTCACTCCTGCTTCTTGGAACTGTTCATTTGTATCTAGTGGTTCTCTTTCATAATGTATTGTAATATCACATGTTGAATCATCAAAACTATTTTGTTGGTTTAATGGAATTTCTTTGAAATTAAGAATCCAGACTAGTTGTCTGCTTGATACGCCTAGGTTTAGATTATTTTGCCAATCAAGTATAGCATATTGTGTTCTGGAAAGTAATATTTGCGAGAGGTTTGGAAATTGAGAATCTGGAGATGGCTCAAATGCACAGATTACAGGGTTATGCGTCAACCTGAAGTTCTCACTTTGAAAATAATTGAATTGATCTGCAAAAACTGTGTTATCAAGAGATATGGCCAGTAAAACCACGAAAGACATACTTGCAATTACAGTTGCTTTCAATAGGATGTGATGTTACAGTACTGATTTAAGAATTAATTCAAACAGTGGTTAACAAGAAAATGTTTACATTTGTTTACATTTTCAAGTAATACAAATCTGGAAAATTGGGGCTGTATCAATAAAAATTTCCTGCATACATACTACAATAGCCTCCTTTTTTGTAACTGGTCACAAAAAGGCGGTGTATTGAAAATATGATGCAATTGTTTAAGATAAGAAAAATACCTCTTATACGTGAGCTTTGCATGGTAATGTCATGATAAATGTGCTATCCATAGCGGGTTCTGATCCATCTTCTGGCGCAGGCGTTCAGGGAGATATAAAGACGTTCACAGCTCTTGGGGCATATGGATTTAGTGCAATTACTGCATTAACAAGCCAAAATTCTTCAAAGTTTTTCAAGTCAGAATCTGTTTCACCTGGAATAATCAGGAGCCAGATAAGATCAATCTTTTCAGATTTCAAGATTGATGCAATAAAGATAGGAATGGTTTATGACAAAAAAACCATAAAAACAATTCATTCTGAACTGAAAAATCTAAAGGTGCCGATAGTACTAGATCCTGTTTTTGAATCTACAACGGGAGGTATGCTTCTTTGTGCAGATGCCTTTTTGGATTTCAAGAAATTGCTCGTATCTCTTTCATATGTTATAACCCCGAATATACCGGAAGCAGAAAGGATTGCAGGTATGAAAATCAGGTCTTTGAGTGATACAAAAAGAGCAGCGCTGGAGATAAATTCCATGGGTGCAAAAAACGTCATCATAAAGGGTGGACACATGCAAGACGATAAGGTGACAGACATATTACTTGAAAATAAGAAGTTTCACATATTTTCTCAAAAGAGACTTTTGCAAGAAAGTCATGGTGGGGGGTGTATATTTTCTGCTGCACTTTGTGTAAACATAGCCAAAGGAAAAAGCCTGTCTGAATCGACAAGGCTTGCACAAAAAACTTCGTTTGAATCCATAAAAAATTCAACAAGAATTGGGAAAGGCATAGATATTGCAAGACAAAAAAATGCGGATGGAATAGAAGTTGATCTTTCTGTAGCCATAAAACAATTTGTCAACATCAAAGGAATTTATGGCTACATACCAGAAGTACAGACAAATTTTGTTTTTGCCAAACCTAGGCCGAAGTCTATTTTTCACATACTTGGACTTGAAGGACGTATAGTCAAAACCGGGAAATCAGTTGCAGTTGTAGGTACACTCAAGTACGGCGGCTCAAGACATGTAGCTAACGCAGTTCTTGAGGTGGCAAGAAAGTTTCCCACAATAAGATCTGCTGTTAACATCAAATACGACAAGGAGATATTAAAAAAATCCACCGCAAAAAGATTTCATATAGCATACTATGATAGGATCCTGGAACCCAGTGATGCCAAAGTTACTGAGGGAAAAACCATATCGTGGGGTATAAAGAGTGCAATTGAGAAACTTAGGAGCCCCCCAGATATAATATACCACAGAGGAGACATGGGAAAGGAGCCCATGATCTTGCTATTTGGCACCACCCCAAAAGATGTCTTGATAAAGATTGGTAAGATTGCATAGGATGTTTTTATCCTTCAAAATAAATACTACATTCTTAGATTACATCTCATGAAGGCTGTAATCTTGGCAGGTGGACTTGGAACAAGACTTCAGCCTTATACCACGTTTTTACCAAAAGCTATGCTCCCGCTAGGAGATAAGCCACTCTTAGAGCATTTGATTGAATGGATAAAGAGTAACGGCATAGATTCATTTGTCTTATGTGTGAGTTACTTGAGAAGAACAATAGAAGATTATTTTGAAGATGGTAGTAGATTGGGTGTAAAAATAGAATATGCGATTGCAAATAGACCGCTTGCAACAGCAGGACAATTGAAAACCTCGCAAGAGTTTATTGATGATACTTTTGTTTGTTTATACGGCGATTCAATTTTTGAATTTAGTTTGAAGAACATGATTGACTATCATAGGAAGAAGAGATCCTTTGTGACCATGGGATTATCAGAATATAAGACCAAAATTCCATATGGATTCATAGAAATGGACAAGACCAACAGGGTCAAGACATGGCAAGAAAAGCCAGATGTAAAAGGGAATATCAACATAGGATGTTATGTCATGGAGCCCGGAATTTTCGAGTTAATCCCGGAAGGTAAGCCATATGGGATGGATCTTGTCATTCGTAGTGCATTGACTAAGAAGAAAAAGGTAAACGGATATCCGATTAAGACTGGATTTATAGACATAGGTGACAAAGCGTCCTATCGACGTGCATACCAGCATTATTTGGAAAAACTTGGTCAGATCTAAACCATGACTGAAATTAAGATACGCAAGATCCAGAAAAAAGATCTCTCCAACGGATTTCTACATTCTCTTGATTCTCTTAGGAACACAAGCGACATGAACCCAAGAAAATCTTGGGCCATATTTGATAAGATTTCTAAGACTCCAAATGAGGTGATATATGTTGCAGTAATAGACTCTAAAATCATAGGTGCAGCAAGCATCATAATTGAACAAAAATTCATACATAATGGAGGAAAGGTTGGACATATTGAAGATGTGGCAGTTGCAAAAGAATTTCAAGGAAAAGGAATTGGGCAGAAAATAGTGCGTTCCTTATTGGAATATGCACAAAAACAAGATTGTTACAAGACCATTCTTGATTGTACTGATGATCTTATTCCTTTTTACAAAAAATTAGGTTTCAAACTACATTCTAATTCGATGAGATTTGATCATCTATCAAAGAAATAATCTCTTTTTGGTCTAGGCTTCAAACGAAATAGAAGACTTCCAGTTATCATGACAGGTATTGAGACACCAATGAATATGATCGGAGTAAGTGAAAGATCTGGAACTACATATGCTACAGGTATCTGAGGTATCATGGTATTGACATAGATCATTCCAATTAACATTACGGCACCTCCAGCAACTATGAGAGAACCGCAAAAAATTGAACCATACGCGCGTGCCAACAAAAATGACGAACCTGCAAGTATCAGCGCGGGCGCTCCACTAATTGAAATGAATTCCAAGATTGATGAGGAGGGATCTATATCATATGACGGATTTTTTAGAAAATGCGATATCGATATCAACTCAGCTGCAAACAGTGCAAACATTACAAAGCTTGCTACAGCTACCCATTTTTCAAGCGCCACAGTTGTTCTTGATCTACTTCAATAATTAAACCAAATGATTGGTTATACTATTCCAACTAAGCCCGCTAGTTCTTTTCTGCAAGATGAACCAAGCTCCTCTGCTGCTTTTTCTGGAGATGTCTTGTTCAAGAAAACACCATATCCCCTTTCAAGACCGGACCAAGAGTCAGATTGTGGATATACTTCTATGTGCCAGTGAATCTGTTGGTTATTTTTCTTTTCTGGGGAGAGGTGGAACACCATGTTGTATGCAGTATTTTTCATTGTATTGGCAAGTCCACCCAAGGTGGCCCTCAGGATCAAAGATAGATCATTTATCTCCTTTTGAGTTATCTTCGAAAAACTTGTTATGTGTTTTTTTGGATATATCCAAAATTCATACGGATATGAAGGAGCCCATGGACAGAATGCCAGAAATCCTTCAGTTTGCAAGATCTGTCTTGGTCCCCCCATCTCAGTACTCACCGTCTGACACATCGGGCATATGCCTTTTTCATTTAGAATATTATGTGCAGCCTCTGCTTCCTGCTCTATTACGGGTGGAATTGTAGAAAATGTGACTATGTTGATATGCGGGTGAATAACAGGACTGCCAGCATCCTTACCGTGGTTTACATAGATTGAGACATAGGTCACTCCCCTTTGTGTGTATAGCCACCTAAGCCTGTCCTGGATTACAACTATGACATTAGACCACTGTTCTACCGGTATGCTAGCAAGTGAGTCCTTGTGTTTTTCAGATGCAACTACAATATAGTGATAACCATAAGCAGGCTCACTATAAAGCGGCCTATCACTGTAAGAATTCTCTGATGTAGTGACAACTACCGGGTTCTTACTTTCAAAGACTCGTACAGACCAATTTTCCACATAATGATCATCTGTATCTTGAAGCCTTTGTAACATGCCATCCTTTGCAACAAGGGAGAGTGATGATTGATTTGTCATGGATTCATTTCCAGGACAGTAAGGGCATTTCTTTGAGTCATTAGCACTATGATTATTTTGAGAAACAATTACGAATTTATCAATAACATAATCCTTGCGAAGATCTCCCATATCTGCTAAATTTCCGATCTGCCACGTTAAAACCTTTTCAATGATCGAAGCACATGATTATATGCCAAATAGATCTGCCAAATACCGGGAATGGGCATTTCTTACCTGATAGAGATATAAAATTAGAGCATCAAGTACTGATCACTCTGATAATCATCTAAGAAATTTGCAATTTTTCGATGATCAGGAAAATCTGAGAGATTTTCTTTAATTAAATCTATTAAAAATTTGTATGACTTTCCATAAAAGATCTTTCAGTGTTTTCTACAGATGTTTCGGGTTTTCATAGTAATCAGGAAAGGGATGCCTATTTTTTACCAAGCATTTGGTGTCTTTTTGTAGATGAATCTAATACATTTCATATCATGTAACGCTGATCATTTATATTGTTTGGTTTGTACGGTGCAAACAAACTCACTGCGTATATCCAAGCCGTAGAATTTACCAAAAATTACGCTTAAATTGGAATAAAATATACATACACATATCAGATGTCTACTGAATCACTAAGACGAGACCACGCACTAATCGAGAAAGTGTTAAAGTCCATGTGGGCTACGATTCCGCTTTTGCAGAATGGCACCACCATACCTGAACCCATAATCTTGCAGGTTATTGATTTTACAAAAAACTTTACTGATTTCTGTCATCACGGAAAGGAAGAAAAATCACTCTTTCCAGAACTTGAAAAAAAAGGCATGCCAAAAGAGAGTGGACCGATTGCAGTTATGCTCATGGAACATGAATTAACCAGAAAGTTGGCTGCAAGAATGGAAGAATCTTCCAAGACATATTTAGCAACAGGTAATGCAATCCAGTTGATTACTGATATGCAAGAATACATTAATCATGTAGTTCAGCACATTTGGAAGGAGAACAATCGCTTGTTTGAGATGGCAGAGATGGCTTTGCGAAATGATGTAGAACGAGTAAGCGCTGATCTTTCAAATGTTGAATCAGAAAAACTCAAGGAGATTGGCAAAACAAGAGAGTCTTATGAGAAAATCGCCGAGGATCTTTCAAAGCGGTTTCCATTACCAGATAAATAAGGCATCAACAACATGGTACAACCAAAGGATTTTTTAGCATATTATTTTCCCAAACATGTATGAAATTCACATCTACGCATAGTACAAAATTTTCCACATGGAAATTAGGATGGATTTAGTTGACAGTAAAGACTGGAAATAAGGTAGAAGTAGAATATGTCGGAAAACTCGATGACGGATCAGTTTTTGATAGTTCAGAAGACCATGGAAAACCACTAGAGTTTGAAGTTGGATCAGGTAGTGTGATAAAAGGATTCGATGACGCAATTTTAGGCATGAATGAAGGAGATGAGAAAGAGTTCATCATATATCCTGCTGAAGCCTATGGGCAACACGATCAGACTCTAGTACAAAATGTTCCAAGAGAGGTATTCCCATTAGAGGCAAAACTTACAGATGGGCTGCTCTTTGAGGCAGGTCTGCCGACAGGCGAAAAGGTACCTGTAATGATCACTGCAGTTGATAATGGAGTGGTAACGGTAGACCTCAATCACCCGCTAGCAGGAAAGATGCTGAACTTTAAGATAAAACTCAAAAAGATTTCTACTTGATTTTTCATTATTTGCAAATCAATACATTTGATTTGTATTTTTTAAAAGATAGTAAATAGCCGTAATCTAACTTGAAAAAATCAAGGTTTATGTAATATGTAAAAAACTTGGAAGATGGAGGTCGAATGAGAATTACAAACAATTCTAATGTTCATATGATATACGTATTGCTTGATGGGATAGGAGACTTGCCACATCCGGACTTGAAAGGAATGACTCCATTAGGATATGCCAAGACTCCAAATCTGGACAGGATTGCAAGTAATGGAACAGTAGGAGAAGTCATTTCGGTAGGAAAGGGGATAGCTCCTCAATCCGACATTGCAGTATTTAATATGCTAGGTTATAGATTTGATGATTCGGCGTATGTGGGACGAGGAGTCATAGAGTCAATAGGAATTGGAATTGATTTCAAAAATGGAGATCTTGCGTTGCGTGGAAACTTTTCTACCGTAAACGATGACCGGGTCATAATTGATAGAAGAGCAGGCAGAAAGATTGAGAGAGAAGATACTGTTGCCATTTCTCACGAATTAGAACAAAAGATCAAGTTTTCAAACCCAAAAGCGTCTGTAGTGGTATCTCCAACCATAGGCCATAGAGTGATAGTAAGAATAAGATGCGATGGAGAGTTCCTGCCTCCAGATATCAGCAATACAGATCCAGCATATGCACGAATTGACGGCATGGGGGTTGCAAAAGCTGTTGGGGATTACTTGAAAATCGAAAGATCACTTCCATTAAATGAATCAGCAGGAGCAAAACTCTCCGCAGCACTTGTAAATGAATTCACAGATCAATCACTTGCCATCATGAAAAATAGTGAAATAAACAAGAGGAGAGACATACAAGGTAAAAAACTTTTAAATTCAATATTACTGCGTGACGCTGGAAATAGATTCCCAGATGTCATTCCGATAAATCAATTGCATGAGATGAAGTTTTCCTGCATAGTTGACATGCCAGTTGAAATAGGCATAGCAAAAGTGCTAAAGATGCAGACATTTAACGCCGGAGGGTTGACTGACTATGAGGAAAAGGCAAGAGTTGCAGCAAAAGCAATGGAAACGCAAAATGCTATTTATGTACATATTAAGGGGCCGGACGAATTTGGTCATGATGGAGACGCAATTGGAAAAATGAAAAACATTGAGGAGATAGATGCCAGATTTTTTGGCACTTTATTAGCTGCCATAGATACTTCGAAGGTTTCAGTTGTAATATCGGGAGATCATTCCACCCCCTGCATAAACAAGGGACACAGTGATGATCCAGTTCCACTTTTGGTCTCTGGCGATTCAGTCAAAAAGGATGGAACTACAAGATTTACTGAAGAACAGGCAAAAAAAGGAAGGATTGGGTTGCTTGCGGGTGCAGATGTAATCAAGACTGCAATCAGACTCATTAGATAGCAAATGTATCAATTGTACCAGTCTTTATCATACGAGAGATCTTTTTCTTGAATTCGTCTATATCTATATCATGATACTTTCCCGTGGTATTGACAAGTTTTTCCATTGCACGATTCATAATAGAAAGGCAAATCTCATTTTCATATTTTTGATAATGGACAAATGCGGCAGCGGCAAGAATTATTCCTTGTACGAGATCTTTTTCGCCTTCATATGTTTTTTTCCATACCCCTTCTAGAACTTCATGACATTCCCAGAATCTTTCACTGTTAAAATAAAATTTTCCGTTTTCCAACGCCTCATTTTTTTCCATTTTTTCCTCAACAAGATGTCGCGCATGATCAAGAAGTCCAATAGATTTCATCTTCTCGACCATCAGATCAAGATCTTTTTTTGCGACTGATACGTCAAATTCCAGGTATTTTTTTGAGACTCGTGCATCCCTAACTATGGCATCAAATCCAGAAGTCAGTTGATCTGCTTTTTTCAATAATACTGTCGCATCATGTGGCAGATAACCCGTATTCTTGAGATGAATCATGAAACGATCCATGTTGTAACAATATTCTAATTTCTTAAAATTGTTAGCTATTTACTCATTAAGATTTATATGAACTATTAAAAGGACTCACAATACATGTCCATGATTGAAGTCACACGTGATGTGAAGAACCCTCTACTTTCAAGAAGAGAGATCACTTGTACGTTCAAAGGACTTGCGGGTAGACTCAAGAGATTAGAAGCTGTAGATATGATTTCAAAACAATTTAACCTAGAAGGCAAGATTGTAATTCCTATAAATCTCAAAAATGAGACTGGTAGGCCAACACTTTCAGGTACATTCTACATATACGATGATGAAAAGTTAGCAAAAAAACATCTCAAGGCCGCAATATTCAAAAGATTAGAGAAAGCCAAGGCAGTACCTGCAAAAGACGCCGAACCCGCACAGGCCGCAGAAACCAAGCCTGCGGAAGCGAAGAAGGAAGAGACAAAATAATGGCAGGCAAGAAAGGCTCAAGCCCTTCAGTTTACAAATACTATAACGTAAAAAATGATAAAGCGGTAAAGACAAAAAAAGAATGTTCAAGATGCGGCAAAGGAGTTTTCATGTCAGAACACAAGGACAGACGAACGTGTGGCAAATGTGGCTATACTGAATTCACGAAATAATTAATAGAGTTTTTTCTTTCGTAATCTGTAAGCTTTTTGTTCTATCTGATCTACTTTTTGAAGCAAGGATGGATCAATTTTGGTCTTTGCAAGCACATCAGCTGGAATTTTGATTGTGTTTCTGTCAAGTGCAACATTTATTATAGATAGTTTTTTTTGAATCCAATTTTTTAATACCTTGTCTTCAAGTTTGTAATCCCGAAACCCCTCCGGAAATTTCTTTGTTATGTGTAACAAGAGGGTCTTGTCATCGAACACAACGCGAGGTTCGAACAATCTTGTGGTATCAGCATACACGCTCTCAAAGAGATTACCTGAGATCTCATCTGAGACCAGCTCCATCTTAGACATTCTTTTAATTAATTCCAGATAATGCAGAAATTCATGTGCAAGGATGGCATGTATTGTACCTTTTAGTCCATAGGCAACAAGTGGGGCAGTGATTTGAATAATAATCTCTACCTTCTCGTTTGCAATTATAGGAAGAGTTCTCGCAAACAATATTCCGTAGTCAAATGAGCCTGTGGGCTGTGAGATCACGATCGATGGCTCTACGTATGCCAACGGAAAATTAATTCCAGACGCTTTCTCTACCCTGCCTATACCATCAAGTACGAGCTTAAATCTCTTGATGATTAGTGAATAGATTTTATCTGGCAGAATGCCATTTTTGTGAGCTTCGTTTACTTTTAACAGCGGATCCAATAAAAAAACTTGAATCCGACTATAATAAAACCTTGATATCAATTTAATTCAGATCTTTTCACAACTGAGCCTGAAAAACTCCCTATTAGTGGATACAAAAATAGTTTTTTGTTTATCCTTTCTTTTTGTATAAATCCAAAAGCTTGTCAACGAAGATGCTATTGTCAAGTTCTGAATTTGTTTTCTTTGCATCATGAATTACCTTGAGAAATCTTACAAATGTTGCTTCTTTTACGGTAATTGTCTTGTATTCTTTGCGAGGCAATGATGTGGGAATACATCGGTCCTTGATAAATACTTGGTAGAAAATTTATAGGAATTCCTTATAAAGTTAGCTGTTGGATGGAAACAAGAGCGAAAATCAATGCAGATTAGTAACCTTTTCTTCTTAAATATTCGATGGCAAGAGTCATATTCATTATTGCGGATGCTATTTTAGAAAGTTCTTCAAGCGATTCGTCATCCATATCTTTCTTGTCAAGGTTGCATTCTATTCTCATCATTATTTTTGCCATATCAAATAGAGTTGGTATCAAATCGGTAACAGAACTGTCATCTTTTGATTTAGAAACAGGTCTACTGTTACGTACTAGTGAAGAGTTTTCATGGCTGATATATTCATCTTCAATCATCATTTCTTACTTGAATCAATAACAATCATTATAAAAAAATTTGTCCCGTATAATATATGTGATACTTTGTGATCTTATTCTCCAATTTTGGATACTGCAAAGTTATCCGGTGTATCATAATTACCACGAATTTTAAGTATCCTTTTTGGCCACATTGTAAGAGTAACAAAGTGTGTCTGATAAATCATGACTGAGAAGACGACCTTCAAGCTAAAACAATACAAAAAGATGCTCGAAAAAGCAAGGGTCAGGAAACCATACATCTCAAAAAAATCGTCTGATAATTGGCAACCAGTAATATAAAATTGAACACGATACCATCAGAGTTCCAACATGACCCGCAAAATATCGCTTCATTAGATTAAGCAAATATGCCTGCGAGAAGATAAAGAGTACAAAGCTTGGAAACGTTACCATCACAGATGACAAGTCGATAATTTCATACTCTAAAGATATCCTAGGACAGAAACTATCCAATTTTATTTGAATGGACATAAATTTGGACAATGTAACAACATATGATTCTCAAGGAAATTATATTGCTCATGATCTATCGAAAGCTCAGAAAATCATTTCATCATATGGTACAGTAAAAAGCAGGTTCAGACTCAATGATGCTAGGATACGAAGAAAGGTATTTCAAAAATATGTCAAACTGCAGAAGAACAGGATCCACAATATCTTGCACTACACATCAAAGAAGATTGTATCGCTAAAGATAACAGACAAATGCTCGCATGATGCACAACATCTTCCAGGATTGGTAGAACAGGTATCATATCATGAAACCATAACAAAGACGCTTGCAGATGCAATATATGATTCCAAGAGCAACTTTTCCTTTTTGCATCAATAATAATATCACTCCTGCAATCAAGGTAAGAAAGAACTCGTCTGGTAGATCAGGCGGATGCCATCCAAGGAAGGCACATGTGATATCACATCTTGGTAACTTGCAATACTGGAAGGATAGTGTAAGACATGTACAGCGTTGGATAAGTCTGTATTTTCCGTACTGAAGAGAATATTTTGAGAGACGGTATGACACATAAACGGCACAGTAATAGAGTACGATAAAGCAACATTATACAATATATGATAAACTTTGGAAAACTATGATAGATTTATTTATATATCATGTCCGGGATTAATTATCCCATGAAGATTTTACTAATAGATGATAACGATTCCATTACTGAGATGCTGTCTAAATACTTGAGGATAAAAGGTCATGAATGTATAGTTTCAAATGATGGAAGAAATGGACTGACATTAATTGAGCAAGAAAAATTTCATGCTGTATTGCTGGATTTGGCAATGCCGGATTTTACAGGAATAGAGGTAATAGAGCATCTACACAAAAGTGGAAAGATGAAAAATAATAAGATAATTTTGTTCACTGCTTCATCTATAACTGACGAGCAAATTCAGGATCTTATAAAAAAAGGTGCGCATTCTTGCATCAAAAAACCTGTGAGATTAGAAGTTCTTCTAAAAAGCATAGGAGCGTGATCCACAATTAGTTCAGATGAAAATAATCATCCCAAGCCTACAAAACCTGTAGAAAACGATAAAGTAAAAGAACTAGAACATGAAAAAATCATCATTACAAGGCATGAATTTGGCCATGTGCTTTGTTTTGCATGCTCTACTGGTCCTGACGATGTAATGCATGCAACAATCCAAACAGGTTATCCGTCATCTCAGGCTGTGACATTGCTGCCATCAAGGGACTGTACGAGGTCGATAAGGGGAGCCAAGCATTATGCTAACAGTAGGTTTTGTTATTTTGACTTCTACTGAAAAGGCGCGCATTAAGAAAATAAATACAAAATTGATTATCATAGTATCTATGTTACCGATTATATCTTTTGGAACTGTTGGAATCACATCATACTATGAAATAACAGGATTTAATGAAGATCAAAAATGGACCCAGCATACTCATCAAGTCATCGAACAATCCGATGCGATAGAAAAATCAATGTTAAATATTGAAACTGGATCACGTGGATATGTAATAACAGGAAATCCAGCACTCTTGGAACCGTTTAATTCGGGCATATCACAAGTAAAAAGTCAAATTGATTCCATTCGTACATTGACTGCAGATAATCCAATTGAGCAGTCAAATATTGAAAAATTAACAACGGCAATTGAAGAAAAAATAAAGATTAGCAGCAATATGGTTAATTTGACCGAGATTGGAGATGTGGCCAGTGCCGTGAAAGATATTAACAGTCTCAAAGGCAAAAGAACAATGGATGAGATTAGACAGGATATCAATAATATAAAAAATGAAGAAAATAATCTCTTAATCAAGAGAGCGGACTTGACACAATCAGCTGCTCAAAATACAGTTTATGTGATAATCCTAGGGAGTCTTATTGCAATAGCAATTACTGGAATCACGACTTTTACAACATATAGAAAGATACAACAAAATAACAAGTTTGAAAGGGACAATATTAAATTACATTTAGAGACTGAAAAACTAAAAGAAATAGATAAAATAAAAGGAGAACTTAGTGCGATGGTATCTCATGAACTAAAGACACCGTTGGTTGTGATTGGTGGGTATGCTGAGATGCTCAGAGAAGAGGGGGTTATTGGAAATCTAAACAAAGAACAGAGGGATGCAGTTGATACAATTAATTCTCAAGTAACCAAACTGGAGAGGTTGATTAGTGATGTACTAGATGCCCAAAAAATGGACTTAAAAAGAATGAAGTACAACAAAAAACAGTTTGAGGTTGATAAATTTATGGATGAACAAATACACATTCATTCAAAAATAATGGATGATAAAAAAACACATTTTAACAATTCTACTAGCGAAAAAATTAGATTGGTGAGCGATCCTGACAGGCTAAGTCAGGTATTTGCAAATCTGATAAAAAATGCAGTTGATTTTGTACCTGTAAATGATGGCAGCATAGAAATTAACGCTCAAAACAAGAATGGCCAAGTTATTTTTTATGTAAAAGACAATGGTAGTGGCATCCCAAAAGAAAAACAAGAAGACTTGTTCAAGAAATTCTATCAGATAGATTCCTCGCTAAAAAGAAGCCACGGTGGAACTGGACTAGGGCTAGTAATCTGCAAAGGCATAGTTGAGGCATTGGGAGGAAAAATCTGGATTGAAAGTGAAGTTGGAAAAGGTACTACTATCTGGTTTAGCATTCCGGCGAATGGAATCAGTCAAGCAGAGTCTGATGAACATACATGAAAATCACAATAGACAATTCGGAAAATCGTTGTTGCCATGAAAGAAAATGATAGAAAAATATTTTCCATAGATGATTTGCATAAAACTATGGAATTAGAGCAAGAAAATTTCATCCTAGCTTCTTTGTACGAAATAATCGATAATAAAAATGAAGATCTGGAAAAATCAAGAGGAGAACTCAAAGAACAACTTCGGAAATTAGTGAAAGTAGTAAAAGGAAAACAAAAAATGTACAGGGACTTGTACGAACAGTCTCCAGATCTTTATCGAACCATAAATACAGATGGCATAATACTTGACTGTAACAATGCTTATGCTGAACGATTAGGATATTCAAAAGATGAAATCATAGGTAAGACTATTTTTGATCATTCTTCGGAAAAAAACTTGCAAGATACCAAGAACTCGTTTGAGACATGGAAAAAAGTTGGAAAGATAAGAAATAAGGAGATCTGGTTCAGATGCAAAGACGGGACCGTCTTTCCAGGTTTAGTTAGTGCAAATAATCTTTACGATGATGATCAAAAATTAATTGGAAGTAATACTGTAATTACAGATATAACAGAAATTTATAAACATAGGAAAAAACTTGAAGAAAGTCGGAATCAAATTCAACAGCAAGTATTAGAATTACAGGAATTGGACATGGCAAAAGATGGTTTTCTGGCAATGATAACTCATGAGCTAAAAACTCCCCTGGTGCCAATAAAATCATACATTGAATTGGCATTAACAGAAAAATTAGGCCCACTCACTGATGTTCAGAAGGAACGACTCACGATCGTGCAATCCAGTACTGAATATCTATTAAAACTTGTGACCGATCTTCTTGATGCACAAAAAATCGAACTTGGGCAATTGAAATTAACAAAAGACATGCATGACCTGAGTGAAATCATCAATAAAACAGTAGAAAAAATGAGCGGAGAGATTACTAAAAGAAGCATATCAATTGAGAAAAACATTCAAAACGGTCTTTTCTGTTTATGTGATCCTATCAGAATAGAGCAAGTTCTCATTAATCTTCTTGTGAATGCAATGAAATTCAGTCCTGATGGTAGCGGTAAAATTTTAGTCAAGTCATATTCAGAAAATGGCCATGCGCGAATTCTTGTTAAAGATAATGGAATAGGAATAATTAGCAATAAACTTGAAAAAATTTTTGTGAAATTCTACCAAATAGATACTTCTACCACAAGAGAATATGGGGGTACTGGTCTTGGATTATCTGTTTGCAAAGGACTGATTGAAAGCCATGGTGGAAAAATCTGGGCTGAATCTGATGGAACAAACAAAGGGGCCGAAATTCACATCCTACTGCCCTAACGAAATAGAATGAGTCGTCCTAATTTTGAGATGTCTTTTCCATAGAATTGCATCGTCTTAGAATCTTTGATTGGTTTTACTATTTGAGTTCAAACTCCCGAAGTTTAAGCATGATTTGTTATTTAACAATAATTAAAACAAGTTTTAAACTTGAAAAAATAAAAAATTAAGGAAAGGAGTTTTTAGCTACTCCGATAAGCTTACTGTTTATTTTGTGTAAAATTGTCTTCACGAAATATATAGGACTCGTGCCAATTGTTAGTTCAAAAACTGTAAGACTGGCTAATTTCAACTAGTTAGCAACAACAACCAGTGGCTCTTCTTCTGCTAGTTTCTCGTACATTTCTTTTCGCGCTCTTGCCAGGCCATCCTGAGAATGCTCAATTTCTATATCATCAATCATTTCTCACATGTATGCAAATACCAAGACCCTATACTTGAGTTCTATGAAAACTCATGCAAGAGTTCTAGAAGATGTTTCCTCTTTTAACGAAACAAGATTTGCGCAGTATTCCTTCCATTGGTGTGTAAAAAGAATTTCCTTGTCTCCATGTACATAACACCCGGTGAGAAACTTGTTCCCGTCCTTTAATGAAAAGTCTACAACAAGCTTCTCTTGCTCGTTTACTTTTCTAAAATACGTAGGTCTCAGTCCCATTGAATAAAGATCAATTACAAAGATAAATGGGTTTGTGTGCTGCAGTTTGTCTTTTGCAGATTCATATGCAATGTATCTTGCGGCATATTTTGCAGCATCACGTGCTGCATCCCGTGCAGATTTACCTGATACATACCCTCCGCCATACCACCCATAGTTGTCACGTGCGCTGTAGCTTGCCTCTTTCCATGCATAATCCCATGCAGTGTCCCAAGTGTTTGGCCTGCCAGTTTTTACTGCTGCGATTCTTGCAAGATCCCATAAAGAATCGCTTGTATGTTGGATAGTATCACCGTCTCTCTGCCACGGTACAAGTGCCTTGACATAGTGTTATCTATTGCTTCGTTAACCTTTGAAAGAATCGAGTTTGCCACATCGATAGTTCTTGCAGGAACAAAATATTTTATTGACTTTAGCTTGGATAGATGATCGTTCATTGAAAGCATTTCATTTGGTTGAGACAATTCAATATCAGAACTTTTTAAGTTTTATATTAATCTGTTTTTTTTGTTGCAGTCAGTATCATCGAAGTCTGGATCCTTCGGTTTTTTCTTGTCCTTTGGCAGCCATAACCTTGCAACAGCACCCATCATGAATCCACCAACAACGATTATTGCTATTCCACTGATTATCAAAACGATTGCTCTTACAACCGATTTGAAAGATACCATGTATTAGATAGATTTTCTCCTGTTAAATACGGATTGGCTAAATTTCCAAGATACATACCATAATAGACAGTCTTTTGTACCTGTTTTGATCTTTGACAAAACATGATAGAGTAAGGAACCGGTAATCTGTCTAATAGATACAGTCAAGTCAAGCATGGTATCATATCATGAAATTTGACAGTACGCAATTGTGAATACTAACTCTTGTCACTTAATTTATCCAAAAATTCTTGTATGGATTCATAATAAGCAAACTCTCCCAAGATAGTTTTGACTGACTTTATCACCACAACACGAATACTATTATCGAAATTCTCGTCTAGGATTTTTTTCAGGTACTGCGGATTATCAAGGCAATCAAATACGTTAGCATTGTAATCTTCTCGCAGTCTACTAGTTACTTTATCAAATATAGAACGACTCATACTAATCAACGTACTCTCTATTGCAAGCCCAACAAGAATTCGCTTTGGTTTTTTATCTAGGTTACTAACCAGAGGTTTGTTTTCCATTTCCTCATTTTTGACAGTTTTTCTGTGCTGTTTTCCTGTCATTAATTCCACATATTGAAAGCTGCAGTTTGGATTATGACAATGATGATTTCCTGAACCTGGATCAAATTCGATCAATAGCGTGCCACAGTCTGGACAATTCATAATACCAAATATTACCTCGTACCGGACTTGGTTATACATTTATTTATGTATAGTGACTATCTTCAAGTCTAAAACGTCTAGGAAAAATGTTTTTTGATATTTCCGACCTCGATTTTTATCCATTCACAGAATATTTGCCAAGTCATGTTATCAATATCGTCCCACTGGAAAAACGTGAACATTATCCCGGTAGAATTCTCTGAAAAAGATACGATCCTCAGATATGCAGACATCATGTGTTGTTCGGTTGGCCCTGCATAGATGTCAATGAGACCAGCTTTAGAATCCACTTCAAACCGTAGGAAGACTTCCCCTATTGGGGTTACTGCTTTGTATTTGCCGTCAACACTAGATACATCTTGTATAAACTGTGTACTCCATTTTGGCAGGTTTTCAACACTAGATAAGAATTTGAAAACTGTGTCTTTTGGTACTGATACGACACAGGTCTCTGTAATGGAATGCAATATTGTTGGTTTTTATGAGATTTACTTTAATGTTGTTTTTTGATTTGCTCTTGCAAGAAAAAGACATGGTCACATTGTTATCAGCCGAGTTTACAGCAGAACTTTAGTTGTTATGATTTAACTAATACATATAGAATTATTCAAACATAGTAGTATTGCGCCCATAAGTTTTGTATTATCTAACTTGGCATCTGTCATGTCTGCATTCTTTAAATCGGTTCCTGTTAGATCCGCATTACTCAGATCTACACCTGACAAATTCGCTCCTTCCAATTTTGCTTGACCAAGCTTTGCCCACGTAATCTTCGAGTCTACAAGATCTGCGCCTGAAAGATTAGAGCCAGTCAGATCTGCAAATGACAAATTTGTATCTGGGAGATCAGAAGAAGTAAGATTTGTACCCTCCATATTTGCATTAAAGAAATTTGCACCTGCTAGATTTGAGTTGGAAAGATCTGTTCCTTTTAGATCAGCCCCAAAAAAATTGGCTCCGTAAAATCTTCCATTTGTTAGTTTTGCTCCCGAGAGATCCGCCCTGTTCAGATCTGCTCCTGAAAGGTCTGATCCACTGAGATTTGTGCCAACGAGTTTTACATCGATAAGACTTTCAAAAGATAAGTTTACACCAGACAAATTCGCATTATCAAGATTCGCACCTGCAAGTTTAGTGTTAGACAATATAGTACCATACAGATTTGCATTTTTGAGATTAGTTCCATAAAACTTTGTACCCTGAAGGTTAGCACCCGAGAGATCTGCACCATACAGATTTGCGCCAGACAAGTCAGCGCCATCAAGATTGGCCTTTGAAAGGTTGACTCCATTTAGTATGGAACTTGAGAGATCTGCACCACTTAGGTCAACATTAGAAAGATCTTGGCCAGATAAATCACATCCACTCCAATCTATTCCAGACTTCGCAGCGTCCATACAGTTGGGATTAGAGTTAACAGAAGATTGAGGTAAATGGCTTTGAGTTGTTGTTAGTACTAGTAAACCATTATTCACAAGCCATTGCAAGGTTGTTATGAAATCATTATCAGTAATCTGTCCGTTTATCCATAATTTAGCGCTATTTTTTACGGCATTAGGTATGACTGCATTTTGTGCTGTAACATCAGAAATTGATTGAACAAGAATAGACATGGCAAGTATTAAGATAACAAAAAGGGAGATTTTCAGTGTAATTTTTTTCATATATTTACCTCGCCCAAGATAACAACATACGAACCTACCCTATCTGATAATTTAATCTCTACCATGTGCATGATCTCCTCCTTGTTGTCCATTGTCACCTCCACCATGATCATTTTGTGATTGCTGCTGTTGTTGTTGTTGTTGTTGTTGTTGTTTTTGTTGCTGTTGTTGTTGTTGCTGTTGCTGTTGTTGCTGTTGTTGCTGTTGTTGCTGTTGTTGTTGTTGCTGTTGTTGCTGTTGTTGTTGCTGTTGTTGTTGCTGTTCATGTTGTTGCTGTTGTTGCTGTTGTTGTTG
Source organism: Nitrososphaerota archaeon (assembly GCA_027315065.1). Classification (GTDB taxonomy): domain Archaea; phylum Thermoproteota; class Nitrososphaeria; order Nitrososphaerales; family Nitrosopumilaceae; genus Nitrosotalea. Next base: position 25,434 of record DAHUYT010000006.1, on the reverse strand, counting down.
CTGTTCATGTTGTTTCTCATGTTGCTGATCTTGCGTCTGCTGCAGTTGCCCCCATAACTGCCATTGCTGTTCCAGTTGATGGCGTCGTTCATGTTGTTTCTCATGTTGCTGACCTTGCTCCTGCTGTTGTCCTTGTTGTTGAACTTGAGATTGTGTAAATTGTTGTTCAATCTGTTCTTGTTGCACTTTCGTCTGTTCTACCTCATGTTGTGTATGTCCAGAATTTTTGCCATCAGAGAAACTACCATCAGTTGAATGAGTATGATCTGAAAAAGATAATTCGTGATCATGATGTTTATGCCAAAAAGACGATGATGGCTGCGTGGTTGATGAATTTTGCTGCGATGTTGTCGGAGGTTGTTGTTGCATCGATGAGTTTTGTGGCAATAGCGGATTCTGGTTAACTAGTTGTGCTATGGAATCAGAAGTACTTGAAGCAAAGTCACTATTTCCTTGGTATGTTGCACTAATTGCATGATCACCAACTGAGAGAGATGGAACGTTGCAGCTAGCTTGACCGTTATACAATATACTTGATCCTATAACTAGCGAGCCATCATAAAACGTGACTGTACCAGTTGGAGTACCTGATCCTTGCGATGTAGCAGAAACTGTAGTTGTAAATGCGATCTCTTGCCCAAAGAGGGACGGGTTTTGTGATGAAGATATTGTGATGGTGCTGGGGCGTACTACTGATTGTATAAGAGGGGACGAATTGCTTCCAACAAAAGTGCCATCTCCAAAATATGCGGCTGTTACGGTGTGATTGCCCCCAGAGAGCGTAACATCAAGCAAAGCAAGGTTCCCAGAAAGAGACACGGGTGGACCAAAATTTGACCCGTCTATTGCAAATTGAACGCTTCCAGTTGGAATGGTTGAACTTTGCGATGTTGGTGATACTGTGGCTATTAGCGCCACCTGTTGATTAAAAAGCGCGGGATTCTGTGATGATGATAGTGTGACATTGCTGGCTTGACTTACTGACTGCATTAGTTCAGATGAGTAGCCTATTACAAAGTTAGAGTCCCCCGAATATACCGCTGTCATAGTATGAACACCACCAGACAATGTGACAGAAAGTGAAGTAGATTTACCAGTGAGTGATTGAGTCCCGATATCTACCCCATTGTCATAGAATGTAACATTACCAGTTGGAATACCAGACCCTGGATATTCCGCATTAACAGTGGTTGTAAATATTACCTGTTTACCTGAAATAGATGGATTTTGCGATGAGGATATACTTGTGGCTACATTTGACTTATCTATTGTTTGTGCAGTAATAGCCGTGCCGCCAAAAGAGTTAGAGTCCCCCGAATATACCGCGGTTACAACATGCAATCCAACTGAGAGAGATGATGTACTCCATGTGGCCTGCCCTCCAGATAAAACAACTGGTGCACCTACATCTGTGCCATCCACCTGAAACTGAACTGTACCTGTAGCTGTTGCGGGTGACACTGTGGCTGTAAACATAACATACTGACCTGATACTGACGGGTTTGCAGAAGCGTCTATTGTTACAGTTGTAGAAGACTTTACAATAAGGCTTATTTGTCCTAGTTTTGGCTTTAGGGTAAAGTCTCCCCCATAGTTTGCCACAACTGTTACTGTTTTAGGAGTGGATGGCGTATCATAGATGGTATTACATGCAAGTGACCCATTATTTTGCGTAGAGCAAGATGTAGAACCAAAGGTTCCTCCTGCATTAGAGTCATCAAATGTTATAGAACCTGTTGGTTTTGTATTAGACCCATTGGAATCCGCAACTAGCGCATTAAGTTTCAAAGGTGATTTCAGAGGTGCTGAGAATGTACTCGGTGTTAGACTAATCACACTTGGACATTCCGGTACAGGCGTATTTCCTTTTAACGTATTTGTGTTTATAAAGTTTGATCCACAGTTGTCTTCCAACGTGCCAACATTGTTTAGAATATTCTTGTTGTCAATCGTTCCAAAATTTGAAATTATATTTGTATTATTAATATTGCCTGAATTTGTCAGATTTACACCAACATTTATGGAAAGAATGGTTCCATGACCAATGAGTAGTACAGCGTTGGGATTAATAGTGGTATCCGAATTCACTGCTACAGTACTTGTGTTGTTCAGTAGAGTGGAATTTGAAATTGTGGATGGTAAAGTCAGCAGACCAGTATTTGTAAATGCACCCTCGTTATCAAATGTGCCACCATCCATTTCCATCACGCCTTGATTGATAATGTCTGATTCTTGTCGGTTCAAAATAACACCGCCGCTGTTATCAAGAAAATTATACATCTTGAAAAAACCTTCATTTATTATAATTCCTGTGTCTTCATTTGATATCATGCCAGAAGCTCCGATAGATGAAAAATCTTTTTTATTTTCAATTGTACCGAAATTGGTAAGGGTTCCACCCTGACCAGTTTCTGTGCTAGCACCAGCAACAATAAATTGACCGTTGTTAATTATTGCACCCAGGTTTATGATCGGCGATGAATCGTTTATGTTTGCCAAATTGACAAGAGTTACATTCGATTCAATTGTAAGCGAGTCAGTCTGGTTAAGCAAGATATTTGTGTTTATTGTACATATTGCGGTTCCATTGTCATCATTCCAGATTCCATGTAATGCCATGCATGTGGATTGACCACTTGCATCATTTGAGATTATAAAGTCAGTTGCGGCAGCATCATGGGCTGTAAATGATACCAAAAACAAGAACATCGCCAATATCAGGAGGATCATAGCCTTGTTCATAATTCCCAACCTCCTCTTTCCTCAGACACCGGACACAGTAAACTGCTTATAGTAGTTCCAAAAGCATGACTTGTAGCCTGCAACTGCAATAAACTTACACGTGACAATATACCTACTTTCAACTATAACTTGGTCTCTTAGACTAATGGTTTAAAAAAATTACGCATCTTTATTCTGTAATTATCATGCATAATAGCAAGCAAACATTACAGATCGACGGATCTACAACACACTCACTAAATTTCACGTCCATAAGTCTTACAATAAGGTTAAACATTCATTTTGTAATAATTATTTTGTGAAAATCAAATAATTTGCATCTGCAATTTGTTTCAAGTATGCCAGATATGCTTGGCTCTACCTCTTGACCCGCAACAAATCTTTTCAGTGGTATTCCGCCATCGGATTCCATCGTAATTCTGAATGACTTTTCAGATTTTCTTTTGAAATTAATATCGTAGATGATTTTCTTGTGCCTACGGCCTGAATTTTCATATAAAACCACAGGTTGCCCCTCAAGTCTTCCCAGTTCTTCCAGTACGTTAGATGTAATCTCATTTTCTGCGTCTATCTCCATGACAACTTTGGTCCTAAACCTTAGGGGATCTGAAGGTATTTTTGATATAACCCGTGCCCCGTGAATTGAAACCCCATCCAGATCAAGCTTTTTTGGAAGACAGATGTATCTCTTATGTGGGTTTATCAGTTTTACAAAAAACGGTCTTCCGTTTCCCAACACTAGGCTTGATTCATCTTCACTCCCAATCCAAGTAATTTTTGCCTGTTGTGCACCAAACTTGTCAATTAGAAACTCGGCTATTTTTCCTTCAACGCTATTAAATTCTCCTATTCCATGAAAGTCGCAGACAAAACATCCTTTCCCTTCACACTGATCACATGGCTTTTGTTTTTGCTGCAACCCCCTGATATTTTTTGTGTATCTTGCTTGTAGTAGTACAGCTTTTGGCTTTATCTCATAGTGTTCCTTTTTGAAATTAATTGTAAAGACCATATCTGGATTCTGATAGTCTACCTTAGATCCTGTCTTTCGTGAAAATGATTTTCCCATCTCTCGGGTTACATCGCTTTTTATGCTTGGTATTCCACGAAGCTTAAACTTGGAGCGGATCAAGTCATCCCTGTCATGAATCGACGGTTGTAATATTGCACCAATCAGAAACGTTGAAAACTGATACTCTTTTGCCATATCAAGCATTTTTTTCAGATAGAGATCAAGATTTGACATCATGTTTTTGCAAATGTAGCATATTTTTGTCGGTCTAGGCTTTAGCATGTTTCTAATCTTATTTCCAAGTCTCTTGTGTGATACTACCCCCAGTTTTCCTGCAAACATTCTCCCAAGGCAATGATCACATATAGTGTATTCTCTCAGAATTCCTCTGGTGTTATCTATGACTGCGGCTAGTTTTTTCTTGTCCACTAGATTATCGTAAATGTGGCATGTATTATTCCTAATCCAAAAAACCAGTGTTCTACCTGTTTATGCCTAACATCATAACGCTTCCAAAGATGTCATGGGACGGACACAGATACACTGCCCTTATTTTTAGTAAGGATACAGCCTTTGTTGTGTTTCTTTATGAGTTACGCTGATTGCTTTTGTTGGACATGTATGGGCTGCGTCAAGAATTTTCTGTGGTTTGTTACCTTTTTCATTTATGACTTTGGATTTTGGATTAACGCGTACGTTTTTTTCTACGTGAAATACTTTAGGAGCTATTGTCTCACAGCTACAGCAAGCTATGCATCTTTCTGGATCTACTCTTACTGAAATTGGGATCTCCTGCTCCATCTTGATTGATTCAGTATCCACCCTTACCTCTGCCTTTACTCTTTCATAGTAATCCCAAAATACTTGCTCATATTGTTTCCAAAAATCCTGATAGGCGTTTTCCGCATATTTGGTATGCCTAGTCCAGTCTTCTTGCGGTGTCTTGTCAGAATCTCTTGCACCCCACGAACGCCTTTTTGAGCCAAAATCATATTTCTTGTTTGAATTTTTGTCCTCATATTTTTCATGATTTGAACTTGCGCCGATGTTTTTTTTGTAATCAATTCTGAGTGTCTGGTATGCTTCTGATATAATCTTGAATTTCATTCCATCCTGATCTGTATTGTTCTTGTCTGGGTGATATTTTAGTACCAATTTTCGATATGCCGCCTTTACCTCTTTCATTGAAGAACCATCGTGTACTCCTAAAACCTGATAGCATTGGTAGTTATTCAATATCTATTGTCCGTTAAACTGTTTTAAATGCTTTTTACAGCCATCAGGAGTGTTTTTCATGATTTGATATGGTTTCTAGGGCTGCCTTTTTTGCAGCCAAGTCAGCAATTTTTTTATTCTCCGCACTTGCTATTATTACAACGTCTCCATTTTCGGGCTGTAACTTTTCAACTAGTACAAAAGTTAGTTTTTGATCTTTAATTGGCATGTCATGACTTTTGTCAGATGTGAATAGTTTGTCGTCTCGAAATACAAGCGTGGTTGCTCCAAGTGCACCTATCTTTATTGCAGCATCCCTTTGTTCAATACCGCTTCCCACATCTTTTGCCAGTCCCTTGACAAGTATTACGTGATTGAACTTACCCATGGTGAGTGAACATTCTTCGATATCATTTTCTGCAGGCATGACTTCATTTAGTTTTGAAAATAAAGCCTTTCCTTTGTTCGTCAGTGTCATGCCAGCTTTTGAGGTAATAACGAGTCCATTCATCTTTAGATGCTTCACAAGCGTCTTGATAGAACCCTCCCCAAGTCCTATTTCTTCTGTTAAAAGAGACCTGCTTGCTTTTGCATTTACGTGCATTACCTGAAGTACCTTGAAGATATGTGCAGATTCAAATGACAACACTCTACTTGGGTAATATCGTTGTGCCACTTTTCCAAGTAGCTTGACAACATTATGCATGTGTAGTTCCATGGTAAGTGGTTTTTATTTAATATTAATTCTTCACGCTTTCTGGCTGTCTGTTTTTTCTCTTTGCGCGCGCATATGTAAATGTGCAAACCAACACGCCTACTGCCAGAACAGGTCCCATATATTCAGGGACTACACTAGAATTGCTTATGCTCTCATACAATGATGAGCCGGCTATTATCAGTGCAGTTGCGCTCAATGCATACGACAAGTATCTATAGCCTATGGTACCCAATGTTTTGACAAATGCGGCCCTGAACAATACACTGTCTAGAGTATCCATTGCCACCATACCAACTCCAAATATCGCTATCATCTCAAGTGCAGTTTCTATCCCTCCTATAACAGTGGCAGCTGCAGATAGGGCGATGGCAGAAAGTTGCGTCGCGGTGTCAAATCCCAAGCCAAAGATCATACCTACAACAAAAGATGAACCCATCGTGCCCATAAATTTAGTTCTTGGTAGAATCCTGCCTACCAGTAGGCTTGCAGAAGTTTTGCCATGTTTTTTCATGGCATAGAAGTTGATCACACCAATAAATCCTAATGCTGCCGCCCCCATTATCCCAGTCGATAGGGAAAATGCTCCGCCCTTATCGATCACGCTTGCGGCAACAAACACAATGAGGATCATTTCTCCAAGAATTGACACCATATGACCTACACTAAATCCAGTGCCTACCCATCTTGCTTTTTTTGACGCATTATTGAATCGAATGAGATTGTCTATTGCTGTGATGTGATCAACATCAAGTGCATGACGCAATCCCATTGCAATCAACGTCAAGCCAGTTGCTAAAAACGCCCACTCGTATGTCATACTTTGTTTTTCCCCCAAAAATCATCTTGACCGCAAGCGTTGAAATTCACGATCTGTAATCTCGCCATATTATTATTTAAACTGCTGGACAGTTTATCCAACAGAAAAATTATAGATTGATATTTTTGAATTAAAAATGCAAAAAATTTATTCGAGTTAAATTCTTGTTTTTACAGTCGGGGCAAATAATCTGTTGAAGTGTTTTTCTGTTCTTTGTTTCCAGTTAGCTGCATGATATGCATATCCTGCAACAAGTGGAAACGTAATGGTAGCCTCTCCAAATACCATCTGCTCATATGTTGTATCCACCTTGCCCCAGCTGCTCGCTTCTTTTAGTGTAGAGCCTGATAATGCACCGTCTCTCTCATCAGCTACTGTGAGTTGAACTGCATACTTGTGCATGGGAGCATCAAACCCTAGAACTTCGGCAGATACCACTATATCCTGTGTAAAGTTTTTTGGTACGCCTCCGCCAATCATCAAGATTCCAGTTTCTTTGTTTGCAAGTTTTATCTGAGTTAGCTCAAGAAAGTCCTTTGCAGAATCTATTGAAACAGAGCTTTGTTTATTACGATATTGGTGGAGAACAAGACCAAAACCAGCACTGCAATCAGAAAATGCCGGAACAAATATCGGTACATCTTTTTTATAGGCAGAAAGCACTATAGAATCAGATGGCTTTGCATGTATTTTTTCATCAAGATACCTACCCATCTCAACCATGAACTCACGTGATGAATAAGGCCTATGTTCCAGTGAGTTTGCAATCTCTGTTATCGTGTTGTCACATACACGTAGCTCGTCTTCATCGATAAATGTGTCATATATTCTATCAATGTGCAAATCGCGGAGAATGGCATCATCAATGAATTGCGTTCCCACATAATGCCTGAAGCCAAGCCCCTCAAAAAAGTCCTGGTCTACCATGTTGGCCCCAGTTGATACTATAGTATCAATCATGTTGTGAGATATCATGTCAATGATTACTTTTTTGAGCCCAGCACTAATGAGCGAGCCTGCAAGGCATAAGATTACCGCACAGTCCTTGTCTGCAAGCATTTTGTCATAAATTGCACAAGCACGGTTGAGGTTTCGTGCTTGAAATGCCATGTCCTTCATTTCATCTATGAGTGGCATTGGGTTATGCTTTGTAATGTCTATGTGGTGTATGGTCTCTTTGAGAAGATCTTTTTTGGAAAAGCCTGATCTGATCATTGTATTTCTGCAAAATATGACTCGTACAGGTTTTTTATAAATTTAGGTCTTGATGCGATATTTACTTGTTTTCCAACTTTTTCACGCACCGCTAGATCGTAGATCATCTCATATGTCACAAGATCTTCCATTGCAAATCCAACAGAATCAAAGATCGTGATATCTTTTTCATCTCTTGTGATCGGATTGGCTATGACATAAGCCAGGTCAGAACAGATCTTGTCCTTTCCAACCTGTTGTGCCTCACCCTCGTATATTGCCTGATCCTTGAAATCCACTACAAGTTTGGCCCTTTCTATGAGCGATTTTTCAAGCTCTACTTTATTTGGAGAATCTCCTCCTACTGCATTTATGTGGGTGCCTGGTTTGACCCACTCGTTGTATACTACCGGCGGCGTATTTTTTTCCTTACATGTCACAGTTACAACAATATCTGATTCTCTTGTTGTGACCTCCGTGTCTGCAAGTATGACTGGCATTCCAAACCTCTTTTCTACTGTTTTTTTAAATGAGTTGCTTGCCTCGATGTCAATGTCATATGCATAAACCTTTTTGATATCCCTTACAAGGGATATTGCATGAAGTTGTGGTATAGCTTGCGCACCGTTACCTATGATACCAATTATGTCACTGTCCTTTCTTGCTAGATGTTTTGTTGCGATGGCAGATGCAGTGCCAGTTCTCAATGCAGTAAGAATTGTAGACTCGGTCAACATTAAAGGAAATCCTGTCTTTCCATCAACTAGAACGCCACATGCAATTATTGTAGGTAGACGGTATATTAGCGGGTTCTGCAGATGCGTGTTTACTATCTTACATGCAAAATAATTTTCGTCCTTTGCGGGCATGGATTCCATCGTACCTCGTGGGAAAAAAAATTCTGCTCTTGGTGGAACTTGTATCTTTTGCAAGAAAAAGTCCTTAAAACCAGACTCTAGATTGTTTCGCAGTTGATTTAGAAAATTTTTTAGTCCTATTTTTTTAATTAGATAAAGTATATCTGACTCTTCGAGTAGCAACGTATCCTGCTGGAAGATATTCACCCATCATGTAAAGTGATTCTCATATGTCTTTTATAACCTTTTTTAAACTGATTTTGAAATTTTTCAACTCATATCTAAAACATGTCTGGTAGATTGTAAGAATAGACACGCAACACCAAACAAATCTAAAATGAATTCATATCATTCATTATTTAGCTTTATGTATTGTTGCAATCAAGTGATCATAACTGGAAAAAATTGACAAATAATTCACTAACTATCATCCTTGTAATAGTGTCTGTGATTTTTCTTGTTATTATAGAAACACCGGAACAATTCGCTTTGCACACAAGCACCTTGTTTTCAGGAGTCTTGTTTGTTGTCTTGGGGTATCTTGTGTTTGCAGGTATACTTTATTCATTGAATCATCTTGTCGCAAGTACGCCTGTTCAGCAGTGGTTCTTTGAAATTGAGAACAAGTTACTGCAAGGTTTGCATAATTGAGAAACTTTAGACGGGATAATGATATTTCTAATTTATTGCATTCTCATTAACTGCCGTACGTCTAGTTTGTATTGCATTTTTACCACATTCTCATCTGCGTCCATTTTCAATTTTTGACATGGTATTATCCCTAGTGCGAAATTCTTCCAGTCTGCCAAACAATGAGACTGTTTCACCATCTTTATCGCGTGATATGGATTTGCCAGATTCTTCTTGCGGGTTTAATGAGTATATTACCTTAGGCTTGAACATGATAACATCTGGACTCTTGTTCTGGCTCATTCGTTCAAATATTTTTGATGACGTCTTACCAGTAACTGAACGTGATATTGTTTCAATAATCTTTCTTTTTTTAGTCTCATCTGTTATGAAACTTACTTTGCCTTTCATCTGAAACCCTCTTAGTTTTTCTGTGTCAAAAACAGCCACGCTGACCCAGGGTATGATTTGGAAATTGCCTTGTGATTTGTGCTTGAAAAAATCTAGCCAGTACATAGAATCCTCAGTGAAATAAAATGCAGTTCTTGGAGATATATTGGCAATACCATTTGGATCAACGGAGGCTACAACTAGGAACCTCTTTTCTTTCATCATCTGGCGTACCTCATGTGGGATTGATACCATACTGTTTTCTTCTCCCTCTTTTAATTAAAGTAATACGTAATTATCTTGACTGATAATCTTAATTCTTGTTATATAATCTAGCGACCCAAATAAAACGTGAAAACGATTACCGCTACCATGGTTGCAATCCTTGCCCTAGTTGTATCATGCAATGTGGCATATGCAGAGTCGTATTCTATAGTAGGCAGTGGAGCAGCTGTGACAAATGGCACTAATCCAGAAATGTACCAGTCGGTATTTAGGATGACATTGTCAAACCAATCTGCAATTACAAGGGGGATGTTTCTGGTGTATGGAAACAATACGTACTTGCATGCATATATTTTGCCACAAAACTGGGTATTTTCATATAACAGTGACGGTTCCTTCCATGGTCAAGGACCCATCCAATCAACTCAGGGACAGTACCTCAGTGTTGTATTGGATGGTAGTAGAGTATTTGCAACAAATACAGATTCCATGTGGAAGGTAAGCGCGGACATACAAGACAACAATACTGGATTTATACTTGACTATCTGGCTACTGGCAACGATTTATTCCCAAAAGTAGATGTATCAGATGACGCCAAAGTAATGATTCCAAACGGTAACTCGGCTATTGCCAATACGGGGTTCTATGTACCGTTAAATCTTGAGATAATGCGGGGAACTACAGTAACATGGCAGAACGAAGATAACATAGGTCATGTCATACAAAGCCAAAATGGACATGGTATTGTAATACCTTTGTTCAATAGCATAATACTGAAGACGGGTGATACGTTCAGTTACAAATTTGTAAAACCTGGAATATACTATTACATGTGCACAATACACCCATGGAGGGTTGGAGTTGTCACAGTATCATAAAAGCGTTTTACGCAAATGCCTTTTTTTCGACCAACCACACAATAAATCATGTTGATTTTTCAAGCCAACTCAAATTATCACATGCATTAATTGAAAATCATTTTTGAAAACTAAACATATACAATATATGCCATGACTAGTTAGACGCATCATTGCATCTCAAAGCAGATATCTTGGGAATAGAATCTGGCGGAAAACCCACTGTATTTCTCAATAAATCTGACGCAGAAGAGATTGGAATAAGCGCATCTGGCAGGATTACCATAAGTTTCAAGAAAAAAACACTCACCGTCATAGTCAATATAACTACAGCCTCAGTCAATCGAGGATTTATTGGGATAAGTGAGGAAGTAAAACAATTACTTGGTCTAAAACAAAATCATGTCTTAGATATTGCAATTGCAGCATTTCCTAAATCACTTCAATTTATTCACAATAAATTAACTAGAAGAAGATTGCTATATGATGAAATCTATGAAATCGTAAAAGATGTAGTACAGGGAAACTTGAATGAAAGTGAAATTTCTGCCTTTGTTACTGCATTGAGTATGCAAGGATTGGACATGGATGAGGCAACAAGTCTTGCTTTAGCTATGGTTGAAACAGGAGAACAACTAGATCTTGGAAAGAAAACAATAGTGGACAAACACAGTATAGGTGGTGTGCCCGGGGACAAGACCACTCTACTGGTAGTCCCAATCATAGCATCTATGGGTTTGACAATTCCAAAGGTTTCATCAAGAGCAATCACGTCAGCTGGCGGTACGGCAGATAGAGCAGAAGCGTTAATGCCAGTAGATCTTAAAATTCCTGAGATGGAACAAGTTGTACGAAAAAGTAACGGTTGCATAGCATGGGGAGGATCGCTAGATATTGCTCCTGCCGATGATATTTTTGTTAGAAGCGAATATTCTTTGTACATAGATCCTATGTTACTGCCTTCTATCATGAGTAAGAAAAAGGCAGTCAAAGCATCTCATCTTGTCATAGACATACCAACCGGAAGAGGCTCCAAAATGCAGACTATAAGTGAATCTGACTTTTTGGCCAAAGAGCTAATAGAGCTTGGAAGAAGACTTGGAATACATACTCAATGCGTGCTTACAAACGGTGAAAAACCTGTAGGATTTACATTGGGGCCATCCCTTGAAGCTAGAGAGGCCCTAGCCGTGCTTATGAATAAGGCAGTTGTGCCAGATCTTGTCGATAAAGTTTGCCACATAGCAGGTAGCATATTTGAAATGGTAGGAAAAAAGAATGGCTATCAATTGGCACGAGAGGTCTTGCGTAGTGGAAAAGCTGAGCAGAAAATGAGAGAGATCATAAACTTGCAAGGTGGAGACTCAAAAATAAAAATCGATGATCTTACCATAGGGGAAGAAAAAGCAGTGGTCAGAGCAAAAAGATCTGGGCAGATATCTTGGATGGATAATATGATACTCATTGAATTGGCCCGTGCTGCGGGAGCTCCAAAGGACAAAGGTGCTGGAATTATTTTTAGCAAGAAAGTCGGAGACAAGGTAAGGGTTGGAGATGTTTTGTATACTATTTATTCAGAAAAGTCAAGAAAGATGTCAAGGGCAATAGAGATTCTTTCTGAAACCGAACCATTTGGGATAGGTGATAATACAGAGATGCTTATACATAAAATAAAAGAATCACCATTAGTAAAAAGATCATTTATCATGGACAGATAACTCCATGAAGACGCTTAAACAAACAACAGATGAGATAAAAAAATTCAAGGTTCAAGGTGCAAACCAGATTGCGTTACACGGTTTATTCTTTTTAAGAGAAACTGCGCTGTTGCATGGATTCGGTACTAGATTCAAGATTGCTGCACAATGCTTGGAAAAGGCAAGACCCACTGCAGTGGTTCTTCATAACTGTATTAAAATAATAAACGCCAGTCAAAAAATTTCTACAATTGATGCTTTGATTGATACTCTGCATAACATAGGGGAAAAAGAAGCAACGTCTTCAGACAAGATCATAAAGAAGGGTTCTAAGATAATCACATACTGTCACTCTGGTGAGGCAATGGCATTTATCAAACATGCTTGGATAACACATAAAAAGAAAATTTCTGTCATTGCATGTGAAACAGAGCCTTTAGAGCAGGGAGTCATGACAGCAAAGGAACTTGCACTAGAAGGAATACCCGTAACACTCATTGGTGATAACGCAATTGGGTTTTTCATAAGACAAGTAGATATGGCAATTGTTGGTGCAGATGCATTGAGAAAGGAAGGAGCGGTCAATAAGATAGGAACCAGTCTTCTTGCACAGGCAGCTAAAGGTGCAACCAAGCCTTTCTACATAATAGCCAACTCGCTCAAAATAGACAAAAGGAGAAAATTCAGGATTGAGGAAAGGCCAGCAAGTGAGATTTACAGGAAGATAATACACAAAAAAAACATGAAAGGAATCAGAATACAAAACCCATCTTTTGATATAACTCCGTGGAGATACGTAACTGCCGTGATAAACGAGAATGGAATTTTGACAAGAAATCAGTTGAGAAAATTACTATGAAAAGTATTGATTGGTACCAAGATTTTGTTGATTTAAAATACAAGCCAAGCAAAAACGATGTAATATGCCTTTTCAGGTTTGAACCGGCTCTTAAAATGTCTCGTGTTGAAGCAGCTGGTAGGATAGCTTCGGAAAGTTCAGCTGGCACTTGGACAACACTAACCAAATTGCCAAAAACTATAGAAAAAGTAATGGCCACCTCCTTTGAGATAAATGGAAATTTTGTTAAAGTTGCGTATCCAATCAACATATGGGAGCCAGGAAACATGCCACAGTTGTTAAGCGGAATTGCAGGCAATATCTTTGGTATGAAGGCATTGGAAAATCTCAAGCTCGTTGATGTATTGCTACCCATACAATACACTAGACACTTTCGAGGTCCTGAATTTGGAATAGAAGGAATTCGAAGACTTCTCAAAGTGAAAAAAAGGCCAATCACAGGTGCAGTAGCCAAGCCCAAGATTGGATGGAGTGCTAAAGAGCATGCAAAAATAGCCTATGAGACATGGATTGGCGGATTTGATTTGGTAAAAGATGATGAAAACCTCACATCTACACAATTTAACAAGTTTGAACAACGCGTAAAATTTTGTTCCAGTATGCGAGACAAGGCTGAAAAAGAAAGTGGAGAGAGAAAATCTGCATTGATAAATATAACCGGAGAAACTAGGCAGATGATAAAACGGGCTAAAATGCTGCATGATTTTGGATTTGAATATATAATGATAGATGTGATCACAGTAGGCATTTCGGCCCTGCAGACATTGCGTGAAGTATGTCATGACTACAAACTGGCAATCCATGCACATAGGGCCATGCATGCGGCATTTGATAGGAACCCAAGACATGGCATATCAATGTTATTTATGGCCAAGATCTGCCGCCTGATAGGGGTGGATCAGATTCACATCGGAACTGTGATTGGCAAACTTGTTGGAACACAAAGCGAGGTTCTTGATATAAAAAGCGAGATTACCGCCAACCGTGTGAATCACAAAAAATCTAGCGTCTTATACCAACATTGGAACAACATAAAGCCAGTATTGCCAGTCTCCTCAGGTGGCATACACCCGGGAATAATACCTGACGTATTGAAAATAATGGGAACCGACATTGCGTTATTAGTGAGTGGTGGGATACACGGTCATCCAAATGGTACACGTGATGGAGCATGCGCTGCAATGCAATCTATTGAAGCTGCTATGAAAAAAATTTCATTGCCAGAATATGCCAAAACACATCCAGAACTTAGGACTGCCTTGGAGAAATGGGGTCGTCTAAGGCCACAATAACGATTCAAGCCACAGATGACACATGCTTATTTAGTGAATAATTGGATTAAAACAACTATCGCACAATCATGACTGGACATCTGGCCTCTTCAGAAATTTTTCTGCTTACACTACCAAGTGCCATGAGTCTATTGAATTTAGTTAATCCTTTACTCCCAATAACTATCAGATCAATTTTGTTTTCTTTTGCAAATTTTAGTATGGAATCAGCAGGTTTTCCAATTATCACATCATAAAAAACATTGATTCCTAACCGCTTACATGTTTTCATTTTTTCTTGAAGAATCTTACTGACATGGGTTTTTTGTGATCCCAGAACATCTCTATTTAGTTTTTTGAGTTTCTTGCTAGTAATGCCTTGTATCATGGAAGGAGACTCATCCGTTGGGATGTTAATGACATTTATGACATACAATTCTGAACTAAACCATTCTGCCATGTCTGTTGCTTCAACGAGAGCTTTTTTGGAATACTCTGAACTATCATAGGGCACCAGAATTTTTCCATATTTTTTTTTGTTGGGTATTGGAATGCCTGCATTTAGCTGTAGTTCTATCTTCGAAGCAGCATCACTTATTCTTCTTATATTTTGAAGAAAATTCTGATGATTGCCGTACTCCGCGTTCTTTAACATGACATCTATAGTGTTTTTTATTGTCGATACCTGTTTCTTTAATGTAAATCCATATTCAGAGTTCATATTTTCAAGTCCCTCGTTGACATTTTCTTGACGGCTTCACATTCTAATATAAAATACATCATGTAATTTATTTTGTATCTAGAATTTTCAACCTTGCTTCTTGGGATATTGACAAAATACGGGAAAGACCAAAGATGAATATCCATACATTCCACTACTTTACTACAAGTACAGGAATCTTTGATTTGTGTACTACTGTATTTGAGACATTACCTAAGAGCATGTTTTTCACAGGGCCAAAACCGCTAGAACCTATAACAATAAGATCAAACCTGTTTTGTTTTGCAAAATAGTTAATATCTGATTTTGCGTCACCAATGACTACTTTCTTATGAAATACGACTCCCTTTTGAGCCGAAATGATCTCTGCCTTGTCCATGAACTTCCGTGCATCCTCTAGTAACCTTGCTTTTAGTGGATTAAATAAATCTCCTAAATTTCTGGGATATATTGAAATTACATGCAAGCCAGTGATGGTAGCTCCACATTGTCTAGCAATGTATATAGCTTCATCTAGCCCATTGAAAGATGGCTTGGAACCGTCAAGAGGGACAAGAATTTTTCTTATTTTTGTTTTAATCATAAATAGTTTTGTTTACTGCTTGATTTAAAATCCACTCATAATATCAATAGTGATAATGTCTATCAATGGTATCCTGAACAAACCACAATCAACAAATGAGCTTTCCAGTGTAATCATTACAAATTAAAAACTTGGCATGATCTTTGATATGCCCAATAAACTAACTAGAAGCGAGTAGGATAATTTGAAATTAGATCTAGCCAAGATACATATAAACATCTAAGTGGTGTACGAGGCAGAGAAATCACTAACGAGGTAATAGCAAGAATAATCACTCCATACCAGAATCACAACTATGAAGAGATTGGCGGGATCTCTCAAAAGTCTTTGATACGCTAGGGAAGTAGAATAGCCAGAAATCTTTCGAAACGAAGTAAGAAACGATGGAAGGCATCAATTAGAAAGATAGACAAAAAGATATTTCAGTTACTCCTTAAAATAACTCGATTTAATTCCAAGATGGATAGAAAATCATGATTCAAATGTTTGTATTGAAAACGATGTATTTGATACGACAACTGCACATATCCAGAAAAAAGGTCGATTAAAAATTCCATATTAGATGAAATTTGTCGTGGTAGAAAATTCAGTAACGCACTACAAAATCAGTTCTTTCAAAACCATAATACAGTTTTATGATTCCTAATCACATTCCCATTTCTGGGCTTGGACGAGGTTCAGGAGGGCCAGAAGATCTGGAAGCTGCGACAACATTGTCTATTCTAAGTATCATATTTGCACTCTCAGTTGCAGATTTTATCACTTGCTCTTTTACTTTGAGCGGTTCTACAATCTGCAATTTTTCAACATCACCTATCTGACCATCGATTGTATCAATACCGGTCCATTTCTCACCCGCGTTCTGTTTTGCTCTAAGCTGAGTTACTGCATCTATTGGATTCATTCCGGCATTTCTTGCTAGCGCAAGCGGAATGACTTCCATGGCTTCAGCAAACTTTTCCACTGCCAGTTGTTCTCGTCCAGAAAGGGTTTGGGCCCATTGTCTTAATTTTAAAGAGACATATGCTTCAGGCGCACCTCCTCCGTAGACTATCAGGGGTTTTTCAATGACATCTTTTACTACCATTATGGCATCATGCAGAGATCTTTCTACCTCATCAATGACTCGCTGAGAACCTCCTCGTATCAATAATGTGACAGCCTTGGGGTTCTTACAACCTTCTATGAATACCCAATTATCATTTTCAATAGTTCTTTCTTCTACAATAGCTGCTTCTCCCAAGTCTTTGCTAGTGAGATCGTTTACACTCCCAACAATCCGTCCGCCTGTAGCCTTTGCAAGTTTTGACATATCACTTTCTTTTATCCTTCTAACTGCAAGGATGTCAGATTTTGCAAGATAGTGTTGTGCCATGTCGTCAATGCCTTTCTGGCACAGAATAACATTAGCTTCAACCGATCTTATCTTTTCAACCATTCTTTTTAGAATGCTATCCTCTTCTTCCATGAAGGACTTGATCTGATCAGGACTTGATATGTTAATTTTCGCTTCAAACTCAGTTTTCTCTATCTCCAGAGGCGCACTGATTAATGCAATCCTAGCACCTTCAATCTTTTTTGGCATCCCGCTATGGACTACCTCCTTGTCAAGTACTATGCCATTAATCATGCGGCTATCTAAAACAGAACCGCCTGCCTTCTTCTCAACTTTTATGTTATTTAGATCCACATTGAATCCATCATCTTTTTGGGTGACCACATTTAGCGCAGCATCTACAACAAGTTTTGCCAAATCTGTGGCTTCCACTGAGATCAACTTGGTCTGCATCGTAGTTATTGCTATTTTTTCAAGTACTGTTCTGTTCTTGGGCTCTACTTTTTGTGCTATTTCTCCCAAAAATGAGATTGCTTTTAGGGACGCTTTCTTGTAACCATTAGCTATTATGACAGGATGAATATCGTTATCTATTAGAGATTCAGCTTTCTCAAGCAATGCACCGGCAAAAACTACTGCCGAAGTCGTACCATCCCCTACCTCACTGTCTGTGGCCTTTGCCACCTCAACCATCATTTTTGCTGCCGGATGCTGAGCGTCTATTTCTTTTAGAATGGTGGCACCATCGTTTGTTATTGTTATATCCCCTAGCGAATCAACAAGCATCTTGTCCATCCCTCTAGGTCCTAGACTTGTTGCGACTATCTCCGCTACAAGCTTGGCTGCGGCAATATTGTTTCTTTGTGCATCTCTACCGCGGGATTGCTTTGAGCCCTCTTTTAATACAATTACAGGTATTCCTTCGGACGTGGTCTGAACTGAAGCCATAGTGGCCTTTTGTTCTTTCTAATTTTATAACATGTCGAAGAATATCACAAGTGATAATCATAGGTGATAGTTTTCTTTCAACTATTTCTAGTACGAGATAAGAAGTAATTGCGTTGACAAGTGAAAATAGTATCAAAAGTTTAGAAAAAATACCGGATAAACCGTCAATATTACTCGTAGGAATACCGGGACCTGGTCTGATAGGAATACTTTCTGTTTCATATGTAATTCATTCACTTGACATGG
Organism: Nitrososphaerota archaeon; assembly: GCA_027315065.1. GTDB lineage: Archaea > Thermoproteota > Nitrososphaeria > Nitrososphaerales > Nitrosopumilaceae > Nitrosotalea. Next base: position 7,115 of record DAHUYT010000006.1, on the reverse strand, counting down.
AAATTATCGGAGAAATTGAAAATCCCGATATGACTCCTGTTGTATTTATAGACAATGGAGAAATTTTCGGTCCCATTAGAATATATAAAAAGGGATCATTGTTTGCAGTTCTTGCTGACATGCCAATAGATTATGAGATGGCATCTAGTTTTTCTCAATCATTGATTGAATTTTCAAAGAAGAATGAGATAGACATCATTATAATGATTAATGGGATCCACGTTTCTGAAAAAAACATAGAAAATATAAAGACATTCGGCCTTTCTACCGATGAAAAACTTGATGCTATAATGTATGAAAATGAAATTCCAAAGTTTCTTACTGGTATGATATCGGGACCAGATGCAATCATACTTACTTATCTGAAGAACTCTCCAATCCCGTCCTTGATTCTCTTCACACAGTGTAATTTCTTTTTTCCTGATCCAGAATCTGCCATTCATACAATCAAGACTATTTCAAATATTGGGAAGCTCGAAGTAGACATTACTGAATTTAAGAAACAAATGAACTATTTGAGATTACAGGGAAGACAGCTTATGGAAGAAACACTAAATGTATTGCAGCAAGAAAAAGAACCTCAAAAACCTCCTCAAATTTACAAATAGGGAAATGGCATCAGAATTTATTTCACCATTGGAAATGCGTATCAATGCGGTATTTGATAATAGATTAATTGATGATTTCATACATGGAGAGCTTGTACCGTTATCTCACTTGACTGAAAACAATTCAAAATGGATCCTCCAAATTGATCTTCCAGGAGTAAAGAAAAAAAACATCATTGTAACGGTAACTTGCAATCACATAGTAGTTCAAGCTAAACTCGAAGAAGCATATCATGTTTCAAGGCATGGCGATATTACAGAATTTGAATACTTGAAAAAAACCATAGCGCTTCCTTCTTATGTGAATACAAAAAAGATCTCTGCAAGACTAAAAAATGGAATTCTGACCATAGTGATTCCAAAGATTACTGCAGGCAAGAAAGTTCCAATTACCTAACAAAACCTATGCAATGCCAAAATGACCCTTGTCTATCGTTCATGTGTTGGAAATAGTTTATCTCTAAAGCATCATTATCCAAATATACTAAGGTAGATAATTTGAATTACGCAAATAAGCGAATATACATAACCAAGGCAGATGGAACGAGGGCTCCATTTGATTATAGAAAGGTCAAACGAACATGTATCCGAGCAGGAGCTTCCAGAAAATTAGCTCACAGCATTGTAAATAAGATCTTAGGTCAGATCAGAGACGGTACAGACACTAGGGAGATATACAAAATGGTGCTTAGCGCACTAGCCTCGGAAAAAAATGGCCAAATTGTTAGACACAAGTATAGATTAAAGGAGTCCATAATGCGCATGGGTCCAGCTGGCTATGAGTTTGAAGAATACGTTGCAAAAGTGCTTGAAAATTCTGGGCACAAAATAAAATCGTTAAGGTCAGAACTTGCTGGAAGATGTGTGAAACATGAGATAGATGTTGTAACCTATTCCAAGGCTACCAATAAAAAATACATGATAGAATGTAAATATCACAATCTGACTGGAATCTTTACGGGCATTAAAGAATCCCTTTACACTCATGCCAGATTTTTAGATCTTGGCTCGCATTTTGATGCTGAAATGTTGATAACTAATACTAAAGTTTCAAGTGATGTTATTACCTATGCATCATGTGTTGGGCAAGAGATTTTGTCTTGGAGATATCCTCCTGACAACAGTCTTGAAAAATTGATTGAAAAACATGGGCTGTATCCACTAACGATCATGCCGCTTTCTAAAAGAGAGATCACTGTTTTATATGAAAATAAGATCATGATTGCAAAAGACTTGATCTCAAGGGATCCAAATCAATTGTCTAACGACACCGGCATACCACCAGAACGGATAAGAAAATTACAAGATTTGGCACAACACATCATAATTTAATGCACCAAAGTTACAGGACATGGAGCATGCTCTGATACATATCTTGCAGTACTGCCTAGACGCTTAATTGATGATATGCCAGTCATCCTTCTACTTCCCATTATTATCAAATCTATTTTTGTTCTCTTTGCTTCTTTTATGATTGCGTTTGATACATCGTCATTTACTAACTTGTAGCTTGCCTTCACTCCTTGTTCCCTGCACTTTCCCACCACTTTGCTCATTTTCTTTTCTCCTTCTTGTTTGAGCGTTTTTAGAATTTGTTGATAATTTGCTGCAGTCGAACTAGAAAGTACAGGATAGCCAAGTGGATAATATACAGGGATTACCATAAAAATGACAAGTTCTGCATTAAAATTACGTGCAATATCATTTGCAAGCTCTAGAGCTTTTTTGGATAAGATAGAACCGTCAAAAGGAAGAAGAATTTTTTTAATTATTATTTAGAACAACTCCTTTACTTTTTTTTGTATGGTTCTACCAATATTCCAAACTCTGCAAAATCTTTCTCATTTGGGCTCTGTATTCTTAACGCATACTGCGATAGAAAAGTTGTCAATGCATTTCCTACCATGAGATTATAACACATTTCAGAGAGATCTCGTACCTCTGGAAAAGCAATTCGTAGGAATGGCAGGTATGCTCTTGTTTGCTTTAGCATAAGATCCATGTTTGTTTCAATGATCTCTTTAATTTCAGGCTGGAGCGTCATATATCAACTCAAGATTATCTGCTTTAGGTCGGCTTTAAGGTGATGAGAGCATAGAAAAACCGTTTTCTTATTTATAGTCTTGGCAGTAATTGATATTCCATTTAATTCCCGCTTGCATATGTAACAAGTTAACGGTTTGACCTTGGATCTTATCAATGTCTTGGAATGTGGCAAAAATAAATCTTGAACGATGATTGCATCATGCATTGGTCATGATACAACCACTAGTCTATTAAATAATATACAGCATTCTCAACTTTGATTTTAGCTCATTATCACAGATGATAATTTTGGAGATCTGTTTTATACTAAAGCCAATTAATATTTTGCATGATCACGGCACGCGATATAATGTCAAAAAGAGTTGTCACAATAGAATCCGATGTTCCAGCATCTGATATTGCCAAACTAATGGATAAGAATAAGGTAAGTAGCATAGTTGTTACAAAAGACAACAAGCCATATGGAATAATCTCTGAAAGAGACATGCTTTCAAAAGTTGTGGCTCAAAACAAAAAGCCTGCAGAAATCAAGACAATAGAGTTAATGTCTCCCTCACTTGTAATGGTAAGCCCTCTAACCCCCGTTGAAGAGATTGCCGAAAAGATGATTTTGAATAAGATCAGGCGAGTAATAGTATCAGATGGCAAACAAGCGCTTGGAATTGTGACGGTTACAGATTTTGTCAAGCATCTTTATGCCATGCTATCATCTGCAGAAGACTACAAGAAGGACTTTTACAAGGATATGATAGAAGACTGGGAATATTGGGCTTCATGAAAATGGCATTTTTGTCATATCTTGTCAGCGTGTAATCAGATTAGTCTAAATTAGTTGAAGATCTATTGTCGGTATTATCATATTCCTAGGATGGAATCTAATTATCAATAGTGAAATTCATAAGCTAATTTAATTGCGTTTTCATGTTAAGATCAATTAATGGCAAACAATTCCTACAGGAACATACTAGTCCCTTATGACGACTCCAAATTTTCTCAGAAAGCTCTTGATATAGCAAAAACATTTGCAAAGCATTTCGGTGCTGCTCTGCATATTGTAACTGTTGTAGACATGAGCAGTGTTACTTCTCCTGGCATGATACGTTCAAAGGATAAGAAGACGATTGAACAAATAAAAACTTCAATTAAGCAATCTGCAAAGACCATCATTCAGCAAAAGGAAGATGAATGTGCTACTGAAAAAATTAAAACAATTGGATTGGTTCTTGAAGGCTCAACCACTAACGAGTTATTAAAATTAATCAAGAAAAATGACATCGATCTGGTTATAATTGGAAGCAGGGGTCTCTCTGGATTATCAAAAATTATGGCATTAGGCAGCATTAGCAGAACCATATCTGAAATATCTGTCTGCCCAGTAATGGTAATACGCTAAATCCTAGAAGATGATGTATTTGAAAATTGATTTTTCTGAAATTCTAAGTATTGCACAAACAGTCTTCATTCTTCCAAATGAATATGCTCCTATGATACCAAGGGATACAGTGTAAGTAAGAATTATTGCAATGTAAAGTACAAAAGGCCTGTTACCTATACCTAGCATTGTAATCCGCATAGCGTCAACACCATATGTAGCTGGATCTATTGTAGTTATGACAGCTAGCCATGCAGGCAATCTCTCAAGTGGAAAGAGGGCGCCACTTAGGAAAAATAATGGAACTACAACAAAACTCACTATCATTTGGAATCCTTCCAAGCTCTGCATATATCTGCCCATGGCAAGGCCAAGGGTTGGTTCGTCAAGAAACATCACTTTTGGTTTGTGCAATAGACCGCGAGCTATCTCAAGACGCCTTCTCATACCACCAGAATATTTCTTGACCTAATCGTGCTGTCTGTCTGCAAGTCCAACAAGCCCTAACACTGACTGTATTCTCTTTTCTCTCTCATACGATGGAACGCCATAAAGAAATGCATGTACCTTAAGATTTTCATAGCCTGTTAGCATATCGTCGCTACTTGGAGCCTGAAAGACTATGCCTATGGATGATCGTACTTTTCCTGGTTCAGTGATAATATCGTAACCATTTACGATAGCGGTTCCTGACGTCGGTTTTAGCAAAGTTGCCAACATGTGTATAACAGTGGTTTTACCTGCTCCGTTTGGGCCCAAGAGTCCAAATACCTCGCCCTTTTCTATCTCAAGATTTATGTTATCTACTACCGTGAGGTTCTCATACCTTTTTGTTAGGTTGTGTATCTTAATCAAATGATGCTATCGACATACAGAACCAAGTAATATATCTAGAAACATTCTTATCAAAAATGAGAATAAGTTTTGTTATAAAAAAATTGTGGGTTATGCCGCCTTTGCTTGTGGCTGTCCCTCTTTTTTAGAAGGTGTCTTCTTTGGTAGTTCTACTGTTAGAATACCATTGTTTACGTTTGCTGTTATAGATGATTCGACAATCTTTTCTGGAACTGTCAAAAAACGCTGGTATTTTAGAAACGATCTCTCATTTCGGATGAATTCCTTTGACTTTTCCTCTTTTACATCCTTGTGCTCGGCTGATATCTCTACCTGCCTTCCTGACACATTTACCTTTACCTCATCGGTTGCAATTCCTGGCAAGTCTGCAGTAAGAACATATTTGTCTCCCTTGTCGGCAATATCGCAACTTACATCTTTTGGAAATTGATGCATGTAGCTTGGAAACATGTCATACACGCGGTCAAAATTCTCAAATGCCTGGGACCAAGCTGATTCCATCTCTTTAAACCAAGGCATGTCAGTCCAAGGAGAATAGAGTGGCTCAAACCAGGTATTGCGAATGGTTGCAGGAAGTCGTTTTTCGTTGGTGACCTTTACCATGTTGATCATATATCCATGAAATTACTTAAGCATTTCACGATTCTCACTTCTGGTAACGATATTATCAAAAGTGAGCTTGTCATTTTTTTAAAATTTGTGGAATTAAATGACTTTTGCCTTAAATTGTATGTAAAGAACTAGAATGATAAATTCAGTCCTTGTGCAGATGTTTGCCAAGTCTGCAGCTGAAGCATATGTATTTTCCATCTTTATCCTCTTTGAAAAGTTGTGAGTGGCAATCGCGCATTCAACACACTGACATTTTTCAGTCATTTGTCAGTCCATTAATTCTTCGTCTTCTTCATCAATCTCATATTGGTTTTTAAGCTCGAGTTGATGAGCTTCTTCTTTCATCTCTTCTCGTTCAAATGTTTTTTTCTCCTTTTCCTCTTCATTCTTGGGTCTTTTAGCCATGATATACAGACGCATACTTGAGATATTAGACAGACGTAGATTATCAAAACTGAAAACCATGATCATTTTTTATTAATTGGTGTGATACGGCGTGTTATCTAGTCAGACATATGAAAACAAAAACCAAAAAGAACTGCTTTTGAAATAACCGAGAATTACTAAGATTTTAATCCCATAAAAGATATTTTCTTTTTTTAGAATCAATTTTGAGATTTACCTTCTCAACTAAAATACAACAACACCACACAGTTTATTGATCCGAGATGACTAGTGTATCTTTCTATCTTGTTGTAATATTGATGGCAATCTTGGTTGTTATGACGATTCCAGTCTCTACTTATTTGGTCTCAGCCCAAGATGAAGAAGAAAATGAAAATTACAATCCACCAATATGGTTACAAAAGACTGCACTATGGGCTAACGAAGGAAAGATAAGTGAATCAACATTCATCACTGCATACAGATATGCGATTGAACATGGTTTGCTACAATTAGAGCCAAAAGCAGAGGAAGGCTATACGCTCACCATGACGCCAAGCTCTAGAATAGTTCAGGCAGGACAGCCCAGAAACTGTCAAGATGTAAACTTTCCACTGGTTGACTGGTCTGGCTGTAATTTTGCAGGTGTAAACCTAAGTCATGCTGACCTCCATGATTCAAACCTTACCGGAATCAACCTGTCTGGCGCAGATCTTGAAAAGGCTTACCTTGTTAGTGCACATCTTGAACATTCAACCTTAGACTATGCCAATGTGAGAAATGCTGACTTGCCAGGAGCCCATCTCCAACATGCGCATATGGTGAGTGCCTTGGGTCAGTATCTTGATTTGCGATTTACAGACATGATTGGCGCCGACCTTAGCAATTCTTCTCTTGGCAGCTCTACCATAAACTGGGCTGTACTGGAAAATATCACGCTTGTAAATACTGACTTTAACCATTCAGAATTTGTAGGCTCGGATCTATCTGGCGCAAATGCAAGTGGTGCCAACTTTCAAGAGTGTTACATGACAGGCATCAATTTCACATCAGCTAATGCATCAGGTGCCAACTTTTTGGATGCAGACTTGTCAAATTCTAATCTTACCGGAACCAACCTGCATGGTGCAAACTTGAAAAATGCAGGCCTTGGGTATGTGATATTCAGGAATGCAGATTTGGCGTTTTCAAACCTAAGCCATGCAGATCTAGGAAACGCTGACCTGACAGGAGCAAAC
>DAHUYT010000069.1 GCA_027315065.1 Nitrososphaerota archaeon | reverse complement strand
AATTGAGCTTCATCTTGGGTCATGACTATTTTGCGTTCCTTCTGATATATAAAATTAATTTATCAATTATTTCCTGTTGCAGCTGCTCTCTGTCTTCCTGTATGGCAAACAAGAATTGCCTTAATTCCAGCTGTTCTTCTCTTGGAAATGTTATGCTCAAACCGTTTCTTCGCAAAAATACGGTCGTAGACAATATTGCCGTCCTTTTGTTTCCACCACTAAACGCTTGTGCCCATGCAAGCCCACCCAAAAGATGAGCCGCCTTGGTTATGATTTGATCTTTTGTTACAAGTGGATTTCCTACATTTTCCACAATTTGTAGCACTTCATCCAGTCTTGTCTCAGATACATTTACAAACTCTGGCAGTTGAGGATGTCTGGCATTCCATTCGCCAATTATTTTTTTATTTAATTCTATGATAAAAGACTTTTCAACGTATTTGATTTCCAAGAGATACCATTTGTTAAACGGATTACATTTTATAAGAACTTTGTACACCAAATGTAATCTGTTTTGTTTCATTTCGGTGTAATTACTTTAGGGATTTTAATTAGTAATTCAGATCTCTTAATTTTTGATATTAAAATCGATACCAATACTAGGCCATTCCCTTTTTCACAGGCACGAATCTGGTATGATATCTAGACACGAATCATCGATTCTACTCCTGATTCCAGACAATTCCACGCAAATTCCAAGTTTTTCGCGAACGAAAGCGGTTAGATTAACTAACAAGAAAAATAATTCCAAGAATTGCAACGAATTCCAGAATTAGCTATGATTCGTTCGTGAATTGTATTGTGAATTCTTGCGCAATCATAGTGTAAAGATGGCGCAATGCCTGTGGTGTCAGATAATGCAATGTCTTTGCAAA
>DAHUYT010000068.1 GCA_027315065.1 Nitrososphaerota archaeon | reverse complement strand
GTATAAGTGATATTCTTTAAAAATAGCAGCTGAATCATAGCAACAAAAATATCATCCAAGGGGGACATAGATTACAATGAATTGATTCTATATGAGATACCAATGGGAGTTACGCAGTTGGCCTTCACAAGATGGCCTAAGGATTTATTCCATCAATCTTAGATCCAGGACGATCCCATCTCTGCAATGAACCAACCAAAGTGCGATCGGTCGACTACATACAGTTTCTCATAGCATCCCAGAAGAAATTTACATGCACCGAGGCTGCAAGATGCCAGCCTGCGGAGCTGTTCCGCACCCCCTCCCATGACTCCTTTACGCGCCTTCTACAACGACAGACTCAAGACACTGAGACGGTTTGGAAGGAAGCAAAGGTAATGACAGGCAGCGGGGGCGTGCTGATAGTCGACGACACCACGCTTGACAAGCCGTATGCCGCAAAGATGGACCTTGTAACATGGCACTGGGGCGGCAAGCACAGATGTGTGGTAAGGGAATAAACCTCATCACGCTTCTGTGGACAGACGGAAAAAGGCGCGTACCGTGTGACTGCAGGATCTACGACGCACCTGTCACAGGCCTTAAAAATGACCGCTTCCAGGAGATGCTGGTAAAGGCCAAGCAAAGAGGCATGAATCCATCACATGTGCTCTTTGACAGCTGGTACTGCAGCATTGGCAACCTCAATCTTGTCACAAAGCTTGGTTGGTATTTTCTGACAAGGCTGAAAAGCAACAGGACTGTCAGGTTAGATACCGGAAAAGACATTCCAGTAAGCGATGTTTCAATACCAAAGCATGGCAGAACAGTCTACCTCAAAGAATATGGAACCATAAAAATATTCAGGACAGTTTCCAAAAACGGAGACGCTGAGTACTGG
>DAHUYT010000066.1 GCA_027315065.1 Nitrososphaerota archaeon | reverse complement strand
CATCCACATTTCATTCCAAGGAATCTTGAACATAAAATAGTAAGGCTCAAGCAAAAGCATCCGTCATGGGGCGCAAGACGGATCAAGTACCAATATGATTTCCCTGTCACTGGAGGACTGTACACCGTGTTATCAAGAGACGCCAGATGCTTGTAAGAATCAAACCAAAACCCCAGCCATCGAAAAGATTCCAGAGAAGATACGTTGACTCGATGTGGCAGGGAGACACCTTCCAGTTCAGGATTTCAGGCACGGGAAGAATCTATGTAACAGGCTTTACGGACGACCGCTCACGTTACCGCGTTGTATCTAGAGCATATCTGCACAAAAGCAGAAAAGAATCAATTGACGCATTATGTCATGCGCTAAGAAAGGGAAGAGTTCCACGGCAGGTATATCTTGACAATGGAAAACAGTTCATAGCAAAAGAGTTCAAGGCCGAGCTTGCAAAGTATCACATCAGGCCAATCTATGGAGAACCATACCATCCAAAAGGCAGGGGCAAGATAGAAAGATACCACAAGGTTCTCTGGCAGGAACTGATAATGCAGGTGAGATTCTCATCGCTCTCGCATTTTAAAAGAGAGCTTGGAAAGTTTGACAGGAGGTACAATTACTGGAGGAAGAACCAGACGCTTGGATGGAAGACTCCAGCATCCAATACCATGACAGAAAATACTTTAGACATGCCAAAAGATGACGAATACATGGACACAAACTCTGTCAACAAACATGGACATTAATTGTGGCACTCTACACCTACCCATAAGTTGGCAACTTATGAGTACAAGATATCGAGAAATTGCAAAATTAATAACTAGATTCAGAGTTGTTCAACAAAGCAGATTATGCGCAAATGATGAATATGTGCAAATAGATGGCGCAAATGATGCGTTAAGAATATGATTTTGCCGCATTTTGTGCGATAATCCAGCGGGATTTGAATCCAGCTAGCGCCAAGTT
>DAHUYT010000065.1 GCA_027315065.1 Nitrososphaerota archaeon | reverse complement strand
ACACCCTTGTAGTTGCTTGGCAAGTTGTTTGCAAGAGCTAAATCATTATCCATGTTTCTTCCTTCAATCCCAAGCCATGGATGTTGATATGTTCCATTCTTGATAAGGACAGGAATTATTCTTGCAATCTGGTTAGATGGAATTGCAAAGCCTATACCTGCAAAGTCTCCACTGTTAGATTGTATTGCAGTGTTCATACCTATGACATGGCCATACATATCAAGCATTGGACCGCCAGAATTTCCAGGATTGATTGAAGCATCAGTCTGGATGATTCCCGGGATTGAAAATCCGCCGGTAGTAGGTTCAGAGAGCGAGCGTCCAATGGAGCTAATTATTCCATGAGTTATTGTTTGCGTGAGACCAAATGGGTTTCCAATTGCTGCTACATCCTGTCCTACCTGAATCTGGGATGAATCACCCAATTGTAATGGTATAATTTTTTCACCGGTAAAATTATCAACTATCTTTAGAACCGCCATATCGTTGTATTGATCTGTACCAATCACCTTTGCCGTGTATGTGTTCCCGTCTGCAAATGTAACGTAGACTGTCTGTGTACCTGCAACCACGTGGTCATTTGTAACAATGTGTCCCTGTGCATCATAGATAAAACCAGATCCAAGCCTTGTTGTCTGACCCTCAGATGGTATCCCATTTATAAGTATAGACGAAGTGGGATTTGATACAGTACTTTCGATCTCTACTACCGAGTCTTTGGTTTGTTTGAATAATTCTGGAAGGGTAAGCTCTGCTTGTTGTGCGAAAGCGCTGTGTATGACATTAGTTGTAAGAGGAACTGAAGTTAGGGCATAAGGCGATGAGGATAGATAAACTGATACAACAATAAAAACCGCAGCGCCAATTCCAAGCATGATGGGGCGCTTTTTCATAAATGGCATAACTCAGATTGGTTATTTATTGTCTGACGAACATGGTTAATCATCTTTTTAATATGATCTTTCACATCATGGTATTTTGGTTATAGACTATAGATTCTGGTATTTTTATATCATCATAAGATTTTGGTAAGCATTTACCTTTGTGAAGTTCCGTTGAGATATTCCAGGGCATAATCGTGCCAGTTTACTCCTCTTCTGGAATA
>DAHUYT010000064.1 GCA_027315065.1 Nitrososphaerota archaeon | reverse complement strand
ATGTTTTACATTTTTTTACATGCCAGATTTGATCCTGATCGCAAAGTTGGCAATCTTTTTTGCAATGTTTAGATCACAAAAAATTCCGGTTGTGTTTTACTTGTATGCTGGGATCATTTCTGTTCCTTGATGTATTTTTTTACAACATCTGGAATTTTTGTTGCAGTTTAGACAAAATATGATGTGATGATTCCATGAATACAAATATGATGTGCTTTGATATTTCAATTTAGTACATGTTTTCTTGACACATGTTTTGAGCGATTCATTCACCCCAAATGGTTTCATTATTTGCTTCAAATTCATTTTGTTGAAAAATTATTGTTGGATCTTTTGTCTTACAACCCACATTCCGCAATAATGGGATCTCTAGATTTTTTGGATGATAAATTAGTCCCTTTGTTAATCCTAACATATGTTTGTGCCTGAGTAACGTTATTTTAGGCCGTAAAAAGTGTAAACAAAACATTCAATTTTCTTGTTGCGGAATATCAGTTACAAAAAAGAGCTAAAAAGCACAGTATGAAATTTTCCAATGGATAACTTCGCGTTACCTGAAATTTACAAAAAGGAAAAAGGGGGAAAGTTAGTTGTTTTTTGGACTAGTCTACTGTACTGTTATAGTCGTACTCAATGGTGGCGACAGTGCGTTTGGATTCGAGATGCTCTGCCATACAAAGATTTGAGCAGTGTATGTGCCAGCAGCTGACGGAGTCCAAGACTGGGCCGGGTTGAGTGACTGACCTGCAGTCAATGTACCTGTGATCCATGAGAGTGACACTGTCACACCGTTTGAATCCTGTATCTGTACAAGATATGCAAATGGCTGGTCGGTGTTCTGTCCGTTAGCTAAATCAGCAGTTACTTGAATCTGCTGACCTGTCTTTACGGTACCGTTGATTGCGTTGCCAAACGAGTCAACTATTCTTGGGTTGCTGGCCGGCGCTCTCTCGAGTGGGGGCACAACTGTACCAATGAATGTTGTCGCGGTCATGCGCAAGTCATCAGCCGTGGTGTATGGCGGAGGCAATGTTCTATCATCGTACTCGCCTGTTACTGTATCACCTTCTGAAACGTGCAACCTGTTACCAGATGACTGGAAGTTGGTTGTGAAATACACCGTACCTTGGAAGATACC
>DAHUYT010000063.1 GCA_027315065.1 Nitrososphaerota archaeon | reverse complement strand
GGTGCAACAAAGTTGTATCAAATCATTCCAGATGTCTCAAAAGCAGTTAAAATCGCGCATCAGATATCAGAACTTGAACCACAGACAAAAAAGCGATATCTCAAGGTTTTAGCATACAATCCGAATTTATCCCACAAAAAGATAATGAAAAAGGCAAGATCATTGGCATTACAACAGAATGTTTCCTTAAGGTTGTCAAAGAGAAAGACACGTGGGCTATTGGTACAATCACACCGTCAAGATCTGCATCCAAATGAGCTTGCAAACAAGATTGTGTCAGACTGGCTTGATAGGCGAGGATACTAGTTTTAACACCAGATCACATTTTCATTCCAATGACCTGATCACTTAAATTAACGTAGATTTTCGGTCTCATTAATAGAAATTAGTGGGAATTAGTCAACGGTTCAAAGCACAGTCTGCCATGTTATTGTATTAGACTTTTAAACGATTAAAACAACTTATGGATGAGTTGAAAAAATTCTTCATTATTACAATATTAGTAGTTGGGCAATGATTATGCTTTTCCAACCACTAGCATTTGGACAGTACTATTGGATACATCACACTACACTAGATCTAAAATCCATCCCGCGCACTGTACAGCAAGGATATCACTTAACTTTCTCAGGAACTCTTTTGACCTCAGATGACAAAACACCACTTTCAAACAGGATTGTATTTATAGAATATGACTCGCCTTATGATTGCACTAGAATCCTTACAAGTACTACAACTGACAATAGTGGAAATTTTGCCGTAAGTTGGACGGCGACACCAAAGGGAATTAGTGGTGGTACTTACAATATTTTTGCAAAGTTCAACGGTGACGAAAATGATTTCTATTCAATCAGCAAGCAATTTCTACTCAATGTCACGCCAGATTCGGTTCAAGATATGCCAGATACTGTGATTTCGGAACAAAAAATTGTAATGTCTTCATTTAGCCCTTGTTGAAAACCCTAGATAGGTTTTACATTGTTGAATGCAAGGTTAGAAAATATTTCATCGTGTAAAAAACAAATACTGCATAGAGACCTACAGGACTCACCTTGTAGCATATTAAAAATTAATAGATTAGAGACAACAAAAGATCCGAAGTCCTGTAAGACTTGCAAACTGTTATCCCTGTCTTCAAGACTTCCAATATTTTTGAGTCTCAACTAAACATTTA
>DAHUYT010000062.1 GCA_027315065.1 Nitrososphaerota archaeon | reverse complement strand
TATTCAGGAATGCAGATTTGGCGTTTTCAAACCTAAGCCATGCAGATCTAGGAAACGCTGACCTGACAGGAGCAAACTTGACAAATGCTGATATTTCTGGCGCAGACTTTTCTGGTGCAAACCTACACTGCATTGGAAATTCCATATGCGTTCGTTGAAATAAGTAGATTTGATTGAATTTAACATATTGAATGAAAAACATCATCTTTGGATGATCTCAAGATAATGATGCTTGAAGATCGGTTTTGCTCAAATACTTTACCCCAGTCAATACTCCAAGTGCCATAAGAACTCCTCCAAAGGATGCAGCATACAGAACCATCGGATTTAATGCAACCATTGAATATATCTCGCCTGAAACAAAGGTGATTATCTGACCTGAGATGTAGAGATACCCTACCCTCGTTCTAGTTTTACCAGATATTCCAAAAATCTCGAATATGAGAACAGTTGTGACAAGCGATGGGAGAAGAAACATTGCAAAATCTTGATGAAATCTTGTGTATGAGGAATCAAATGCGGCTCCAGCTGCACCATAAAATGATTCGTTGAAATTTATGTAGAACCCATTTACTGGTATTACAAGATATATTATAACCCAAGCAGTTAACACGGATATAAAAAGCGGGTCCTTGATTAACGGATCAACGCCTTTGACCTTTCCTTTTCTTGAAAATGATACCAAGGCAGCTAAAATGAACAAAGCCCCTAGTCCTACAAAGCCCGTGATCATATCATCTTCAGCAATACCGTTAGGACCTGATGCAAAAAATGTCGGTATAGAGTAATTGCCTATGCCTGACGCCACATAAATCCACAATGTTGCAATTACGGAACAAAACATTATGACAAAACCTATTGATGAGATAACCTTTTCCCTTTTAGGCCAATTATTATAACCATAAAATATTGCGACAAGCACTACAACGCCAGCCATAAGTATCGGCAGCATTGCATGGGAATGTGAGCCCACCACGTTTTCTGTAAATGTTACAACTGATGTTGAGTTGTAATAACCAAGAACGGGATACATTGTGGAATTTATGTAATGAGCAACAAGTGGAGGCGCAGGGCCACTTACAGTAATGTATGCTGCTACATATCCAAGCATTGCAGCTATAAAGGCGCCAATCACACAAAGTAAAAGGAGATAATATTGCATACTCATCTTGCCATAACCTTTCCCCGAAAGACGAGGATATGCAATCATAGATATTATCAAGGCAATAGATGACAGGTCAAGTACAGCAAACCCAGGATACTCTAGCAAATGAGGTATTCCAAACGCAAACTTATCGGTCACATTCAAGATACCGCCTATACCTGCCAAAGGTACTGCAAAGAAACCCAAACCAAACAAAGATCCTCTAAGGAACTTGCCTAGAACCCCCCTCAATGAGTCTAG
>DAHUYT010000061.1 GCA_027315065.1 Nitrososphaerota archaeon | reverse complement strand
TGTGATTTTACTTTGTAAGTTACTGCGTTGATTCTTTTGATTTGATCGTTCTGACCAACAATGGTTAGGGCTTTCATTTCCCGCGTGCTGATTTGAGTTCTGTTGATTACCATGTCTTACCTAACTAAGTATATACTAGTCGAGTATATAACCATTATGTTTATAAACTATACCTACATAAGTATAGTCATGGCACCGAAAATAAAGTTTGAAGTGGAAGGTTATGAATGTTCAAGGTGTAATCATAGATGGATACCACGTTCTAAGATCGAACAACTGCCTATCATCTGTCCAAAATGTAAATCGCCATATTGGAACATCCCTAAACAAAAATCAAAAACGAAGAGGGAGATAATAAGATGAGTTACGATTCGAAAGTTCCAAAAGACGAAGATGATATCTCTAAACATAATACTACCTATTCTGATGGAATAATCTTAAAACCAGAGGGTAATTCCACCTGTAGAATGGTTTTCTTTGAAAGAAGATTAAAAACTAATCAAAAGACTTTTCGGAATTTTGAGAATGAAGGAGAAAAAGTGATTCAATATGAAATAAGAGTACCTTTTGAGGTGGTCGCTGCCTTATATTCACAAATAGGGTTAATGAAGCAAAATATAGATAAAAAAATGGACATAAAGAGTAAATTCAAAGATACACCGCAAATCAATTTGGATAATTGGGTTTACGATACAAGTGAAGGTCTTGATGTACTAAAAGAACCACGACTACGATACCTAGGATGGTCTTTACAAAATCAATATGAATCTTAGACCGCAATCTCATGTCATTTGTTACCATTGTGATAGGATAGTTACTTACAAAAGATTAGATTCCCATTTTTGTTTCAAAGGTGTGATTGTAAGTTATTATTTTGATACAGATTATCCACATCACGTTATGGTATTTAATGGTAAAATTTGGTATAGAATATCCGCAGGAGCATTTCTATTCCTCAGTGAAACCCCGAAACTTAACAGAGAAAATTTTAATGATTCAAACCCCAAAGACTTACCAGTACTTGATATGGACTTCTGCTAATTTGTTGAGGTTTGCACATTGATTTTTCTCTGTGCTAAGTTTCGAGGTTTTAGGTTTCTTCTAATGTATTCTGATCACATATTGGACATTTATTATGAAATATGTACGGTGGATTACCTGCACTTTGATTACCTGTGTGACCGCAGTTTTTACACCTGTAACTCCACTTTGTCTTCATAAAAAATGAAAAGACTTTCTGTCTTTTATGTATTTAATTACCTTGTTTTTTTCCTTTAGAAGCCATCTTGATCAAGCTTTCAATCTTATTCTGTCCTAGGTCTAACTTTATTCCTGCTTGTTCTGCGGGTGTTTTTTTAATACTTCCATGTTCACGAATGAAATTGTAGTGTATCCTATATGCATCAATGAGTTTCTGTGCAGATTCTCTATTCTCCATCCCTCTCATT
>DAHUYT010000060.1 GCA_027315065.1 Nitrososphaerota archaeon | reverse complement strand
AAAGTCGTCATTTGATATCTCCCCCCGACTCCACCATCTTGCATTGTTTTTGATCCAAGACGGAATTCCCTCTCCTGTCACTCCATTGGGGTTAGTTGTGCTTTGAGGTACTACAATTATTTTCTCCTGTACAAGATACTCAATTCCTTGTGCAAATTCATTATCAGTTATTACACCCTCAGACCACCACTTGGCGTCGTTACGAATCCAAACTGGAATCTGGACATTTACGGAAATATTGGTATTAAAACTTACATTTTGAGTTGACTGTTGACCTACTCCTGTACTGTTGACCGAGCTTGTAGCCGAGTTATTTACTGTAATTGATGAAGTGGCGCTTGTCGAATTTGAAATGTCAGATGTGGACTGGACTGTACTAGATGAGTTTGATTGTGCTGAGCTGGTGCTTTGTGTAGTTGCCTGTGGGACTGCAGTAGAGTTTGACTTTATGGTACTGGAGGAGTTTGACTGTGCTAGACTAGTGTTTTGTACTGCCTGCTGAGATGCAGTAGAGTTTGACTTTATGGTACTTGATGAGCTTGATTGTGCTGAGCCGGTATTTTGTATTGTCTGCTGAGATGCAGTAGAGTTTATTGTACTTGATGAGTTTGACTGGGATGAGCTGGCGGTATTAATGGATGATATAAGATTTAGAGTCGATGGCGATGCATCAGAGGATGGTACTGCAGTACTGTTAGAGTCTGAAAATGACACGTCTGCAAAAGCATATTGCGGAAAAATTATGAGTGCAGAAAGCAAGATAGGAATTAGGAGTTTTTGTCTCATGCTACATCACAGGACTTGAATAAATAAAAAATTGTGACACATTGTTCAGTAACATTGTTCTTGATACCAAAAATCCCAAAGGTTATAACTCCAATGATTGGATATCCACTCATTGAGAGATAAACTAAAAAGTCTAGATTATAAGAATAGCGTAGCTTTCATATCAAGAAATGCCTCAAAGGAGCTTGAAAAGGCCCTTGACGTAGAGCTTTTGCGGACATCTGGTCTTTCAGGAGCCAAGTGGAAGGTTGTCATAGCACTAGCCATCCGCAATGGCATCAGCCAGAAGGAATTGGCAGATTTTCTCTCACTTGACGCCTCTTCTCTGGTACCAGTCATCGACAGGCTGGAACAAGACCAGTTTGTCACAAGAAAGCTAGACCCAAAGGATAGGCGTAATAACAGGATCTTTGTCACAAAAAAATCCGAGTCAATTGTGGGTTCAGTAGTAGATGCCATCCTAAATCTAAGAAAGATAGTATACAGGAATATTCCGGCTCGCGATATAGAAACAACCAAGGCCGTGCTTGAAAAAATAACAGAAAATGCCGAGTCTTTTGTCTTACAAAAAAAGCATAAAAACGCTAAAAAATCCAAGTAATGCCTAGCTTTGAGTTCTGGTTTTTTGCCTAGGGCGCCAAAAGAGATGGACTGCGGTCTTTAGTTCTTTTATGTTCCAGACGATACTGTTACGTTTTTTCATCATATAAAATCCCGTAACAGGTACAGCTACTGCAAGCATCAGGTATGTATAGTCCTGCCTGTATACCGCTGTTGCAAAGACATTTTCTTTTACAACAAAACTCACATCACCTTTTTTTGAATCAAATGGCAAGTGGTCGCCTTGCCAGTGGTCAAAGACATGGCGCACCAGAAACAAAAGCTGCCATCTCTCAGGCGCATAAAGTGTCACAGTGCTTCCATAAGGATAAATTCCTCCGCCTTTTGCCTGCAGCGCATCTACTTTTAACATCAGATAATATTTTATTTTGATATTTGTATCACTATCAAGAAAGAGATCCATTTTTCCATCTGCAAATTTGTGTCCTGATATATCAACAAAATCAAGCGTGTAATTTTTATCTCCAATGTCAAGTTGCTGCGGTATGTCAATATGTGCAAGGCCCATTTCTGATGTACCGTTAAAGGGAGTAGCAGCGACAAATGTCCGGTTGTTTATAGTCATGACTGGAGTTATACCTAGTCTGGCACCGTTGTTCCCAGCCGCAGTTATATTGATATCAATTATCTTTTTTGCTACAAAGTGTACGGTATCGCTTGCTGGCCTAAAACCTGCCTTGTGTGCAAATATGGTAACATCAAAACTTCCTTGCCGCGGTGGAGACAAAAAATACCTGTCATGGCCTGCCTGCACTATTGAAAATGGAGACTGGAAACTGTAGGTTACATTTTTGACATCAGATGTGATATCTAGCATATTCTGCTTTCCTACCTGCATTACAGTGCCATTTGTATCTGTGACAATGTGCATGATGTTATAAAATGACTCAACCGATTCTG
>DAHUYT010000005.1:54877-64368 GCA_027315065.1 Nitrososphaerota archaeon | reverse complement strand
GTTTCTATGTGAAATCAGAAATAGTAGATATTATTCATTGCGTAGCTTTGTAACTCTGTTATTCTAACGTAGGATTGGGTTCTTTTAAGTAATGGTTAATTAGTGCAAATCTTGATAAACAATAGGTGAAAAGTTTGGTAAAAAGAGCAACTCGCTTATTTGCACTGTGCGGCCTTTTTATCGCATGCGTATCATTGACAAGTTCCAACCTAAAGCCTGATTCTGAATCTATGATGATTTCAATCCAAGATGCATACGGGCAGATACCAGGTGCTGGAAGTGGAAACTCAAATGGTGGTTTGTCTGGTCCTGGCAACCCTGGTTCAAGCTTTGGAGACAACTCAACTTTGTCTCCTGACACTGGCAATGATGTTGTTGTTCCAGGCCAGAATGACACTCTGGGCGGTCAGGGCATGAATAATCCTGACGCTGCAGCACAAATTGCAAATCCATATGCAAATACTACCAGCCCATCAGGTACTGTATCATCTCAAAGTACGGTTGCAAACCAGACAGTACCGGAATTTGGTCCAATATCAATAATGATTCTAGCTGTTGCTGTGGTGTCAACAGTGTTGGTAACTGGAAAAACAAGACTGAGATTTGGCCTGTAGTACATTCTGTGTCTTTGCTATTTTTTGGTACAAAAAACATCAAGCAATATAATAAATGGCATGTGAAATCAATCATTGATTTACGCGTATAAAATACAGTCAAATATTCAGGACCGGCATTATTATTTTTCAATGATGTATTCATCATCTACTTCCATGCCGAAATGTCTTCCAGTAGCTGACTTGGCATATGCAAGTACTGTATCTCCCCTTTTGAGATGTGTTACTGATACGAGATGTCCATTGGGGCGGACAAATCTTATTGTCTCTGCATTTTGGGCAATTATGCCTCCTACCTCATCATCAATCTGAGCTTTTATCATCAACATGGGCCTGCTCTCTATTTTTGAGCGACCAACAGTAGCTCTTCTAGATCTACCATGTGAATCAGTCACTAGTACTTCAGATCCTGTTTCAAGCTCTGAAAGGTATTTGGTTGTTCCATCTGGAGATAGCGCATAACAGTGAACGGCTCCGGCATTCACCCTAAACGGTCTGGGAGATGTAAAAGAAGATCCGACAGATTCGTTATGAACTAGAAATAAAAAATTTGACCTGCTTCCTATTAACATTCCCTCCCCACGACCAAGCATCGAAGATGTATCAACACATACGCGCTCACCATTTCCAACCTCTTTTATTTCAAGAATCTTTGCTGGCTTGAGATCAAAACTTTTTGTTCCGAGATAGACTAGTGCCTCTTTTACCTCATTTAGAGAACTTGTAGAGAACATGACTCCATCCACACCGACTTCCAGTATGGAGAACATCTTTCGTACCTCTTCAGGCGAATTGGCAATAGCAAATATCTTTGTGTGAATTTTGTGAAGTTTTGCGATAATATTCTCAAGAGGGATTACCTTCCAGTCTTTTACCTCTACTACCACAAAGTCAAGCCCTGCCTTTGAAAACTGTAATATCTTTTCAATATCTGCATTTGATAACACCTTGAACCTCATTCCAATTTTTCTTCCACTGACTTGGATCACCTTATCTACAATGACATAGTCTGCATTCTGCGATGTGTAAATAGTTGCAAGTTTTGTCTTCATTCCCTTTAAGGTTAAAGGGTCCACATTGACAATTTTGATGCCTTCTTTTTCTACCTCGATTAAAAATTTGGTAAGATGATCCCTTGATACCTTTGGGGTTATGATTAATTCTCTATTTTTTGTCAAGGTACTTTGCAGCTTCCTTTGCCGATTCCTTTCTAAATATTATTGCAGCAAGAGCATGAGTCATCTTGGCTGGGTTGGAATGCTCGAAGATGTTTCTGCCATACGTTACGCCTTTGGCACCTGCCTGCATTGCTTCTTCTGTCATTTGCAAAATATCCTTGTCAGTTTTTGCTTTTGGGCCGCCAGCAATTACTACTGGAACTGGAGTGCTCTTTACTACCTTGGAAAATGAATCTACATCTCCAGTGTACAGTGTTTTTACAATATCGGCACCGCATTCTGCGCCAATTCTTGCCACATGTCCAACTATGGCAGGGTCATGTGGATTTTTTATGTTCTCTCCCCTTGGATACATCATTGCAAGTAATGGCATGCTCCACTTGTGGCAATCGTCTGCGATTGTTCCCAGTTGTTCGAGCATCTCGGGCTCTTCCTTTCCTCCTATGTTGATATGCAAAGACACACCATCAGCCCCAAGACGCAATGCCTCTTGAACAGAGCCAGTAAGCATCTTTCTGTTTGGAGACATGGAAAGAGAAGTACTTGCAGAATAATGAACTATCAATCCAATTTTAGTTGGCTTGGGCAGGTTCTTGAAAATCCCTTTATTAATTATAACAGATGTAAGGCCAAAATTTTGGCATGTATAGATCAAAGCATATGGATCCTCGATTCCTTTTAGTGGACCATTGGATATTCCATGGTCCATTGGAATACACAACATCTTGCCGTTTCGTAGTATACGATTCATTCTAACTTGGAAACCGCTAACCATTGGAATTAATCCTTGGCATGCCCTACTTAAAAATAGTGGCAAAAGTGGAATGCCTCCATTGTATGACATAAAGATTTCAATGAAAAGTGTAATGAAAATTACATGTTGGTGGATTACAAAAGCCCCTTTCAAGGAAGAAAAAATGATTGCAAGAAAAATCATGTTTGTATCTTTTAATGTATTTTTGCCGCATCTTGTTTTTTCTTTTACTTGTAGACTAGTCACCCCACACACTGCGTCACATGACCATCACAGCTGTTATCGTATTCTAAATAGTGAACTAGAGAGGGCTTGGCATAATCTATGATGCCATGCATATTTGACAATGTTGGTTAAGATTGCGTCTGACCGATCTACTAGGTCAGATGAAAAATTGCAAGCATCGTCTAACGTTGGCCTTGATTTCAATTCATATCCAATCTCATCATTTTGGCTTTCAAACGATTAAATACAATGGAAAAAGATCAAAAATAATTGAGCCAACTAACTCAACAACTTCATCATTCTGGAATAGGAGATATTTTAGAAAATTCTATTGCTGGAAAAAGACCTGGACATGATGAATGTCTGAGGCTTTTGGACTCTAATGATGTTCATCTGATGGGTCTTGTAGGTGGACATCTTACAAGAAAAAAATTTGGAAAAAAAGCCTCGTTTGTAAACAATATGATTCTTAATTATACTAACGTATGTATCACTGACTGCAAGTTTTGTGCATTTTACAGACCTCCTGGACATGATGAATCATACACTGTGTCATTAGAACAGGTTGAATCAAGATTAAAAGCTGCATCGGATATGTTTGGTATCACGCAAGTAATGTTTCAAGGCGGACATAATCCAAAGCTTGGAATCGAGTATTATGAAGATGCGTTCCGCCTCATTCGCAAAAAGTTTCCCAAAGTGGGAGTTCATGCACTCTCGGCGTCTGAGATTGACATGATATCAAAAGTAGAACACACAAGCACCAAGGAAGTGCTTGTAAGACTAAAAGAAGCGGGTCTTCAATCAATACCAGGAGCCGGAGCAGAGATTCTAGTGGATAGTGTGAAGAAAATAATAAGTCCGAAGAAGATCTCAAGTGATACATGGCTTAGAATAATGGAAGAGGCACACAGCATTGACATTCCAGCATCAGCCACAATGATGTATGGTCATGTAGAGACAAAAAAAGAAATTGCGGAACACTTTGTAAAGATTGCAAGACTGCAAGAAAAAACTGGAGGATTCATGGCATTTATTCCATGGAGCTTTGAGCCAAACAATACGCTCATGCAAAAAGAAGAGACAGTCAAGTATGCCGCAGGAGGAACAGAGCTGTTAAAGATGATTGCAATATCGAGAATAATGTATGATGGTCTAATACCGCACATCCAGTCATCCTGGCTCACAAACGGTATATCTATGGCCCAGATGGCATTGCAATATGGTGCAGACGACTTTGGAGGAACTCTACTTGGAGAGGAAGTAGTATCATGCACAGGTGCAAGATCTACAGAACTTACAGCGCCTAAAATCATCGATGCTGTAAAACAAATCGGATATCAGGTGGAAGAGCGTGACAACTTTTACAACCCTGTAAAAACACACTAAAGCCCGTAACTGGACCACTTGGAATCCACAAGTTTCTTGGTCTCCTCATCTGATTTTACAATCTCCTGAATTTCTCTCTGATATCCTTCTTCCCTTGTTTTTTGTGTGGCATCAATTCCAAGTTTTGAGCCAAGATTTACCAGAGGAGACGCCGGGTCAAGAGTATCAGTAGGTGTGTTATTGACTATAGTGACATCTCTTGCAGCATCAGCACGAGTTGTAACTGCCCATATCACGTCATTCATGTCATGTACGTTGATATCCTCATCGACTACCACAAAAATTTTTGTCAGTGCTAGCTGACCCATTCCCCATAAACCCATCATGACTTTTTTTGCCTGTCCGGGGTATCGTTTCTTGATTGATATTACTGCCATACCTTGGAACCACGCGGCAGCAGGCATTGCAAAGTCAACTACTTCGGGATGAAACATTCTGATAAGAGGAAGAAATGATCTCTCTATTACTTTGCCAATAAAAGCATCTTCCAAGATTGGTTTTCCTACTATTGTAGTCAGGTAGATTGGTTTTTGTCTCCTCATAATTCCAGTTAACGTAAATACTGGGTACGGTTCTGGAGGTGTATAGTATCCAGTATGATCCCCAAATGGACCTTCCATTCTTACATCTGAGGGGTCTACATATCCCTCAAGTACAATCTCTGCGCTTGCGGGCACTTCTAGATCAACTGTTCTGCATTTTACAGTCTTGATTCCTGTCTTTCTTGCGATTCCTGCAAAGACGTACTTGTCAAGCCCCTCTGGCACTGGCGCGACCGCAGAAAAAACTGTAGCAGGGTCTGCACCTATTATTACTGCCACCGCTATCTTGCTACCTGATTCTTTTTTGATATCATAATGATGTGCGCCGCGCTTGTGTTTTTGCCAGTGCATGATGGCATGAATCTTGTCTAAAACCTGCATTCTGTATACTCCGAGATTTCTAACTCCAGTCTCTGGATGTTTTGTGGCAGCAAGACCAAATGTAATGAATCTTCCTGCATCCTTTGGCCATGTTTTCAAGACTGGAATTTTTTCAAATGACGGTGAATCCTCAAACATTTCTGTTACAGGACCACTCTTTTGTAATTTTGGAGCAATATCAGTCATCTTTGAAAGTTCTGGAAGTTTTCGTAGTTTGTCGAATATTCCACTTGGGACCTCCATGCGAGTCATATCTACAATTCTCTGGCCAATTTCTGTAAAATCAGAACTTTCTAGTCCAACTTCTAATCTTTTCATTGAACCAAAAGCATTTCCTAAGACTGGCATGTCATGATTTTTTACATTTTCAAAAAGTACTGCAGGACCATTTGAATACATGACACGACTTAGAATCTCTGAAATTTCGAGGTTGGTGTCAACATGTGTCTTTACTCTTTTTAGCTCTCCTGCGTTTTCGAGTTTGTCTATAAACTCGGAAAGCTCTTCAATTGGCACAACGTCTATTGAATATGTATTGGGTATAAGCTTAACTAGATTAATACTTAGAAGCAGGAAAGGGTTTTAACAAAAGAACTTTAATATCCTCTAAGGGAATGGCATAAGTTGTCCGGACAAAAATGTTCTGTCTGTGGGGGCGGTGGTAAGATTATTCTTTTAGATGCTCAATGTTCTTTTTGTAACGGGACAGGGGAATATAGCAGGACTGCAGACAGTTACATGAAGTCGCACATTTGTCAATGCATATTTTTGGACAGGATAACCTGCCCACTCTGTGGAAAAAAATGTCATCATGACACTCCAAACAAACCAAAACTTTTGATAGGTCCTGTCTAGATAACGGGGGGAAGCTCATTCTTCTTGTCGTGACCGCCAGAGCCAAACCTGCAGTAAAAGCACTGGTCAGATTGCATATACTTTAGCTGTTCAACCTTTATTGCCCCAATTTTTAGCGCGATCCTAGTGAGGATTCGGTACTTGAGTGGCATTGCGGGAATCACCTCTTGTAGATAAACTCGATAATGGTCGGGGCAGAACTTTAACGTAATACCAGACTCCTTTGAGGTCTCGCTTACAGTCTTGGCTACGTTGATCTGTTCCCTTATGTATTCATGCTTTGGACACGGACAGTCCTTTCCTCCTGGGTGCTTATATGCTGGCGTGTTTTTCCAGTCAAATTCTGGGTATTCCTTCTCAAAGTCGTCCAATGTCTTAAAACCGGCCTTTAGTCATATAAAACTTCTATAAATACTATAATTACGCGTGATCAAAATCTAAATAAACTACTTTACCAGAAATCAAATACATGTCAAAAGAATCTAAAGCAAAAAAAACGCGTTCTACTAAAAAAATCTCAGAGGGAGGATCTTCCAATACTGAACTTGAGGCAAAAATAGCAGAGCTTGAAGCCAAGCTTACTAATTTATCTTCACAGGTAAAACCAGCAGAGGCAAAACACACCAACACTGCCCAGTCCTCAAAACCATCATCTTCACGCGGTACATTACCTGCTGGATTTAATGCGCCTCCACCTGCTCACAAGGAGACTCCAAAACCAGAACAGCCAAAACCAAGACCTGCAGCATCCGGTCCAACGCACGGTACACTACCAGCTGGTTTTAAGGCACCACCTCCACCAGCACCAAAAGAGGAACCAAGAGCAACAACATCTGCAGAATCAGCATACTCCGGCGAAGTGTCACCAACATATGCTAAATTAAGCTCTACAGGTTACACTGGCAACAAGTATTTTGCAACAAGGCCAAGATTGTCATATCACCCAGCAAACAAACAATTCACAGGACTAGCATCAAAAACTACTGCACCTCCACCGGCTCCAGAACCGGCAAAACCAAAAACTATGCGCGGTACACTACCAGCTGGCTTCAAGCCTTAAAGGCATCTAATACTTCTTGTGAGTGTCCTGCCGGTTTTACTTTTTCAAAGACCTTGAAAATTTTTCCTTTTTCGTCCACTAGAAAAGTTGTCCTGTTTACCCCCATGTATTCACGCCCCATGAACTGTTTTTTTCCCCATACGCCGAATTTCTTTGCCACATCGGTGCCAGTATCAGCAAGCAAGATGAATGGGACGTTCATCTTTTCACCAAACTTTTTGTGAGACTCTTCGTCGTCAGGACTGATTCCTATTATCTCGATTCCGGCGCTCTTGAATTTCTTGTAATCTCGCGCAAATTCTGCAGCCTCTGTTGTACACCCAGGTGTGAAATCTTTTGGGTAAAAATAGACAACATATTTTTTTCCCTTAAAATCTGCTTTTTTGAGAGTCTTGCCTTCTGCATCTTTTAATGCAAAATCTGGAACTGGCTCTCCTTCAGTTAACATCTAACAAATGAATTAAACGAACCCTACTTATTTTTTGCCTGATCGATTCAAGTCTTTTTATATTGTATATCCAGAGGTCAGAGTGATTGATGGTTAATCCCAGCAGATTTTAGATAACGCCTTTTTCATGAAATTTAATTTCTTACCAATACGCACTTTCGCTTTCAGGCACAGAAGAGTTTTTTCTGTCTAGGCTAACATATTCTCTGACGCCCTCGAGATCTTTGAATATGCCTTCTAGGGCAAAAACAGAGGGTGCTTTAGTAGTAGGCAGGTCACCACAACAGCTTTCTAAAAACTTCCTCATGTCGTACTCTACATACTCTATTCCTTTACTTTTGAAGAGTTCTATAGCTTCTTTTGATTTCTCTGAACCGTCAATCAGAAGGACGGGTTTTCTTTTTGTCATGGAAGTTAATTGATCTGACAAAAAATTAAGGTTTCTGAGAATTTCTTTTTCCATGCATGACTGTCAAATCTCCGGAATTTGTACTCAATGGCTGATATCTTGATAGTGTAGCATGTCATTAAAACTATTGATAATTTGTAACTGCATCTGAATTATTTAATATTTTAATCTTGCTGCCATTTGTGGTATTTGTGTTTAAAGATGATTTAATAATTGGAGGGATATGAGGAGTTCTATGACAAAAGGAGAAGTCCCAAATGTTGTTGGCCTTGAAGTCCTAAAAAAGAACGGTGTTAATGTCGAGAAGTTGAAAGAGCTCATCACTAAGGGAGTGGGAGCGGAATTTACGACATACTACTACTACACAATACTTCGAATGCACTGTACAGGACTTGAAGGAGAAGGCATTAAGGAAATCGTAGAAGATGCCCGAATAGAGGACAGAAATCACTTTGAAGCCATGGTGCCTAGATTGTACGAATTGGGTGGAAATCTGCCAAAAGACATAAGGAAATTTGCAGACCAAGCAGGTTGTCCTGATGCCTACTTGCCAGATAATTGGGAAGACATCAATTCAATTCTGAAAGTACTTCTTGAAGCTGAACAGTGTGCAATACGCTCTTGGGGAGAGGTCTGTGATATGACCGCCGGAAAGGATCACAGAACTTATGATATTGCCCAAAAAATAATGCAAGAAGAAATAGAGCATGAGGCATGGTTCATAGAATTGATATCGAAGAGACCATCTGGACACTTTAGAAGAAAGTTTGTTGGTCAATCACCACATACTGGATCGCAAGGCGGTCTTATACACCTCTAAGAATCAATTTAAATATTTTTCATTTTTTTTAATTTTAGATAATGAAGTATTCCAAGACCGATAGATACCCAGTTTGTAAAAGTTCTGAATTGGTTGACGATACAATGATGAAAGTTAGTATTGACATGGTTGACATTTTAGTTGGAAGAAGAAATGGGAAATTGTTTGCATGTGACAATTCTTGTCCTCACAAAGGGGCTTCTCTTTCAAAGGGCTGTTTTAATGGAGATCGTGTTGTATGTTATATGCACGGGTATGAGTATAATGTTTTTACTGGCAAGCTAGAAAATATGAAATCTTGGAAAAAAGAGGACACTTGGGTGGAGCAAGACATGGAATGGAGAAAATCTGGTGATTTAATATTATATTCGGTTTCAGAAGAAGATGGGACAGTTTATGTTGCTCTAAAGTAGGTTGTATCAGACCTATAATGGCAATATGCTATTGGGATTTTTCACTGGATTTACTGGGCAGGGACAATAATTGGGGCTGTAATTTCATGACTGATAATGAATCGTATCATTGTAAAAAAGGCTGAAACTGAAGTCTCCTTGATTTTTTCATAACTTTTGAAATGTATTATAACGGGTTAACTGAAAGTTTCTTTGTGGACCCGTAGCACAGCTTGGATAGTGCGGTCGCTTGCGGAGCGACAGGTCGTGGGTTCGAGTCCCCCCGGGCCCGTTTTTTTCGGTATATTGTGAACATGGAGTTCTCGATGCCATCTCTTCTCTTAGATGACTGTTCTCCTGCTCTAGTTTTTCTAATCTCTTGCAAAGAGCAGTATTTTCTTGTTCTAAAATACTGCAACGGTTT
>DAHUYT010000005.1:0-54777 GCA_027315065.1 Nitrososphaerota archaeon | reverse complement strand
GGAAATATTCTAAGGAATCATTCTGCAATGGCAATAATGGTGTGGTACTGATCAGAAAGGATATCTGTCAAAAATAACAGATCTGATGGTCTGGGAACTTCAAAAAGCTAGACAGTTACTGTGATTCTTATCACGATGAATAATGTCCGAGGCTCAAATACTTGCGATTATTTTAGGATCTTTGGTCTATATCCATAACTGCTCATTATCTCAGCTACTCTGTAATCTTCCACCTGTTCAAATTCTTCATAAAACTCTCCTACTGCATTAAAGAACACCGGAGCATCCAATACTATCACCTCTGCAATTTTAGATAGTTTGTTCACTGTGTCTTTTGGAGCTACAGGTACTGCCACAATTACTCTTTTCGGGTTTTGTTTTTTGACCCATTCTACTGCAACAAACACTGTGGCACCAGTGGCGATACCATCATCTACAAGTACAACTGTTTTACCACTTAGTTGATATTCCTTACTTCCCCTAAATTTCATTAATCGCCTATCTATCTCTTTTAATTCTGTGGCAATTTCTTGGCTTATGTATTTTTTTGATATATTGGTAGATTGTATAATATCAGTATTTGGAAAAAAACTGCCATCGTGCATGACAGCCCCAATAGCAACTTCGGGATTATGTGGGAAACCTATCTTTCTTGAGACTATTATGTCAAGTTTTATGCCTAATGCCTTTGCTATGGCATCTCCTGTTACCACGCCGCCCCTAGGGATTGCCAAGATGATCGGATTTTCATTTTTTAATGACTCGAGTTTTTTTGCAAGTTTCTCTCCAGCATCAAGCCTGTTCTTGAATATCATATGTTCTTTGATTCTCCAATATACTTTGCAAACCACTCGCATGCGTAATGCGAAACCTCTTCTAGCTTTCCTTGTTCCTCAAATAGATGAGTAGCATTAGGAATTATAATCAATTTCTTTTTACTGCCTATTTGAGACATGGCTATTTTATTTAATTTTATTACTTCCTGATCGTAACCACCGACAATTAATAACACAGGACACTTGACATTCCCAAGACTGTCAGCCAAGTCTGGCCTTCCACCTCTAGAGACCACAGTCTTGACAATAGTTGATCTTTCTACAGCTGCCATTAACGCTGCGGCTGCACCCGTACTTGACCCAAAATATCCTATTTTGAGTTTCATTGTTTTGGGGTTTTTAAGGATCCAGTCTGTAACCTTTACCAGTCTGTTAGCCAATAAAGCAATATTAAATCTGATATGTCCTGTAAAACGATCGGCCTCTTCTTCTTTTTGAGTTAACAGATCAAACAGTAAAGTCGCGATTCTTTTTTTGTTAAGCTCGCCTGCCACGAATTGATTTCTTGGGCTCAATCTACTGCTACCACTACCATGGGCAAATAATACAATGCCATCTGATCCTTGAGGGATGACAAGATCTCCAAATAGTTCAATGGCATCAATTCCAATTTTAATCGAGTCGTGTCTCTCATTTTTTATGAATTGAGCCAAATCCTATCATTCCATCCAAGATCATAGAGTGATCCTCAGTCTTGCAACAAGCGCAGTTTGCCTTTATGCAGTCACGAGCTATGTCGTGATTGCAGACTTTGCAGGTACAAACAACATCACGTGAAGTCTCATCAATCAACTTTTCATTCATGTGTAAATCCATCCAGAATTTCTTGAATCTTCAAATATGTGCCATTCATAGATAATATGCATATCACAAGAAGTTAACATGGAAATTATTTTAACAGAAAAGGAGATTATCATATATGATAATAACGTGTAATCTTCAATTAGCGTGAAAATTTAACAGATTATCAAGAATGAAATTCTAAACTTTTGTCTAAAGAAAATATCTTTGAATGTAATGAACCTGTTAAAAAATCTAGTTTTAGAATGTTTAGTCGTGCTGCTATATTTAGAGCCAAATGTTTTTCAATCTTCAGTCTGAGATATGCTCTTACTTAAACTTGGAATCACATTATCATCTTTGATATCTCTAGTTAAAGTCAAATACCTTGATCTAGAACCACATTTATGATATTAGACGTAAAAAACCTCTTAGTTGGAAATTACATGTCAGAGTATCCAATATCCGTAAAACCTGATGTCTCATTCAATACTGTGATAAGTTTCATGGCAGATAGTGGCTTTGCCACCTTAATTGTTATGGATGAAGAAAATCCAATGCCTCTTGGGATATTGACAGAACGAGAGATTCTTCGGCATGTCGTATCTGGAGAAAAGAGCATGGATCAAAGAGTAAAACAAACTTTTATCCAGCCGTTTGTTTCCGTTACGCCAGACACCACTGTTATAGAGGCAGCAAGACTGATGATATCTAAGAGGTCAAGGTTGCTAGTATTTGCAGATACAAACAAACTTGTTGGAACCATCACGGCATCGGATATGCTAAGGGCATTTAGAGAAACAGGAAATGCGCAGAGCTTGGAGAAGGTCATAAGCACAAAGGTCTATCATTGTCCATATGATACAACTGTGTTGGACGCCGCAAATCTATTGCATGAAAAAAACATTGGGAGTATTCTGATATTGCAAGATACAGTATACGGAATATTCACTCAACGAGACCTAGTCAGAGCTATTGCAAAGGGGGCAGTTCTGGAAGATAAGGTTGGGAAATATTCCTCATTTCCACTTGTTACTGCAGAGAAAGGTATTTTGGCAAATGAAGCTGCAGATATCATGACGAAGAAAAAAATCAAGAGATTGGGGTTGACAGAAGGCGGCTCTCTTGTTGGAATTGTTACTGCACGAGATATTGTAGATGCCTATCAGATGGAGATGAGCCAAAGTCTCAATTCATAATGAAAAAATCAACTAGATGATATACAAAAATGTCTTTTCAAGTAGGTCGCATCAAGGGAATTAGTATCCGGTTACATTTCACATTAATTATCACATTTTTCCTAATAGCCTGGACCCTTTCGACATATTTCATGCCAGATTACGTGAAAGGTCTAACATCTGTGGATTATTGGACTATGGGCACTATTGCAACAGTACTTTTATTTTTCTCCATACTGCTTCATGAGTTGGCGCATTCAATTGTTGCCATGAGATACAACATTCCAGTCAAAAGTATAACACTATTTATTTTCGGAGGGGTGTCAGACATTGCAAAGGAGCCAAGCGATTTTCATCAAGAATTCAAAATGTCTATTGCGGGTCCTCTTGTTAGCATAGGTCTTGGAGCATTTTTTGTACTATTGATATGGCTAGTTTCACAAAATGGGGCAAATCTAGGTAACGCTGCAGCATACTTTGGCCAGATCAAAGGCATATTGTTCTATGAAGCTATTGCCAATCTTATGCTAGGTGCCTTCAACCTGGTTCCAGCTTTTCCTCTTGATGGAGGAAGAGTCTTGCGTGCAGGGTTGATGAGATGGAAAAAGGATTATCACTATGCAACAAAGATTGTAACCACATTAGGAGTAATAATTTCATATGTTTTCATGGGATTTGGATTCATGACAATTTTTGGAGGAGATTTTGTAGGTGGATTGTGGATTGTTCTGATAGGTTGGTTCTTGCACAGTGGCGCCCAATCATACATGTCTCAATTTGAGCTAACAACTGCGCTAAGGGGTATAGTGATAGGCAACATCATGAACACCAAAATAATATCGGTTAAAGGGGATGAATTTGTTGATCTAGTACTCAAGAGCTTTTTTATGACCAGCATGAAAAGCGAACTTCCTATAACTGATGGCCAAGGACATCTCTTGGGGATGGTAACTCTCAAGGCAATAATGACTGTTCCAGAACATCAAAGAAATACTCTAAAGGTGCAAGAAATCATGATTCCTTCAAAATACCTTGCAGTTGTACCGTCAGATATGGCCGTAGAAAAAGCTCTTCTACAGATGGTTCAAAAACGAGTAGGAAAGGTATTTGTCTGTGACAAAGATGGAACGCTTTTGGGAGTGGTAAGCAAAACAGACATTATTGAACTTGCAAGTGAGAGACAAAAGTATCTGCAAACCGTAAAGGGCAGTTAATTTGTTTTACTCATAATCACATGACATACATGAGGCATTTTTATTAAAATACATTTCAAGAATTTCAAATATGGCAGGTTCTTTGCACCTGAAGATGTCAAGAAAACACCAAGTTGAGGTACCGCGTATAATGTTCATAAAATGATACAAGGAAAGAGTGCAGTTGCTGTTGATTTTCAGTAATGAAATTCTTGTTGCATCTTTTAACTGGCGAGTTATGCATTATGTAATAGAGACAAGTTGATGGGAAATCTCATTAAACGGTATTTTAACGCTAAATTCCTGTTCTGCTGGGCTATGGTATGGGCAGTAGGAGTTATGGCAATATCCCCAATAGTAAACTACGTGACGCCGTTTCTAAATCCGGCATACAATAACCACTGGACTCCGGACATATTCTATAGACTCAACATGTATTGGCATGGCGGGATTTTTCTGCCATGGGTGATAGCACTTGTTGCTGTAGTCTATCTTGTCACTGGGAAGGGTCTTGTAAGTGTCCTAAAAGCGAGACATTCCAAAAAGACGACAACTCCTATTGTCGCACTGCTGATCGCCAACACGATAAACATTGGTTCATACATTGGAGCAATGGGATCCTCCGTTCAATTAATTGTACCAAATATGCCACTTGTAATGCTGTTGAAGATTTCAAATGACAAGAAAATACTTGGTAATAAGACAAATGGATTGTTATCAAACATCCTTGGTTGGATGACTGTCGTAATTATGGGCGTATCTGTGATTGTTATGTTTGTAGCCCCGCTTATCTGAAACTCGCTTTTCAGCCGAATACATTGATATTCCTGCATAAATTGAATCTTCCTGAAAATACTACTGACATGCCGGAATTTACCCAAGACCCATCTTGCGCAGCATTCCTTGCAGTTGCCTGCCCTTTGATGCCTTCATCATGGTTTTGGAGTTTTTGTATGCTTTGAGTAACTCCTTTACCTCATGTTCAGACCAGCCAGAACCTCGTGCAATTCTTTTTACACGCGATGCGTTGATGAGATCTGGATCGGCCTTTTCCTCTTTTGTCATAGATTGGATTACATATCTCCACCTTTCCATCCTTTCCTCTTGCTGATCCAGCTGGTCTTCTTTTACCATTCCAGATATTCCAGGCATGTTCTCCATTATGCTTCGTAGACCTCCTGCCTTTGTAGCTTCTTCTATTTGGAAATAGAAATCTTCCATGTTCATCTTACCATGTGATATGCGCTTGAGTCTTGCTTCGTTTCCCTCAGTCTCCAGTCTTGCTGCCATATCAAGCAGGGCTTGAATATCTCCCATACCAAGCATCTTACCAACAAACCTAGTTGGTGAAAACTTCTCCAGATCATCAATTCGCTCGCCTGTTCCAATATACATTATTTTAGCACCGGTAGCAGCTGCAGCCGCAAGAGCCCCACCGCCCTTTGCACTAGAATCTAATTTGGTTATGATGATGCCGCCAACTGGAACTATCTTATGAAACGCTTCTGCCTGGTTGTAACACTGTTGTCCTATTGTACCATCAATGATAAGCAATGCCAAGTCAGGATCTGCTACCTGACTTATTCGAGTCATCTCATCGAATAGATCTTTTTCTTCCTTGTGTCGCCCAGCAGTATCTATCAGTACAATATCAAAGTTCTTTCCCTCAAAATGTTTCAGGCCGTTCTTTACAATTTCAGGTGAGTCCTTATTATCTTCCTCGCCATACACTTCAACATTTGCTCTCTCGCACATTGTCTTGAGTTGAGTCAAGGCTCCGGGTCTGTATGTGTCTGCACCAACCACGCAGACCCTGTATCCTTGCTTTGTCAGATATTTTGCAAGTTTTGCCGTTATTGTTGTCTTGCCGCTACCCTGAATTCCAAGCATTAGCACACGGTTCATCTTTCCTGGCTGGAAAGTGTATTCGTTCTCATTTCCCAGCAATTTTGAAAGTTCATCATACAATATCTTTACAATGTGGTCCTTTCTTGATAGTCCGGGCGGCGGAGTCTCGTTGAGTGAGCGCTCCTCTAGGTTTTTTGTAATCTGAAAGACAAGTTTTACATTGACATCAGACTGTAACAGTGATCTCTGAATGTCTTTAGATAATTCTTTGATTAGTACCTCATCTATGGCAGACGAGTTGACTATTTTTTTCAATGCAGCCCGGAGGCCTGTCTTGAGGCTATCTAACATTGCTCTTCTAAAACAGCTTCGGTTATTTCAAACCTTCCTCTGTACCCATCCCATATTTTGTTTGATTTTACAATCTTGATATGTCCGGAAAACAAAGGGCATGATACCACAAATGTCTCTGCCTCTCCTCCCTCAAATGACACGTTGAACCCAAACCTGGTTGATATGGCAATTAATTTTTCTACATCTGGTGCAGTTATTTCTTTTCCAAGCCATGAGTCATCAAGTCCATGTGCAGTAACACTTGTGACAATAAACCGAAATCCAGTTTGTACCATCTCACGTAGATATGATATCTCGTTTATATTCCAAAGTGGGGCAATAACGTCAAGGCTCAGACTGCGGCAAATTATTTCAAAGTGGTTTTTCTGAAATACGCTGCGGATTCCTCCATGTACTATTCCATCTATCCCGAATTGCTCTTTTGCAGCCTTTAGTGTTTTTTTTAGATTATCAACTTCTATTGTAATATCATCAGAATCAAGACCGACAGTAATTTGAGGTATGTTCATAGCTTTTGCCTGAAGTACACTCAAACCAATGTTTGGATGATGCAGCAGGTGACTCTCCTCAGATTTTGGGAATATGGTCACAAGACATGCTATGTCATGGCCTTCCAACTTTGCCCTGTAAGTGGCAAAGGTGCTGTCCTTTCCTCCTGAGAAAAGTGATCCAAGTTTCAATTTGTACTCTTATTGTATCTATTCAATTAATTTTTTTCCAGCTCGGATACTTTTTTGAGGCAGCTGTAACACAGAGCCAGATGCCCCCTTAATGTAACTTCAACGTTTGATGCAAGACATACGTGGCACAGGCCTTTCACGTATTAGGTACGCATGTCATTGTGTATAACTCATTCGAGAAAGAGAAAGCCTGGATGCTTCAATTACTCATAATCTTCATCACGATGATATCAGTTGGCTTTTCTCGTCATCATCAGCATCCGAACCTAATTCTTGATTCGGACTATAATAGTTCTATCCATTACCTTCCAGTATTCGACATCTTGTCCCTGGGCTACCTTATCCACCACCTCGTCTTCTATCTGTGACACATCGAAGACTTCAAAGCTCTCAGAGTCCATTACCTGAACAATTACATCTGTTTTTGATATGACAGCGCCCACCCTCTTGTCAATTAACGGTACCTGCACCTGTGCACTCACAGGGGAAACATGCGGGTATTTTTTTTTGTCAAATATTCCAACAGCTACGATTCTTGCCTTCGCGGCTCCATGTTTTCCTGGTTTACTGGTATCATATTCTACTATCTTGCATGGTTCTTGGTTTGGGGCATCAACAGGTAACAAGATGTATGAACCAATTTTAAGTGAACCTAGTTCAGAAGGCTTGCTCATCACACAAACAGAATTTGGCAGAGTATATAACTTTTTTATTTGATTTTTTCTATAACCGAAAGGTTCAACAAATTGGTCATCCTGATTCCTTTTCTTGCAACTTCCTTTCTTGTTTTTTCACAATATTTGTTGTCACTCTGATGTGTGTTTCCACTTGAGACCTCGAAGATAACCAAATTATCCACATATGGAAAAGTAAACTTGGGAGCCTCCGTTGATGATGTGTACAAAGTTCCACATTCTGCCCGTCTTACTCTATTGCGTTTTGCTACTATCAGTGCCAAGTCTGAGAGATCAGATTCAGAGTGACCGTGATCAAGATAATAAACAGAAACAAGATTGAGTTTTTGATCGTTGAATCTTTCAAAGAACTCTGTATATCTTGAGAAGACAAATGTTGGCTGCTCTTGCTTGTACTTGTTAACTTCTTCTAATGTGTTATGTCTGTCTCGAAATCTTGCAAGAAGATATGTATTGTTATGCGACGGAAAGTATGCATTACCATCTTCTGAAAAAGTGGCAGTGGCAAAATACACGTCATCAATGTAGGCAGAATTTTCCAGTATTTCTTTCAATTTTGACGACGATTCATTGTGCAAATATGGTGTACATACATATCCTCCCTCCGCAATCTCCGAATCAGCCACGTGATCGGGATCAAACTGCCTTCTTATATGTAGTTTGATAGAACTCAATTTTTCTAGATCTGTTTCAAATTTTGGGAAATATGTGACTATTTTTCCTAGCCGATAATTATTTAATACGAACAAACTGGATGAGAATCGATGTCCCACGCTAGCTCAGCCTGGTAGAGCATCCGGCTGTAGTGGTTGGCTCTTGGCTGACCGTCATCAGCCTATCAGGCTTACAGAAACCGGAGAGTCGCAAGTTCGAATCCTGCGCGTGGGACCATCATCATAAAACTCAAAAACACTTGATTTGTTATACTAGTAATGCCGGGAGATTCAGGCTGGTCCTCTTTAGATGAAATAGACCAAAAGATAATTGCGATTCTAAACAAGAATGCAAGAACTCCTTCCAAGGATATTGCGTTTGATCTTAGAAACGCAGGAGTGGACGTTTCGGATAGAACCATCAGAAAGAGAATTGAGCGATTAGAGAAGAGCGGAATTATAAAAGGCTACACGGCAGTCTTGAGTGGCATATCTATCACCGATGAGTTTGAGGCACTGTTTTTGAAATTAAAGATTACACGTTCAATTAACAGTCAAGTGGAATCGATAAAAGATTTTGTAAAGACATTTCCAAATTATCTTTTTATTGCAACGCTTGACGGCGATTGGAATATGTTAGTAGTCGTGAGACTTGACAGCGATGAGAAAAATCCAACATCAAAGATAATTGAAAAATTCTCTGATCAAATTTCTGATTATAGAATAAACAGTCTTCGAGTAAAAGATATCAATCTCTTGAACATGTCTCTCTTGCTTCTTATCTGATGCGGCTTTGCTCTGTGATATCAAGTGCATTTTTTAACTCATTTATTGTAAATGGTTTTTGAATGAATGCCACGGAACCAAATCCGATTGTATTGCGAACTCGCGGATTATTTTTTTCATCTGCAGTTATCAATATGATGGAAAGATCTGGTTTTTTCTCTAGAAGTTTCTTAGCAACAGCGTCTCCAGTCAAGTTAGGTAACTGCATATCGAGTAATATGAGAGGATTTTGTGAGTCATTGATTAATTTTGTAACAAGTTTAATGGCGCTATTTCCGTTATTTGCCGTCTTGATGTCTCCATATCCAAGCTGCTCCAGGTAACTCTTGAGGCGTAACGTAATTGCCGGACTATCATCTACTATGACAATTGGTCTTTTCTCTTCAATAATTACTGACATGTGTTTTTTTGCCTCATCTGACACTTTCATTGCCCTGTCTATCTGTCCTGACTTGAGAAAACATCTTGCGGCGCATTGGTATGCATAAGATGAACTGAACTTGTCTTTTTTTGCAACCATGAGATAGTATCTTGCAGCCATGTCGAATTCTTCTTTGTTGTCTTTGTCTTGTCTTGCCTTGCATTCTGAGGCAAGAATGAGATATATCCCAGCCTTGAAGTCGTCCTTTTTCATAGCATCTTGTGCAAGAGACATGAACAGATTATGCGCTGATATACTCTGATCATTTTTCAAGTAGGTGCATGCTAAGTCAAACTTTTCAATGTCTTTATCCAACACTTGTATTAGATGGTACAAGATTATATTTTTTGAGTTGCAAAAACGGTAAAAATCTTGACTTGGGCTATCAAAAGAGCAAATCAAACATATATTATAAAGACAGGTGGATTGTACCTAGTGGCTGAGGAAAACACCGGCACCGGGATTGCACAACCTCCTGTTAACATTCTATTTACACCTCTTGACATATCTAAAAAAGATGTCTGGAGTATAGATATCACTCGTATACTGGAGATGCTGATCTCAATTCTAAACCAGACAGACAAGAAAGATCTACGTGTAGCTGGAATTGCGGCCCTTTCGTCTGCAATGATTCACAGAATGAAGGTGGAAAGCATATTTGCGCTACAAAAGGCGGCTATGGAGAAGCGGTCCCTAAGCCAGCGAGAAGATGTAGATATTGAAATAATCGACATGCCTTACCGACACGAGTCTACGTATCCTGTCACCTTGGATGAATTGCTTTCCGTACTTGAGAACCTGATTGGGACTATTGCAAATCCACGCTCAAGTCGTAGGCAGATGGAGTTTGAGCCAGTCCAGATACCAAATTTTGACGATTATTTCATCTCACTTGAGAAGATAATTGGTCAATATGAGAATCTAATAATGAACAAGATAAGGTCTACAGGGTCAGGTTCCTTTAAGAACATCACCTCTGGCCTTGAACTGGTAGACGTGATCAGGTGTTTCTTTGCAATATTATTTTTGGCAAGAGATATGAAGGTCGACTTGGAGCAGACAGAAGACGATATAATGGTCTCTTTTACAAAATAGAAATTTACAAGTAAATCAACTGTCAATAGGGATTTCCTTTAAGTAATCTTCTGACTCTTTTTGTATACATGGGCAAGATTGAAGATGATGAGGCAATTGCAAGACTAGAAGCGGCCCTGTATTCTGCAGGAAGGCCACTTACAATCGAGGAGTTGATAAAGGCCTCTGGTACTGAATCCAGAGCCAAGACGCTTGCTCTCATGACAGGAATTATGAAAAAGACAAAATCTGCCTTTAGGGCACTAGAGATAGTATCCCTGCCTGATGGGTCGTACGTTTTTCAGCTAAGACCAGAATACAATACTGTTATCAGAAAATATGCATCAAAACCCTTGCTCCCAACCGCTACACTGAAGACCCTATCATATGTTGCATATATGCAACCGATTTCATCAAAAAGATTGGTTGAGGTCCGCGGTTCCGGCGTATATTTGCACCTCAGACTGCTTGAGCAGCTGGCATATATTGAACATCAAAATGTTGGGAGGCTCAAGATATACAACACAACAGAAAAATTCCAGAAATATTTTGGAATCCAAGGTGACAAAGATTTGTTAAAACAGAAACTCTTCACAAAAGTCAGATCTTCGAACCAAAACTCTCCAAGCCAATCCGCATCGCAGACTGAAGATGTAAAACCCATGACACAAAATCAGTAAAGACTAGATGCAATATGGGCCTTTGTTCTAAATGGTATAAATTAGAGTCACTTTATTGTCTGCTTGTGAAGAAATCTGTGGAGAATCTTGCTACAAGCAAGATAACAGGGGGCAGACGATATCCTCTTAGAACCAGAAGGAAGTATGAAATTGATCGATATTCGGTTGAGGCAATTCCAGGTGCTCATGTCACCATTACAAGAAAAGTACGAGGCTATAACCGAAAGACTGCTCTTAAGACCACCGATTTTGTAAATCTAGCTATCCCAGATGGAAAAGTGAAGAGAGTAAAGATACTCAAAGTTCTAAAAAATCCAGCAAGTAGTGATTATGAAAGGCGTGGTGTAATTTCAAAGGGCGCGATTTTGGAAACCGAGGATGGACAGTGCAAAGTAGTTTCAAGGCCCGGACAAGATGGGGCAGTAAACGCAATTTTGATAAAGTGATTAAAAAATGAAAGATTACGAACACGTCGTAATCTGGTTGGATTATTTCAATAAGACGCTTCCAAAAAAACTGGGTCGGCGTGTATCGCGAGAAAAAAGTATTTTTGATCCATCCCTCAAAGAATTGATAGATGCTGCCAAGGCAGCTGGATTTGAGCCAACTGAAACTAACGAGCAGGTGAGATTTCCAAGGAGGCCATATGTCAGGTCAGGTTATATTGCACTTGTAAAGGCACAACCAAAAGCCAAAATAATTTCTGCAATCTCGGACAAGATGGTATCGCGAAGGGCTAAACAGACCAAGTAAACCGATATTCTAGCTTAGAGCTAAAGTAATTTTGACAGAACTCTATTGATAACAGTATTCGGTTGATTCAATAATTGCAGGAGGTAGGCGAAGTATTGCATTTAGCAAATAGCGGTAGAGTCTTGATTAGACTTTCTAAACCGTTACATGACGGTCAGATCGTAGTAGATAATTCTGGGACCAAAGTAGCCAAAGTTTCGGAAATGATAGGTCCAGTTGATGCACCATATGCGTCAGCTATTCCGCTTACCAATAATATAAAAAGACACATCGGGAAGCATGTTTACGTCGTCGAAGAATCTCCTGTGATGAAACCAAAAAGATTCAGAGGAAACAGAAGATGAACATGACAGAACTACAAACCAATTGTCCAGAATGTAGATCAGCCTTGGTTGATGACATTCATAGTGGAGAAAAAATTTGTTCTGGCTGCGGACTGGTCGCAATGGAGCAGATGTCAGATTACGGTCCAGAATCAAGATCGACAAATCCAGAAGAAAAAATGAAAACTGTAAGAGCAACTGGTCAAACAACTTATGCACAACATGACCTTGGAATAAGAACGGAGATAGCACTAGGAACAAAAGACTTTAGTGGCAAAACAATTTCAAGCGACATGGCACTTCAGATGTACAACCTAAGGAAGTGGCAGACAAGAATCAGAGTAGCCTCTCCAAAAGAGAGACGACTTGTGAACATACTCACAAAGATAGGAGAGACATGTCAGTCACTAGCACTATCAAGAAATGTAATTGAGACTGCGTCAATAATATACAGAAACTTTGATAGTCAAACAGAGGCAAAGGGAAAATCTGTTGCATGTATGTCCGCTGCAACCGTTTACATGGCATGCAAGCAGTGTGATGTTGTAAGATCATTAGATGAGATTTGCTCTGCAACTGGAAGTACGAAGGACGAAAAAATGAACGTAAAGCTGACTGCGAAATACTATCGAATGCTTGTGATGGAACTTGGATCAAATACATCACCCGTAGTAACCCTTGAAAAATACATATCAAAGATTGCAAATCTTGCAAAACTTGATGTACGTGTAGAAAGACTCGCTGCTGAGATTGCAGAAAAGACTGAAGACCACAACTTGGCAGATGGAAAAGCGCCCAACGGTCTTGCCGCTGCATATCTTTACATTGCATCAACACTGCTTGGACAGAGTGTCCTGCAAAGAGATGTATCCAGTGTTGCAGGAATTACCGAGGTTACTATACGAAACAGGTGCAAGGAAATTCTGACTGCGTATAAGATGAGGGTTATCTTAAAACCAGCGTTAGCCAAAAACTAATCCCTTCCTTTTTGTTTTCTATTATCCCATGTCTGTATATCTAGTCTAGACTTTGATGTGATTACACTATCTTCAACTCAAACCCTGTCAACTCTTGGTCCTATTGGCTCTGAGTCACTCTTGATTCCTAGATAACATATTACGCTTTTACCGTAATTGTAATGAAAGACCAATTGATCAACAACATGCCTGTCATTGCAGGGCGTGCTGATTGAGACCTCAAGGCAATGTCTTCTCAGACAAGGAAATTCTAATTTTTAAAACCAGGAAATTTTCTAGGCAATCTAGAAAATAGCGCCTACATCACAAATCATGATATGCTTGTACTCTTGCAAACCTTGATCATTATAAAGTCGTATGATGATAGTCTGGATCATGACCGTTGGACAAGCGCAATTAGCTTGATCTAATTTTTTGTTAGATTATATATCGAAATCAAGTTGGTAGGTACAAGATGGCAGTACTTGAAATCAAAGATCTTCACGCTCAAAGAGAAGGCAAGGAGATCCTCAAAGGAGTAAACCTCAAGACCGGTCCTGGTGAGGTACATGCAATAATGGGTCCAAATGGATCGGGAAAAAGCACTCTAGCTTATACAATTTTAGGTCATCCAAAATATGAGGTAACAGGAGGTGACATTCTTCTTGACAGAGAAAGCATATTGGGAATGTCAGCTGATGAAAGATCAAAGAAAGGATTGTTCTTGGCATTTCAATACCCGACGGAGGTAGCAGGAGTTGGGTATTCGCATTTTCTAAGAACTGCTTACAATGCATTAAGCAAATCACTTGGAGATCAAAACCGCGAGGTCTTCTTGACAGTAAGAGAATTTCAAAACTATCTAAAAAAGAATCTTGATCAGGTGGGGCTAAGGCATGATTTCCTGTCAAGATATCTAAACGAGGGATTCTCTGGTGGTGAAAAAAAGAGATCTGAGGTTTTACAGATGGCAGTACTGCAACCAAAAATATCAATTCTAGATGAGCCTGATTCTGGGTTGGATATTGATGCAGTCCAAGCAGTTGCAAAGGCAATAAGTCAAGTCTCAAGAAAAGACGCAACTGTGATAGTGATTACTCACTACGCGAGAATTCTCAAATTCTTGGACAAACTTGATTATGTGCATGTTATGGCACAGGGAAAGATGATAAAAGAAGGTCCAAAGGAACTTGCAGACGAGCTGGAACAAAAAGGGTATACGTGGCTAGGAATCCAAGACGCTTCTGAACAAACCGCTTCCTAGATGATTAAATAAAACTCACTTTTCAAAATGAAGTACAATGTGGTTATTCATACTATAGGTGACTTCTAAAAACTAAAGATCATCAGATCTTTTTCAAGAGATCCATGCCGTGGTACTGTCAGACAAGATACCGTTTCTTTACAGCTGCATCAACCGTCTTTTTTGACACCATGTTTTCTTCCTCACCCGATCGTCTTTCCGCACAGCACAAGGGACCTCCACACGTTGTAGCAGGCGCAGACAAAGGTCATCCTCACCTTGACCCTGCGTACAGTCGTTGCAAAGATGCGGCCTGCATGGAAGACCCTCTTGATTACGGAGAACTGGTGCTCCACAGGAGCCATCACCTTTGCGAGGAACTTGTTCAGTGTCATGTCCTTTTCTTCGAGCGGGTGCCCAAGGAAGTTCATAAACGTCAGCCTGTCGTTGCAGTCGTGCTCCACCTGCTCGTCCGAGATGCCGTATCACGACTGGAGTACGAGCACCTTTGTCATCAGGACGACGTCGATGTGCGGCCTTCCCTCGCCCGTGTTGGCAAAAAGCGGTTCGAGTATAGGCCTGAACGCCTACCAGTTGACAAGGTTTGCAACCCTGCCAAGCCTGTCGTCCTTTTTGAAGCGCCTCTTGTATTCTGCTCTCAATAGCTTTCGAATGCCCATGGTGGATAAGTGGCGCAAGGCAAGATTTGGATCCGTCCTGTCATGTTATCTTGATTATTTGATCGCGTTTTTAG
Source organism: Nitrososphaerota archaeon (assembly GCA_027315065.1). Lineage (GTDB taxonomy): Archaea > Thermoproteota > Nitrososphaeria > Nitrososphaerales > Nitrosopumilaceae > Nitrosotalea. The sequence goes on along the minus strand of DAHUYT010000005.1, from coordinate 39,570 downwards.
AAGTCACCTATAGTGTATATTGTATCTTCATGGTAATGCAGGAGTGGTGACGATGAAATGACTGTATCTACCTGTAAAATCCTCTCGGATAATGTATAAAAGTAAAAAAAAGACAATAATAATGTCTAAAATCTCTTACACATTAAAAGAAACATCTTTTCTGAAAATACCGTTATGTCACAAGAAAACCAGTCAAATAGTTTCTATATTGAATGCATGAAATATTTCGAGTCATTAAGAAAGCAGGGAAAACAGGACTTTGCTTTTGAAGATGAATTTTTCTATACGATGCCAGCAATATCTGAAAAACTGTCAACTGAAAAATCATCGGTTTTAATCTAGAAAAAGTATCATGTATGAAAAAGTAGGGGGTTATTATAACAATACTGATTCACGGGTTTATGTGAATTATGCTATTGCTGACGAGATACTGCATCGCCCTGATAAATTCTCCGTCTGATATCTGCCCGTCTGCCCATAGGCCAGCATTGTTCCTTATCCATGTCGGTATCTGTTGTGCTGTGCCGGAATTATATTGTGTAACAGGAACATACATGATTCCATTTTGTATCAAGTACTGCATGCCTTTTATAAAATCAGTATCTCTAATCTGACCTTCAGACCACCACTTGGCGGTGTTTTTAACCCATGGTGGAATGGTTGTATTTCCACGTAATGTGGTGATAGATGTAGAGTTTTTTTCCCATTCGAGTAATACGTTGTTGTTTCTACCTGTGACTACATGTATCCCTTGGCTATCTCTTTTAACAAGAAGGTTATTTGCAGTTTCTGCGGTATTAGTTCCAAAGGTAAAAAGGAACGGGAATTCATGCAATTTGTTATCCTTTCCTTCATAATACATAGATAAAGTCGAATTCATCTGTGTAAACGCAGACTCTTGAGAACAACAGTATCCGGACCATACAAACTCGGCGTCATATGGAATCTCATGTTGATTGGGAGTCACTACAATATATGCTGATTCCACGTTTGGTATTGGAAGGTAGACGGTATCAAAAGATCTATCATCATTTTTGAATATAACTTGTACCGAACTACCTGAGATCTTGTGTACATCTATTTCATACGTGATTGTTAAAGGCAACGAATACCTGTAACACGTTCCCTCGTATTCGTAATATTCAATTCCATGTTGAAGTGGATTGACAACACCGTTTCCATAAGATATATTTTCATTTCCCCCAGATGTAAGATTTGCAACTATATCACGTGGTATGTTTACTGTCATCTGTATCGTATTGAACCGAGCTGTATCCTGAAGCCATATTGTTTGTGAGCCTTCGGTGGTAATGACTTGCATCATGACATTGAACTGAAGGTTGGCACCGTTTTGTATGTCTGAATTCGATGGCTGATATTCCTGTCCAGTTATACACTTGGAATTACTCGCAGGCAGTAAACTTGACGATGATCTGTCATATGCTTGAAGCGAATTGACTGTAGCTTTTGCTATTATCCTGTCTGTTTCTATGGTATAACGGCCAAATCCATTGCTGGTTGGATAAAGACCGTAAGAAGCAATGCCAACAGCAGTATGCATCTGAGGGTTTTTCAAATATCTCTCAAAATAAGGATTCAGGTGATAGCCTTCTGCATTGACTGGGTATATCAGTGACAGAAAAATCAAAACAACAACTAAAAATAACACAAAAAACTTTTCACGCATTTTACATCCTAACTGTTTTGCTACAATTAGATATTGCGAATGGGTTTTATTTCATATCCGTGAAGAATAATTGCTGGTGACGCTGTATGTTGATTTCAGGATAGTATATCTACATACTCAATCTAATACTATAATTAATATTGAATATCTTTTTTTCTGTAAACTATGCCGCTTTCTAACCGAATCATAGTGGAAATAACTGATACTCCAAAGCTCAACAATCCCTCACTAATCTGCGGTCTTCCTGGAAGCGGTTATGTTGGAAAACTTGCCGTTGATCATCTAATTGAAGAATTGAAGGGAATTCAATTTGCAAATATCTTTTCATCATCATTTCCTCCTCAAGTCTTGATCCAATCTGATGGTACTGCAGACCTCATGAAAAATACGCTATATTATTGCAAGAGTAAACCATGCGATCTCATTCTTCTCAGCGGCGATGCTCAACCTGTTAGTCCAGAAAGCGAGTATGAGATGGCCGATGAGATAACCAAACTCTGTCAAAATCTTGGTGTGAAGACGATCTATACACTTGCTGCCTACATTACAGGAGCATTCACAAAAACTCAGAGGGTTTATGGAACAAGTACTTCATCTGAGATTGTAAAAGAATTTCCAAAGTATGAAGTTCATCCAATGAATAGTGGAAGTATTACGGGAATGAATGGATTGATAATCGGAGTAGGAAAGAGAAAAAACATAACTGGTGTTTGTCTGCTTGGGGAAACTTCAGGATATGTGGTTGATGCAAAGGCATCAAAAACTGTCATTGAAACTCTTGCCAAGATGCTCAACCTAAAACTAGATCTAGCTGGCCTTTCAAAAAAGGCACAAGATACAGAACAACTTGTCAAAACAATAGAGGAACAAATGGGCGGCAGGTCCTCTCCGGAATCACTGCCTATGTCACAACATGATAGAAGGCTAGGATATATTAGCTGAAATGAAAAAACGTGGGCCAATTGTGATGATTATAGGTGTAGTGTTGATATCTACTGCTTTTGTAATGTCTTATTCCATTATGGAGCGAGTAGGGCTAAACTCTAGTAAGGGCGGATTTTTTCCGTCACCAGAAAACATGTTTGACAAAGTATCAGAAAAAGAAACAATTGATCCTGGAACCGCATATGCATTTTCTTATACGACTTCATCATCTCAGGTACCGTTGATGTGGGGTTTATACATGCCAGATTACAAACCAGTTGACAAAGTTGCAGTGAACGTCACCAATATCTTCGGTGACAAGTTTGGCTCATTTGAAGATGGGGAGTCAATATTCATAAAATCATTCATGATACCAAAGGTGGACACATATAGCTTTAATGTGGAAAACATGGGTAACTCGGCAGTAACAGTAGAGGCTATGTTCACAGAAAATCCAGAAAAATCAAAGGCACTAACTGACCCTAATTCACCGTTCAATCAAAACATTGTACCGCTTGCTACTGCTGGCTTTATGCTGATAATTGGGATAATTGTAATCATCTCCGGACTTGTACTTGGAGTAGTGGATTGGAAAAAGAACAGGAATCAGTCTAGATATATCTAGAATTCTAACACTTCGAGTTTGCCATACTTGCCTACGTTGAGAGAATTCTCTCCTCTAAATGTAGAGATGTATCCGTTTTCAATTCTGATCTTTGAACCCTGTTTTACCATCTTGATCTGTGCATCCCATAAGGTAAGCTTGATCTCTCCGGTGTCATCTTTTAGAACTGCATCTACAACTTGGGCCTGTCCACCTGTCTTGAGGTTGACAGTTCTTGGTTCGCTTATACTGCCTATGATTCCCTCAACAGGTTCTAACCTGTTTTGTGGTTTGTTGAGTTGACCTATGTTTGGCATTCGATAAAATTTTTCATATTCAAATAATAAGTGTTTTGATACGAATTTCTGGTATGATGTAAAACATCCATACAAGTCTGATGGCAACTGGACTTGTTCTTGTCCTGATTACATTTTCAACCATGTAAAAGTAGGTGATTGCAAACACATCAAATCAGTCTTAATCTCAAAACAACTACGAAAGATAGTACCAAATTCAGATGTAAAAGAGATTGAAACAGAGCAAGAAGTAATCTGCAAATGCGGTTCTATGGAGATAATCAAGACAGGAATCAGGCATAATAAGTCAGGTGATATTCAGAGATTCAAGTGCAAGTTATGTAATGCAAAATGGTCAGACAATTAGGCTTTGCCAAGAACAAGGTAAACTCTAAAATCATAACCGCTTCACTAGACTTGTTCTTCAAAGGCATACCACTACGAAAGATCAAAGAACACATCAAGTTCTTTTATGGAGTAAGCGTATCCCATGTTGCTATTCTAGGATGGATTCGCAAGTTCGAGAAAGTAGTAACTCCATTTGTAGATTCTCTAGTTCCAAAAGAAATGTCAGGCGTTTACCACATTGACGAAATGGTAGTCCATGTCAGAAAAGAGCAGACAGACAAAGGTCACTATCAATGGTTATGGAACATGATGGATAATACTACAAGATTTTGGATTTCTAGTAAGGTTTCTCAAAAGAGAAGTTGCAGATGCTAGAGCAGTTTTTCAGGATGCAAAATCAAAAACCCCAAAACCAATAGCCATAATCCATGACGGATTACATTCGTACAATGAGGCATTTGAGAAGGAATATCATACAATGGCAAGCCCAAGAACTAGAAATATCAGGTCAGTAAGTGTGAGACACAAAGGCTTGAATCAGAAAGTTGAAAGGTTGAATGGAGTTTTCAGAGACAGAGAGAAGGTAATGAGAGGTATGGATCACAAAGAATCTGCTCAGAAAACAATAGATGCATTTAGGATTCACTACAACTTTATCAGAAATCATAGTTCTATTGGTAATACTCCTGCGGAACAGGCAGGAATAAAATTGGATTTAGGACAGAATAAAATAGAAAGTTTAATCAAGTTAGCTTCACAGAGGAAGAACTAAAGCTAGTTATTTTTCAATACATACTCTCTAATTTATAGCGGAAATTATAAAACCAGTATGAAATGATGAATCCACTCAAGTCAGCCAAAATTGCAGTTTTGAAACGTATAGCCCTCGAGGATTATGGCTATGTTCAATACTACACCAAGATGATAAATAATTGGATGTACAAATGTGAAGATATTGCTTCTAAAAATCCTAACTTTATCACAGACAGAAGATATCAAGAGATGTCAGGAAGCATCACATATTGGTCTAAAAAAATCGATTTTTGGACACATGAATTTCAAGAGAAAAAAGAAGAGTTACAAAAACTTGGTGTTAGGGTAGATTTGGTATTATGATAGGGAAATAACCAAAGCCACTTACAGAGAATCCTATAAATCTAAAAACTTAAACCCCGAAACTTAATACATTAAAAAAACTAGGTATAAACCCCAAAGACTTACCAGAACTTATTTTATTAAAATCAATTCATTCCGGTCTACTTGGAAATGTTTGTTTTGTGCTACATGCGTGGAAATAGTATCGCAATATATTATGAATATCCTTAGTCTTTTGAATAGATTTTGCATGCTTGAATAAATGACGAGATTATGATGAATAGGCACTCCAAACCATGAAGACCAGTGTTATTATAAAAGCCCCAAAAATAGAACCCATTGCAATTGTCAGTACTTTTTTTCTGCTCATTTTGACTATCCCCACATGTGCTTTAATTCCCATCTTATTCATTCTATCGAAGAATACCTCCTATTTGCAAACCGTGAATACCATGATTAGATTTTAAATAACCATAAACAAATCAAGAAGACATGAGTGAACATCCTAGAACATTCTTCAATTTCTCATTCTTTAAGGTTGATCCGAAATGGCGATGGATGGCAGATCTTGCAAAGGACGAGTCTGCAAAAGAAGTAGAAATCATACTAAAAAATTCGCAGATGCCTTATAGATCATATTCTACACTGGGACTACGAGATGACGCAGAGTTTCTGCTTTGGTTTGCATCGGAATCTATAGATGAGATACAGGACGTAATCTCAAAATTATACTTGACAGTTTTTGGTAAATACATAGTTCCAACGCATGTTTATCTTTCATGCACAAGACCATCAGTGTATGCAAAAAATTCAACAACACGGGGATGGCTTGGTGGTGAAGAACAAAGAAAATATGTAATAGTATATCCTTTTATCAAAACTAGAGGATGGTATCTTCTCCCGCTCGAAAAAAGAAAAGAGATGATGTCAGAACACATTGCAGTTGGACAAAAATATCCCGAAGTAAATTTGAACACTACGTACTCTTTTGGAATACACGATGAAGATTTTATGCTTGCATTTGAAACTGATAACTTGGACAAGTTTCAGGACTTGATAATGGATTTGAGAGAGACCCGTGTTAGTGAATATGTTCAGGTTGATACACCTATGATAGTCTGTGTAAAAAAAGACCTTATTTCCCTGATAAGGAGTCTGGGATGATGAAGGCATTAAAGGAATGGGCGACTGTAGTAAAAGCGCTTGAGAACGGAAATCAGACTGTTTTATTGAGAAAGGGTGGAATACTTGAGACAAAATCTGGATTTAGGATTGAGGCAACAAAGTTTGCGCTGTTTCCAACTCATGAGCATCAGGATAACGCATCACTGAAATCGCAATATTATGGGTATCTTGCCGATGTAAGAGAAGGCAAACCTGAGGAAGGGTACAATAGAATTACATCTACTGCGCAGGTAATTGAGGAGCACGATGTTTTCTCAATTGAAAAAATTGAACAACTATCGCCATTTCATATATGGGGTGATTCTTATATTATGGAAAGGATGAATTGGATGCCGTCTAAACCAATGAAGGCTATTTTTCTCAAGGTTTTCAAGATTACACCAACTGAGATACAGGTCTTACCAGATTATCATGGATGCAAATCTTGGATAGAATTAAATGTAAACTCTGACTCTGAAAAGTCTGTTTTGAGCGATACAGAACTACAACAAAAATTGGAAGAGTTTAGGAGAATTGTAAATTGAAGTACAGGACACTTGGTAAAAGTGGAATAAAGGTCTCTGAGATTGGATTTGGAGCGTGGACCTTGGGTCTTGATTGGTGGGGAAAAAAGGTTGAAGACGATGAGGCTAGGCGATTGCTAAAACGCGCATATGATTTGGGAATAAATTATTTCGAGACTGGGGATATATATGGAAGAGGAAAAAGCGAGCAACTGATTGGTGAAGTCTTCTCTGAAATGAGAAACGAGGTTGTAATATCCACCAAATATGGATACGATATTTACAGCAATGAACAGATAGGTCACAAGGAACTTCCACAGAAATTCACTCCAGAATTTACTGAATTTGCTTTGCAGAAGAGCCTAGAGAGACTGCAGACTGACTATCTTGACGTCTATGGTTTACACAATCCAAAGATCCATACTATTAGAGACCAGAAATTATTTGATCATCTAGATAAGAAAGTAAAAGAAGGCATTATCAAAAGCTATCAAATTGCTCTGGGCCCAGCTATTGGATGGACTGAGGAGGGGCTACAGGCAATGGATCTTACAAATACTACCGCAGTCCAGACAGTCTATAACATCTTGGAGCAAAACCCTGGGAACTTGTTGCTAGAGCATGGCGTAAAACACAATGTGGGCATTCTTGTCCGTGTCCCTGATGCTTCTGGCATACTAACCGGAAAGGTCACGGCAGACACAAAGATTAGCGAAAAGGATCATCGTTCTGTAAGGACTGGTGATTGGATAAAACAATCACTTCAAAAGGTTGATCAGCTTATGCCAATTGCAAAACGATACGGGTGGAATATCACCGAACTTGCAATCAAGTTTATCTTGTCACACACTGGAATTTCGTCAGTACTTCCAACTGTTGTAAGTGAAGAAGAGATTACAATGTTCTCAGAAATGTCCGATGGAAAATATCTCAATTCGTCCGATGAGAAAGAGATAATCGATCTCTTCAACAAGTGGCCTACGTATGAACTCAAGGCGTCTGCACAAACTGCATAAGGAGTTATACTTTCTCTGAATCCTATATTGCCAAGTATTTTTAATAATGCTCTTCTTTATATTTATCAAGGGAGATAGAACGGGATGGTCTTGACTACTAAAAAAACATCAACTATGACATTTCGAATTGATGAAGACATTTTAAATAAACTACGGAAAGAGTCTGAACACAGGGAGACTAGTCTTAATACGTTTGTTAATCAGATCTTTAAGAGATATGTGGAATGGGACATGTTTGAATCAAAGGTTGGAATGGTACCTGTTGCCAAGCCAATAATAGTTGAACTCTTCGGAAAGATGACAAAAGATGAAATCATAGATATGGCTAACCGTATAGGAAAGAATGTTGTTCGAGATATCGCGTTGTTTATGAAAGGCGATATTAGCCTAACCTCTTTTTTGTCATGGTTTGAGATGAGAATGAAGGCTTCTTCAATAGAAATAAATCACAACATAAAAAATGGTTATCACACATTTATTGTAAAACATGATCTTGGCGACAACTGGTCTTTATACCATAAGACCGTTCTTGATTTGATATTTGTAGATGTTCTTGATAAAAAAGTCCAATTTGACTATAATGCTGGTATGATATCATTTACGTTCAGCGACTAGGTGCTTACAACTATTTGCACATGTGTGCATTCTAATCTTCTTGGTTATATTGACAGGAACAGTGTAGATGCTATGCAGATACTGCTTTTGGGCAGAGATGTGGACCAAGAAAGCATGCGTAATGACATATTGAAGATAATCTCAAACGAACAGGCCATTCAAGTACTTGAATGCAGTATAGACTCGCCAAAATCCGCATATGAAATCAGTACAACGTATGATATTCCTCTCACTCAGGTATATCGGTGGGTTAGAAAGTTGCACAAGATGGGACTTGTTCGCATCTCGGGGGCAACAAACGATGCTGGTAAAAAGTACTTTATGTATAAAAGCAAAGTAAGAGAAATAAAGATGGTGCTAAGTTCTACTTCCAGTCCAAAAATAGAAATATCATAGAATGCTCTTTCTTGTTTTTTATTCCAGTATTGACTTTATGCTGTAATCGTCTCTTCTATCTTAAACTCATGTTCTACAAAGTATTCAACTCGAGTTTTTTTGAATTCTTTAGAACTGAATAATATCTTGTAATCGTGTACGTCTATCTGCTCCTGTATCTCACGCGCAATTTTTTGAGCATCATCGTTTGATTTGCAGTGAATCATTGAGAATACGTTGTAAGGCCAGTCAGGATAAACCGGTCTCTGATAACAATGACTTACCTGGGGAAATGCTCCTAGTTGTGCTCCTACTTGATCTATTTTTTCTTCTGGTACGTTCCATACTATCATACCATTTGCCAAAAAGCCTACCTCTCTGTGTCTTAGTATGGCTGCAAATCTACGCATCACGCCAATTTCTTCGTAATATTTGGCCTTTTCGAGAATCTGCTCCTCTGTTATTCCTAGATTCTGCGCAGCCTTCAAAAATGGTCTCTCAGTTATCTCAAGATCTTTTTGCAACTCACGGATGTATTTCTTGTCCTCTTCGGTTGCAACAAATTTCACCTCACGAATCTTCTTCTTCTCTTCAACAGGCCTAACTTCTGCCTTTTTTTCCTCCACCATCTCAAGTTTTACGCCAATCTTGAAGAGCTTTATCGTTGGTAGCATTCTGACTTTATTGATACCATGTAACTTTGAAAACTTGTCAATCTCAGATTTCAGGTCTGAACCAGGTGGAACGGCCAAGGTAAACCATAGGTTGTATTCATGATTTCTTTCATAGTTGTGGCTGACTCCTGGATGCTTGTTTACTTGATTTGCAATACTGTCAAGCTTGTCGGCATCAATTGCCATTGCAACTAGCGCACTTTTGTAACCTAGTCTTCTTGTATCAAAGATTGCACTAAGTTGTCTTATTATGCCGGCCTCTTTGAGTGTTCGTAGCCTATTCATCAATTCTTCGTCTGATATTTGAAATTTCTTTGCAATATCAGAATACGGTCTTGGAACAAGAGGAAAGGTCCACTGAATTTCATTTAGAATCTCTTTATCCAACTTGTCCATGAATACCACATCGAATCTCGCTTACAATTAAAAATGTTACCTAGATTTTCATGGAATCTATAAATATCTTGCATAGGCAGCGAGAATCATTGATAGTTGATCTGAATCTCAAGGGAAATCTGGTAATTGTCGTGGGTGGGGGAAACGAGGGACTAAAGAAGGTCAATGCATTACTAACCCAAGATTGCAAAATTCTTCTTATCAGTGACTCAACTAACAGGCAAATAGACAAATATGTCAGACAAAAAAAGATTGAATTTAAAAAAATAAAACTTGTAAACGCTGATTTTATAAAAAAATACAAACCATTTGCAGTGCTTGCTACTACTGATGATAGGGATCTGAACAGGAAGATAGTAGAACAAGCAAAGGTGATGAGGTGCTACGCTTATGCTGCCGACGATCCTGAAGTTAGCGACTTTGCATTCGGTTCCGTCATAAACATACAGGATACTGTACAGATTGCGGTATCCACAGGCGGACGAAGTCCGGCAATGGCGCGCAGATTGAGAATTCAGGCAGAAAAGGTCTTCAAGAAACTAATCAAGAAGGAGGACATTTATCAAATAAAACTACAAGACTTTGCTAGAAAGGCAGCAAAGACAAAACTCAGCACTTTTCCTGAGCGCAAAAAATTCCTTTATCATGTCATGAATGATAATCATATCAAACAATTAATAGCTGATGGAAATTTAAAAAAAGCACAGAAACAAGTGATCGAAATGTTAGGTGATCTAAACTGACAAGCAATGTAATCAACGCTAGAGTTACTTTTAGAAAGTCTCCAATACACATGCTTGAGAGGTTTACATTTGGAAACCTTGATTCAGCATACGAATCCTTCCTAAAATATTCTGGACTACAGGAATGTGTGCTATTGCAAACTTGTAATAGGGTGGAATTATTTGGATTTGGAAGTAATGAAGATATTGAAAAGATAAAAAAGACGTGGGCGTCTGTATCGGGCCTTGAAGAAAATGTCTTCAAAGAAAATCTGGAGATAAGCCAGGGATCTGAGGCATACCACCATCTTCTAAAACTTACGTCGGGGCTTGACTCGCTTGTTATTGGTGAAGAACAAATTCTTGGACAGATAAAAGAGTCAATTAGTGCAGCACGGGAATTGCGAGCATCAGGTAGTGCATTGAACACCTTGTTTGACAAAGCAATCCATGTGGGAACGCGAGTAAGACAAGCAACAGGAATCAGCAAGGGGAGTATATCTATTGGCTCCATGGCAGTCAAGCTTGCCGCAGAAAACATCGATGACCTAAAATCCAAAAACATTCTCTTGATTGGCACAGGTGAGGCCGCAAGTCTTGTGGCAAAATCCCTCAAAAAACGTGGAATTGACTTTAACATAACAAGTAGAACATTTGAACGCTCAAAATCTTTTGCAGAAACGGTGGGAGGAAACCCACTCAAGTTTGAGGATGTAATAACAAACTTCAAGTCTATTGACATACTTTTTGTCGCAACCGTAGCTCCGTACTTCTTGGTAACATATGATAAAGTAAAAGGAGCAATGGAATCACGCAAAAATGGCATGCTGATAATGGATCTCTCAAATCCAAGAACTGTTGACGAACGAGTCTCAACCATAAAGAAGATAAAAATGATGAATCTTGATCAGATTGCAGAGATGGTGGACAAAAACATGCGTACAAGAATGGGTGTAGTATCGTCAGCGGAGAAGATAATTAACGAGGAACTACCAGTAATGGAAGCGACAATGAAGAGGATCGAAATAGAACCAATAGTAAAGAACGTCTTCAAGGAAATTGATCATGCACGAGTAAAGGAGCTAAAAAAAGCTCTGCAAATGCTTGGTGAGACGGACGCACAAAAAATTAGAATTATTGATCAGCTCACACAAGCCATAGTGGAAGACATCATATCAGTTCCAATGAATAACCTAAGAAAAGCGTCTGAGCAGGGAGATTCTGAAATTCTTAGAACTGTTACAAAGCTCTTTGACTATAGGAAAGAGTAAATTATATTGCTAGGAACTCGTGATTTTTGTAATGTCTTATCCTAATGTACGACTTAGAAGGTTAAGAAAGACTAGTAAGATCCGCGAGCTATTAGAGGAGGTCAGACTTTCTCCAAAAGACTTGGTCTGTCCAGTATTTGTACAAGAAGATCTAAAATCTAAACTTCAGGGAGAATCAATGCCTGGTTTTGAAAGATTACCATTAAAAGATGTGGTGGATGAAATACATTCTATTGCAGAATTGAAGATTCCAGCTATTATGGTTTTTGGGATTCCATCACACAAAGATGACCAGGGAACCCACGCGTTTGTTTCAGATGGTATCGTGCAAAAGACAATCTCTGAAATTAAGGAAAATCTGGGTAATGAGATTGCGATAATGTCTGATGTCTGTCTATGTCAATATACCATCTCAGGACATTGTGGGCTAGTAAAAGGTGATAAGATTGACAATGATTCCACTCTTGATACGCTTGCAAAGATAGCTGTAAGTCATGCTCAGGCAGGTGCAGACATTGTATCTCCGTCTGCCATGATGGATGGGCAAGTAAAAGCAATAAGGCATGCACTTGATGATGCAGGATTTTCAGATGTGGCAATAATGTCCCACTCTGCAAAACATAGGTCATCTTTTTATTCTCCGTTCAAAGACATGGCACATTCCGCTCCGCAGTTTGGAGACAGAAAGACCTACCAACTACCGTATACTAATCCAAAGGAAGCTATGCGGGAAGTCGAGACAGACATTGCGGAAGGTGTGGATATCGTAATGATAAAGCCTGCGCTGGCATATCTTGATTTGATCGCATTGACAAGGCAAAAGTTCAACATACCAATATCAGCATACAGCGTATCGGGGGAATATGCCTTGGTAAAAGCTGCTGCGCAGCAGGGTTGGATAGATGAAAAAGAGGTCACGCTAGAAATTCTGACCGCAATTAAGAGGGCAGGAGCTGATATGATGATAACCTATTTCTCAAAGATTGCTGCAAAAGCTCTTGATGAAAAATGAGAAACGACGAAGGATTTGAGATCGATAGGGCTTTTGATCTATTGCCACATGTTGTAGGTGCAAGCTGGGCCACCATATGGTTCAGAGTAAACAGGATTAGAAGGCCAAGCATAGAAGAATTCAGAAACAAAGTTGCGGAATATTATGTAATGCTTGATCCTCTAGTTGATATCTACTCTAAAGATGAAAAATTTGTAGATATGACAAGACACATCAAGATAAGAAATCAAGACGAGATAGAGCGAATACTCAAAGGAAGAAACCAAGAAATAGAAAAGAGATTTAAAAGATACCTAGATTATGGATAAATCTCTTCTCTGAGATCATCTAGGAACTGTCTTATTATCTTCGTTCTTTTTCTTGCCTCCATTTTTGCACTCTTTGTATTCATTTTTTTCTCCAAATGTAACAACTTTCTGTAAAAATGGTCTAAAGTCCATTTGGCATCATCTGGATTTCTGGTCTTGCAAAAAGGATCCATGCTGTTATAAAATGATCTTTTTTCAGATCCCCCAACGGAAAACGCTCTCGCAATGCCTATTGCACCTATTGCGTCAAGCCTGTCTGCATCCTGAAGTATTTTTCCTACTAATGTTTCTGGTATTGTATCTCTGGAGAAACTATGGTCTTGTATTGCATCTGAAATTACTTTTATCTCATCTTGCATGTAATTGTATTTTGATAGTATCTTTCTTGCTTTTACTGCACTTTCTACTGATGAATGCTTGGACCTTGGATCTGATTTTGGATGAGATACAATGTCATGCAAGAGTGCAGCAACAAGCACAAGTCTTGGGTTTGTCCGCTCCATCCTTGCGAGCCTTTTGGCGTTATTGTAAACTCGTATGATATGATCAAAGTCATGCGCGGGATCATTTTTCCCTGTTTCTTTCTTTACCTGATCTTTTAATTTTTCAATGGGATTTGTCTTTTTCATAGAAATCAAATCTGAGTTATTGTATATATGAACATAAACTGGTTATGTGAGCCATCAATCGTATATGGTTGAGGATCTTGGAATTTGTAGCTATTGTTCTTATATTTTATAAAACAATGTGCTAAAAGGTGACTTTTTTGTAAAGAAATAGACGAATCGTTCAATATGCTTATAAATAAAAATTGTATAACTATAGTATGAGCTCAAAAGCGTGGAAATGTTATAGGTGTAATCTTGTTTTTACAGACGCATCCCATGCTGACTTGCATGTAGATCTATCAAAACATGCAGTAAGAGAAATAAATCTAATAAAAGTATAAAACTCGATAATCTTATTGCCCAAGGCTTGGGGGATACATCATGTCATACTCTAACATCTCCAAAATGAATTTTGAGGTCTCTGATGAACAAAAAACATTTCTTGAACAAGTAGACCAAGCATGCAAATCCATTCGGGATCATGAAACCAAATGCTATCTTGAAGAAAAATCAAACGACATGATAGTTCCAGTGTTTGAAAAGATTGGAATGCTTGGATGTCCAATCTCAAAAAAATATGGTGGCCTAGGTTTTGATATATTGACATATATGCTTGCACTGGAAAGGATAGGAAGGGAAGGAAATTCATTACGTACATTTTTTTCCGCACATGTATCAATAGGTCAGCTGGTTTTACAAAACTGGGGCAACGAGGAACAAAAAAAGCGATATCTTCCTAACACTACATCAGGTAAGAGCATTATGGCGTTTGGGCTTACTGAGCCTAATGCAGGAAGTGATCCAAGTTCATTGACTACAAAATTTGAAGAAAGTGGGGATAATTTTATTCTAAACGGAAAAAAACATTGGGTGGGAAACGGAACCATTGCAAAAGTAATGACCATATATGCACGAGGCCCAGATGGGAGAATTTCAGCGTTTATTGTGGATACTGATTCTGAAGGATTTCATGCAGAAGAAATGAAAAACAAGATGGGCTTGCTTAGTATAAAAAATGCCGAGATTACATTTGAAAATTGTGTTGTTCCAAAAAAGAATCTTTTGGGAACCAAGGGCAAAGGACTGAGCATAGCTTACAGTGCGTTGATAGATGGCAGGCTGAGTGTAGCTGCAGGTGCAATAGGGGTAATGAAAGACTGTCTTGATGAGTCTATAGCACACTCGCAAAAAAGAGTACAACATGGTTCTGTTCTTGCCAAAAAGCAACTAATACAAGATCATCTGTCCTCGATGATCCTAAATGTAGAAAGTTCGCGATGGCTTGTTTATCGATCTGCCATGGAAAGACAAAAACTTCATGATTATGTGGAAAACCTAAAGGAAAAAGATCAAAACTGGCAGGAAAGACTAAACCGCGAAGACAAGGAATATTCTGTACTGAGAAGTAAGGCAGATAGACTTGCAGCAATAGCAAAACTGCATTCTGCTAGTGCAGCTTTTGACTCTGCAAATAGGGCAGTACAGGTATTTGGTTCCTTTGCATATCAGAAAACAAACAGGATGGCAAGACATTTTCTTGACTCTAGGGCCATAATTATTTATGAAGGCGCAAACGAGGTACTGAAACTAAAGATAGCCTCGCTTGAACTTGGTGACAAGTATCAGGCCTACTAGTTCCTGGACAAGACTTGGTTCATTATGGCTAGACCGCGCTCTATCTGATCTCTAGTTATCACAAGAGGCGGTATTATCCTCATGGATTTATGGCCAGCACCAAGCGTGAGAAGGCCATTTCTGAACAACTTGGTCAACTTTTTATCTCTACGTGTTCTGGTGTCAAACTCTAGACCGATCATTAGACCTAATCCCCTCACATCTGTCACTCCATTTTTGCCAACAAGTTCGTGCAATCCTTTCATTAGCATGGTTCCCATCTTGGTTGCATTCTCTAGTAACTTGTCGCGTTTTATTACCTGGATTGTCCTCATTCCTATAGCCATGTCTATCCTATTGCCTCCTCCCCATGTGCTAGATAATGCAGACTTGTTGCTTGGCTCCAATTTTTTATTGTATATTGTAGCCCCCACCTGTAGCGCCTTGGCCGCACTTATGATGTCAGGTGTCACTCCATAATGTTCAAAGGCCCACCACTTGCCTGTATGCCCAATACCTGATTGTACTTCATCTAAAATAAGCGGTACTCCGTACTGTGTAGCACACTTTCTCAAATTCTTGATGAATTTTTTACTTGCGACATAATATCCTCCCTCTCCCTGAATCGTCTCGGTTAGGATAAACGCAATCTTGTTTTCCTTGAGCAAAGATTCCGTCACATCAATTTCAGGATCATCATCTTTTGTACAGAACTTGATTCTCTTGACTGGTAACTCTGGAAAGTTGTACTTGTGTACTGGATTGCTAAAGGTAAAATTGAGTGCACCAAGCGTTCTACCATGAAATGCTCCAAAACATGAAATTCCAGGCAGAGGGCCCATTCTTCTATATGCAATCTTTATTGCATTTTCTACTGCTTCTGCACCACTATTTGTGAAAAATGTCTTGAAATTTTGTGGCAATATTGTCGATATTGTTTCTGCAAGGTCTGCATGTTCCTTGGAATAAAAATCCTGACCTGCGATCTTATGTGTGCCATTTGTGGAATACTCTGCTAACACTTCCATGACATCAGGATGAGAATATCCTATAGGACATGCTCCTATGTTGGAAGTAAAATCTAAGAACTTGTTGCCGTCTGGATCTTCAATGATGCAGTCATGACCATTTGCAATGACTAGAGGATAGATGAATGTGGAATCATAAACATATTTTTTCATTGTATTTATGATGCGTATTGCGTTTGGTCCTGGCAGTTTGTGATTCATAATGTTGTTTTCCTATGACTATTTGATAGAAAAATTTTCTAATAAATACTGCTATTGACTATCTATGGGCAAAAACCATCGAGGATTTGACGAGCTAAACCGCAAACAAAAACAGAAAAGAGCAAAAAAGGCACGTAATACCCAGTGCCAAACTCTGGAGTCTTAAAATAGTTTTTGGTATCTTTAGATCCTTGCCTGTTCTATAAACACCTAATGCGGAATATGTGAGAGTGAAGGCGTTGTACTATTTAATTATTTTAATTTTGATATCTTTTATCTTAACTGACCTGTGATGCTAGAATGCATTTTCAATCAATTCAGTTTAACGGTTTATGAAAGTAACTGTAAAATTTTTCTTGATCTAACAATTTATCTTTATCCAGTACGTGTTATGATTTTAAATTATATTTTGAATTATAAAATATGATGTTGAGCATTTCAACCGTTAAACTAGAGTTATAAAAAATAACTTGCGAATATCAATCAATCTAAATTAAAAATTCTGCAGCCTGTAATCCAGACTCTGTTATCTTTATCCATCTATTTCTTCCAATCTTTTCTACTTCGGCGAATTTCCATTGATCCACTAAAGGTTGGATGATATTTTTATCAAGACTTGCAAATCTAGCTTGCTCATAATTTTCTTCTCTTGCTCCTACCGTGATTATTTTTGAATCATCAGCTAATTGTGCCATCTCCTTTTTAGTTATTCGCCCGCCTTTTTCTCTAATTATTTTCAACGCTGCAATAATTTCTGGCTTTGGAGTTTGAATTTCATAGGTAGGAAGCGACATCATTTTCTTGACACCTGAAGATTGTTGTATACCTTCAAATGCAGCATATTTTTCTGCCTCTACATAGAAAGGCGTGATGTTTTTCTTCTTACGAAGTATCATGCAAGCCATCATGCAAGCTATGGCATGTATCTTTGACCCTGATGCAACATTGACATAGATATCGTTTCTCTTTTCTTTTTCAACAATGTCTATTACTGCTCTGATTATCTTGAAGAGCTCGAGTCTGTTTACTTTGAAGATCTCAACTTTAACATCCGTCTTTCTGAGCTGGGTTTGGATCTTTTCTACATATGGCCTTCCTTTATCTTCTGTAGGATTATCGTGTACTAACAGCCAGACCCTGTCTGCCTTCATCTTTTTTATCGGTATTACAATTCTGTCTATTTCGAAGCCTACTGGGGCTATGTGTACTCGAAGATTTGCAATTCCGCTCATGATAGTATATACGGTATGAATACTAAGACTATATTATATAATAATTTTGGTTCCATAATTATCATATGATAATCACGCAAACAGTTACACTTGATTCAAGCGTAATGATTGTGGTAATTATTTCAGAGGTGCAAAACTAAATGACTAGTACCAAAAAAGCACTAGAAGAGCTTGGAAATGTCGTACAGCTTTTCTCAAATCAGGAGCTGCTGCCAGAGATGTGCAGACAGGTATTTATAAAGAACATTGGACCGTCGAGACACTGGTCCCTAGGTAACAAGCTTGTCATGTTGTTGAATGGTACAGCGGATGCACGAGGATACAGGCAGTGGCAGGAGGCAGGCAGATATGTCAGGAAGGGCTCAAAGGGGCTCTATATCCTTGCTCCTATGATGAGACACAAGAAGATCGAGAATAAAGATACTGGTAAGAAAGAAGATGTAGAATTCCCTGTTGGATTTGTCGGTGTTCCAGTATTCAGGTATGAAGACACGGAAGGGCGACCAGTTGAAGAGTATCAGCCAAGGAGGATTCCGCCACTTCTTGACGTAGCAGAAAAATTTGGAGTCAAGGTGGAATATTGTCCAACAGTACTTGGAGAAGGTGGATCCTACAATCTTGTTACGAATCTTATCAAACTGAGTCAAGAAAACCCTGACACCTTCTTCCACGAGCTTGCACACAAGGCCCATTCAACATTTGAAGATCTCAAGCCGGTACAAGATCCAGAGCAAGAGACAGTTGCACAGCTCTCGGCATGTATACTTGCAAAACTTTATGGATATGACGTAACCAGTTTCTCTTGGCATTACATTGCATCCTATGCAAAAGAAAAGACTCCGGAAGCTGTAGGAAGGCTATGCATGAAGGTACTTTCAAAGGTACAAAAAGTGATTATTCTGATCCTTGAGACACACGAGAAGTAAGATCAGGAGAAGATTACAGCGTGAATTGCGTAATCTTGCCTGGATTTTTTCTTCTAGTTAGGGTTCTCTAGTACGTTATCTTCGAATCCAAGTTCTTTTTTTAATGCAGAATAGCGGTTTCGTATGGTTACAGCAGTTATGCCTGAAGCTTTTGCTACTTCGGATTGAGTTTTTTTCTCGCCGTTTAGAATGCATGCCAAGTAAAGTGTTGCAGCTGCTAATGCCAACGGATTCTTACCTGCGGAGGTTCCTTTTTCAGCCAACTGTGAAAGAGTCCTTAATGCATCCCTGCGTACCTTTTCACTGATGTTTGCTGCATTTGCTATTTTGGTGACAAACTCTGAGGCATTGCATGGATCTAATGACATCTCGAGATTTTCAATTAAATTCCTGCAAGCACGGCTGACCTCCTTCTTGCTTACATTTGCTGCTTGAGATATGTCAGAAAGAGAACGAGGAATTGTAGTCTGTCTGCATGCAAGATATAGAGATGCACACATTATACCTTTTGCACTGCGTCCTACTGTGATTTTCTTTTGCATAGCCTTGCGATAAAGATATGCTGCATTTTCTGCTGTTGAATCTGGGAGTCCCAATTTTGTTTTGAGAGAATAAAGAAGTAACAGAGCTGATCTCAATGTCCTGTTAGTTGATGCTGTCCTACTTCTACTGTTGAGTATCTTTAATCTCCCGAACGTATTCTTCATATAACTGGACAGCGAGTTACCCATCGCGTCTTTATTTGAAATAACTGTCATCATTCCCATATCATACATGGTAAGCGACTGTTCAGGTCCAGTCCTTGTCTTTGAGACAAACTCTGTAGTATCAACAATATGTTCTGGATTTGGGTCTATTGATCTCTCAAGAAGAACGCGTCCACAGGAACCACAAATTATCTCTCCAGATGAGGTATCTGTGATTGTAGGTTCACCTTTACATCCTAATATTGGGCATTTTGGTGACACTGCATCTAAAACTTCATCACCTGTTTTCTTTTTAGATGTATCACCACAGTAGGAATCATCACGAAAGACTTGTTTAGTTTTATTTGTTTTAACCATAGTTATACCAACCATTATTTTTTGTTGTCATAGAAACACTGTGCTTATGCCATTCTGTTTTTTCTTTTATCAGGTCTACTGCAAGTTCAGCTTCATTTTGAAAAAGAGTTGTTAGTCTTTTAGAGGCAATATCACCTACACCTGAAAATTCATAGTTCATTTGAACTTCAAGAAGCGTTGCATGTCCTATTGAGGTTAACAGAATAGCTTTTGTTCCAGTTATTACTCCTTTAACCCATCTTATGCTAATTTCTTCTTTTGGATAAATAGATAGTTTCTGAATACATTTGTTGTTTGCGCCTAGTATTATTTCACGAGTTATTGTATTTCCTTCTTTGGAGATATTTCTGATACGTGTAATTCCTCTCCAAAAATCCGAGTCATTATCAACATCGGATACTACACCCCATACTCTTTCTTGTGACGCATTAATCTGTAATCTTACCTTAATTTTGACCACGTATAGCATACATCGATTTAGCATAAATCTTGGTAAGTATACACTGCACTACACTGAATTTTTATGGCGTTTGTAAAAGTGTACTAGTACCTGCCTTCATTTTCTCAAGAATGTTATGAATGTGGTCATGACATCTGGGGGCCGTAATGTTTAATATTTTTTAACAATGATTTGATTTTATTTTTTACGTCATCATTTACCTTATGGATGATTCATTTCGTATGTATCTGTAAAAGATCTAAAGTGTTTGTGATTCATTGCTTCGTGTATGGTGAACTGATAAAATTCATGTGACGAATTTAAAAAAAATGTCATTCTCAAGAAATAACTAATGGGTTTTCATTACAAGGATCAGAACATACTTGCAGCATCCAACTACAAATTTATTAATAATTGATGAAAACTTTGAATGGAATTTCTTGATCTTGCTACTGATATAGTCAGATTAGATGAAGAGACTAGGATCACCTGTTGACTTGGGATGCACGTAATCTTTTGTCTAGTTGATATTGCCAAGTGTACTCTTTGTGTCTGGTGCGTTGAGGCGACCTTTCAGTTATATATTCAATGTTTGGATCTCTCGTTGCAGAGGTATCGAAGCCCGGCCAACCGAGAAGGACTCAAGATCATGGCATGGGAAATCCTTTCCTTTAGGGGTTCGGGGGTTCAAATCCCTCCCTCTGCATATATCTTCGTGTCTGAAAACTGCTTTTTTTTATCCAGTTTTCTTTTTATTGCAAGATCGACTATCTGAAACTTTAATACTTGTCATACATGCAAATTCGATGGCTAGTTTTTTTGCCACAAGTGAGAGTCATGCTTTATGTGATCTATTGTTTGGGATTAGTTTATAATCGTTAGATGCCAAATCATTAGGTATCTATTGATATGAAAAAGTATGATTTTGAAGCCAGTGTGGGATTTGTAGTAAATAATACCGCAAAAGCATTTCAAAAAACACTAGATCTTGAACTTAGAAAAAATGTGGGAGTTACACTTGGTCAGTGGCGTGTAGTAGCATCCCTGGTGCAACAACCAGGTTTGACCCAGAAGGAAATTGCTGATAAAGTAGGAGTAGAAGGTGCTACACTGGTTCCAATAATTGACAAAATGGAAAATGAGGGACTACTCAAAAGAAAACTGGATACAAAAGATAGGAGAGTAAACAGAATATATCTTACAAAAAAAGCAGATTCTTTATGGAGTTCGATGACAGAGTGCGCTATTTACATAAGGAAAGTTTCTACCACGGATATATCAAAAGATGAACTCGAAACCACATTGGAAACACTGCACAGGATATCAAAAAATCTGTCAACGATTTTTGAGGTTCACCCACATATGGAATCTTCAAGGAAAAATAGGGAATAAAATAAAATGGTAATGTCAAAGAATCCAATAGACTCATCTTCTGATGCTATATCGTCACGAGCATGGAAGACACTCATCGTTCTAAGCTTACTTGCGACAATGGCCATGTATGCAGAAACAATGCTTGTACCGGCAATTCCTGACCTGATAAAAGATTTCAATATTTCTTATAGTACATCATCATGGATTCTAACAACATATCTTGTGGCTGGTGCAATAATGACTCCAATTGCAGGTAAGCTGTCTGACATCTATGGAAAGAAAAAGATGTTGCTTATTATCATGATAATTTATGCAATAGGCGTTTCTCTGGGAGGTTTTGTCACAAATATTTACGAGATGTTAGTAGTAAGAGTAATACAGGGAATTGGAATGTCCATGTTTCCAATAGCTTTTGGAATGATAAGGGAGCAATTTCCAATAAAAAAACTTGCAATAGGGCAGGGAATCATATCTTCTATGTTTGCAGGAGGAGCAGTAATAGGACTAATTGTAGGAGGGCATTTGATTCAAAACTATGGCTGGCAATCTACTTTCTTCTCAATAATCCCAATCGCACTTGCATTGTTAGTGGTAATCAAGTGGTTCATACATGTAGACGATGTTCATCCTCACTGGAAAACTGAAAAGTCTACAGAACAAAACATTATGCCAAAAAATGGGATTGATATTCAGGGTGCCATAACTCTGGCAGTATCTGTAACTGCATTTTTGATGGCGCTGACATTTGTCGAGACGGGAGACTCGGCAGGGCCATCAACTATGATAGGGTTAGTTGTAATCGGGATTGTTTACATGGTTCTCTTTGCAATAATCGAAAAAAGATCAAAATACCCATTAGTAGATCTAAAAATACTTCTCAACAAGACAATACTTCCATCAAACATACTGATAATGATTGTAGGTATGTCAATGTTCATGGTTTTTCAGACCATCCCGGTACTGATACGCAGTCCATTACCACTAGGATTCGGGGCAGATCCAGTGGCTACTACAAACGTACAACTTCCATTTGCTCTTGTTTTACTAATCTTTGGTCCAACTTCAGGTTTTATCATATCCAAGATGGGTTCCACAAAACCGATAATAACTGGTAGCATAATAAGCACCGCAGGATTTGTCAGTCTTTTCATGTATCATTCAACAGAATTTATGATCTCAACAAATCTTGCAATATTATCTACAGGTCTGTCACTTACCAATGTAGGTGCAATGAATGTAATCCTAATCACAACACCAAAACAAAATGTAGGTATATCGTTAGGGATGAGTACCATGATTAGAATAATTGGCGCGTCCGTGGGACCTGCAATGGCTGGAATGCTAATGCAGACTCATAAGACTTCGTTGCCGGGTATATCTGGTACGTTTCCAACTTCGGATTCTTACAACATGATATTTCTTATTTCTTCAATTATTGGTATTGCATCAATTGGATTTGCCATATTTTTGAGCAGGTCTGTCTCCAAATCTGTAACTCATGTCAAGTAACAAGTTCTAGGACTGACTTGCAACATCCTGGCTTTTAGACTTGGTTTT
Source organism: Nitrososphaerota archaeon (assembly GCA_027315065.1). GTDB lineage: Archaea > Thermoproteota > Nitrososphaeria > Nitrososphaerales > Nitrosopumilaceae > Nitrosotalea. The sequence goes on along the minus strand of DAHUYT010000005.1, from coordinate 16,496 downwards.
AAGTAGGTTTATCTCGTTTTTGGCTGCTTCGTATTCGACTCTTGTTCTATCCAACGCAGTCTTCACTATTTCAAGCTCTTTTTTCGCCGATGCGTACTTTGAATTTAGCGCGGCTGCTACAGCACCAGCTGCTTCTACAATTTTTTTGGAGTCATCCTTTTTACCAACAATGGAAAGTTCTTTCTCTATGAATTCTAATTCATTTTTGGTTATCACTATCTCCTTTTTCTTTAACTCTTGTTGAGATTTCAAAGAGTCAAGTTCTGTTTTTGCTTTTTGCATTGCGGTATTTGCCTCATCAATCTCTTTTCTAGCATCATCAATTTCTGATTGGATTTTTTCAAGCTCTTCGCATTTGTTTTTTTTTTTGAGAATCAATTGAAACCAACTCATCCCTTGCTTGCTGAATTTGTTGTTTGATCATGTCTATGTCTCTTTGACTGTACTGAGATTTTATCATCTCAAGATCAGATTTGGCTTTTCTGATCTGTTCTATGTATGATTCACGTTCTGCCTTGGATGAAATAATTTCCATTTTTAAGGAATCAAGCTCTTCTTTTGCAGCCTTGACCTCATTTGTAATGATGTCCATCTCCGTTTTTATACCTCCGATCTCCATAGAACGAGATTCCAACACGAGAGTACATTTCTGAATCTCTTTTTCCATTTGGTCTATGTTATTCTGTAATTGTTCTTTTTTGATCTGTTCTGCAGTCTTTACCTGATCAACTTCTTTTTTTCCTGATTCCTTTGAGCGACCAAAGAGTCCCATTGATAGGGCTTATTGCACATGGTAAGAAAAGCATTTCCTCTTTTGCGGCAAGATATGATCAGGTGTCTACTTATTCTTCCTCAGAAAGCTTATGTAGAATCCAAATCCTCCAATGGCAAACCCAAATATGATTATGGCCAAGCCGCCGATAAAGTTATTTTTGAAATAGCTTGGGGCAAATATGAAAATGAATATTCCAATTATGATTAATGCCATACCACTTCCTTTAGGTCTATTGTGTTCACTATGTGCCATGGTTTAGGTGCTCAGATATTGTCAAGGCAGCTTTTTTCCATCCTATGTCAAGTATGAACGGACCTAACTTTGGTCCTCTGTCAGAAGCCAGTATTATTTGATATAAAATCCTGAAAAAGTCTTTGGGTTGAATCCCATTACTTTTTGCTATGTTGTATATGGTATTTTGTAGATCATCAGGTTCACTTTCTACAGACAAGATCTTTATCAGTTCTATCAGCGCTTTCTTTGACATGTCGTCTATCTGAACTTCAACTTTTGTTGGCTTGTCGAAATCGTCTGCGTAATTACCTGCTAACATTATTAAATCATCAATTTCAGATGACGACTCTTTTATGGTTCTATATTCTATGAGCTTCTTTGTAACTTTGGAAATTCTATCCTCTCTGAATATCATACATAATTGAACCAACAATCTGTAATTTACATATGGCGTAGGATTTTTTGGAGGACTCAGCAGGTTTACATATTCATACAGTCCTTTTGCTCTTATTGTCTTGTTCTCGTTGTCTAGTTTTATTTTTCCAAAGTAAATATTCTCGAGTTCATGATATTCGCTCATTAATGCAGGGATGTCATCAAAGCCTACTTCACGTGTTCCAGTGATTCGTTTATACAAAAGTAACAGAATTGATTTTACTGTTCCGTATCTCAACCAAGCCTGTGATGTCACAACATTTCCAAGTGACTTGGATATTTTTTTTCCGCCTTTGTCCAAAAACATCTCGTATCGTACATGCATGGGATGGTGGAAATTTAGTATCTCGTCTGATACCCAGTCATTGACCTTGACAGAATCCATAATGTCCTTCCCATACGCTTCAAATCTAATGTCAAATGCTTGCCATCTTGCCGCAAATTCTACTTTCCATGCAAGCTTTCCTAAATCTTTTGTAATATCTGTAATCCCATCATGCCCACATCCTTCAAGAACTTTGGAGCCAATTGTGGTTCCGCTACACTTGTACTTGATCTTTTTTTCATCTGAGAGATATTCGTAAGCAATTGCGGTATACAATCTTCCACAGTTTGCACAAACAGGAAAATATGGCAAAGACTCCTGATATTTTTCCTGGCCTACCAACTCTGCAATTTTTTCTCCAATTTTTTTGCTATTTATCAGGATGGAATGAATTTGATCTTTTAGTAAACCACTTCTGTAAGTGTCAACTCCGCGCTGGAATTTGTACTTGATTCCAAGTTTGTCAAGCCCATCTAGTAGAAGGCTACTCATATGCAATCCGTAAGAATCATGACATCCAAACGGGTCAGGTATAAATGAAACAGGTTTTGCGATATGTTCCTTTAACCAGTCTGGGAATCCCTCAGGAATTTTTCTCAATCCGTCAAGATCATCTGAATAAGCAACAAGTTCTGATCTGAACCCAAAGTTTTCAAGTGCAATCTTTACACCATATGCTCTAACGGCATCTCCTAAACTTCCAATGTGTGGAATCCCTGATGCGCCAAGGCCGCTTTCGACTCTTATCATACCTGTATCTCTTCCGAGATACTTTTCTTTTTCGAGAAGCTCAGACGCAAGCTTGTCGATCCATGTTCCTTTTCCTATTATTTTTTGTTCTTCCATTATGATAATTCCTTTGACATATATGGGCCATCAATTGAGTAACCTAACTTTCTATAATATTCTCTTGTACCTACCGCACTTATGACAAGCATTTTTTTTGCATCAAACTCTTCTCTTGAAATTCTTTCTGCTTCTCTAATCAAGTTCTTTCCAAGTCCTAGGTGTTGAACACTGTATCTGTCACGCTCCCCTAACTTGAGAGATTTTCCATACACATGTAGTTCTCTTACTATGCATGTGTTACTGGTCATCTCGTTCCTATGTGCCATATTGCTTGGTCTTCGCAATCTCAAAAATCCAAATATTCTGTCTTTTGAATCATCGTACGACAAAAACACTTCTTGCCCACTTGAAGATTCATAGTTCTCTCTATTCAATCTGATGTCGTCGATGTTAATTGTATCTTCAGACAGACCCGCTTCTCTGCACCTGATGCACTTGCAAGAGAGACCTTGCTTTTTGAGATTATGTTGCACTATCTGTCGTAGGTTGCCAAGATTGGGGCCTGCAATGATCTGATCAGACGAAATTTCTCTTTGCATTCTCATTATCCGTGTCCATCTTGGTATGATCTTTTTTATCTCGGTTAATACTGATATCATCTCATCTTGGGAATACGGTGTAAATTTTCCTTCATTGTATGACTGGTGTAATACAGTATTTTCAAGAACCAATGTTGGATAAATCTTTAACATGTCTGGCCTGAAAGCAGGGTCAGAAAATAATCGTTTGAAATCATCGATATCTTCTTCTGGAGTCATAGTTGGTAGACCTGGCATCATATGTGCCACCACCTTGTAGCCTGCGTCTTTTGACACCTGAAACGATTCCACTACATCTTCAAGCGTATGCCCTCTGTTGACCATTTGATAAACTCTTTCATGAAGACTCTGGACGCCGATCTCAACTCTTGTTATTCCATAATCGAGCATCCAGTCTACATGCATTGCCTTGCAATAATCTGGTTTTGTTTCTATAGTAAAACCAACATTTCTTATATTTGCAGTTTCGTTATTTTTCTTGGCTGATTCCAAGTCTGATGAATCAAATCCATTTATTGCATCAAAACACGACTTGATAAAAGATATTTGGTAATCATGAGGCATGAAAAGAAATGTTCCTCCAACAATCACTATCTCAAGCTTGGTACTGTCATGCCCATACCCAATCAAATGATTAAGTTTATCGAGAATCTGTTTCTTTGGATCATACTTATTTGCTATGGCATTTTGTGTAGACGGCTCTCGTCCTGTGTAGCTATTGGGAGTGTTGAATTCAACTCCGCCAGGACAATACGTGCATCTCCCATGAGGGCAAGCGTATGGTTTTGGCATGAGTGCAATCACCGCTACTCCAGAAGCTGTCTTTACAGGCTTTCTAATCAAAGACCGCTGGAGCTTTACAAAGTCCTGTCCCCTAACTGATGCAAGAATTTCATAATTTCTTGGTATTCGTTCCAGTGAGTATTTGACGCAAATGCGCTTAATCTCGCGCTTTACGTCATTGTTTGTAGGTTCTGATGCTATGGAAAGGAGATTGTGAGAAATTTCTCTACACGCATCTTCAAAGCTAATCTTTATCTGTTGCACATCATGTATGAATAAATTTGGGTATTAAATCCTAATCTGTATGTGTCAAAACACAACCCTTTTTGGTAATAGTGATGATCTTTACATTAAGAGCATGATAAAATGACGATTGGGTATGTGGCACTCCACTGTGATATAGGAAAAGAAGTGCATGTATACGAGCGCATCGTGGACACATCTCATGTAAAGGAAGCAAGTATTGTGATGGGATTATATGATATCATATGCAAAATAGAAGCTAACACTGCAAAGGAATTGGAGTACACGGTTATGAAGATAAGGAAAATTCCACATGTGCGTACAACTATGACACTTCTTACACTATAGCATTTCATGCTATTTTTTGCGAGTCTACAAATACGCCCTTTTTATTCGTAACCTCACCAATCTGCCTACTTTGTAATCCGTACTTTTTGAATATCTCATCAACTCTCTCTTCTTCTTCTTCTGGTGCAATCACACAAAAGCCAATTCCCATGTTAAATGTCTTGTACATTTCTTCTTTTTCTACATCTTGGTTTTCTATCAACTGGAATATTTCTGGAGGTTCTGGAAGATTGTCAATCACATATCCGGTTTTTTTGAGACGTAAAAGTTTGGTAAAAGATCCTCCTGTTATGTGTGCAAGTCCGTGAATATCGCATTCTCTTATGGCCTCAAGCACTGGTTGAACGTACACCTCAGTTGGTTCCAAAAGTGCGTCCCCTAACACACCTAATCCCTTTATCTTGTCATGCAAAGAATACTTTGAAAGTAAGACTTTCCTGGCAAGAGAATACCCATTAGAATGCAATCCGCTACTTTTCACGCCAATTATTATGTCTCCCGAATTAATCGCATCTCCGAGAATCACATTTTGTTTATCTAAGATTCCTACTACCATTCCTGCTAAATCAAACGAAAAATTTTTTCCTGATATTAGATCTGGCAGTATAGCTGTCTCACCACCCACGATGGGCACTTTGGCTTTCTTGGCTCCAGTGACCAGACCGCGAACAATTTCTTTGAAGATTTCCTGATCATTTCTGTTTGCCGCAATGTAATCAACAAATGATATCGGAACGGCACCAATGCATATGATGTCATTTACATTCATTGCTATGCAGTCTATTCCAATAGTATTGTATTTTCTCATCATCTGTGCGATTATTACCTTTGTACCAACGCCATCTGTATGTGTGGCCAATAGCTTTTCACCTGGGATCTCTACGATTCCTGCATAGTGCCCAAATCCAGACATTGTCTTTGTCCCTTTTTGCAATTTATGAGTTGACGAAATTAATCTACCAATACTAGTTTGACTTTGTTTTATTCTTCTAATGTCAATTCCAGCGTCCCTGTATGTAATTCCCAATGAATCTGCTCCAGTTGATCAGAATAAAAGAATTTTGTATCACGTATGTATATGTGGTATGTATGTGCTAGTTAGGCTTTTGTGTAAACAAGTTCAACATGGTTCTACCTTTATCTGTTATAAAATAAACCATGTTTGATCCAATTGGCTCTTTTCGTATGAAATTGTATGTCATACAAAGATGGAGATAGTTTAAAAAGGATCTTTTCATTCTAATGTTTGATTTTACATAAAGATCTGAAAATGTTATTGGCTCACACCTTAGTTGGTATAGTAGTTTGAGAATGGAAATCGTACTGAAATCTCGAGTCCTAGTTTTCACAGAATCTAATACCTGCTCGTCCCTTTTTATTATAAATTCAGAAAATTGATCAGCTACTTCCACTGGCATGTAAGTCATCCTAGGTCGCATATTACAGTATGAGTACGGTAATGTACCTTATTAAATTATACGGTGAAATTTTTGAACTGATTGGTAGCTTTTTTGAACATGACATGTGCAATATCAAATAAATTAAGATGTATCAAATACGGAAATTTTTAATTTACGAAGAAAATCGGGATAAACATCTGCAGTTAAGTTGAAAGAGGCATTTGTTTTTATTCAAGACTTGTTGTAATCATGACATGCATAGCGCATTTGTTCTTATGAATGCTGAACTTGGAAAGGAAAATGATATTGTCGATGAGATTAAAAAAATCCCTAATGTTAAGGAAGTCTATCCAGTTTATGGTGTTTATGATGTTTTAATGATAATAGAGTCAGATTCCATGGATGCCTTGCGTGAAACGATAACTTCTAAGGTTAGAAAACTAGATGGCATAAAATCTACACTCACTATGATAATTGTTAAAGATCAATAACATGTCATTGTTTTCTATCATTTAATAGAAATCACCCCAACAGGATATGGTAGATTGACTAACAACTTTATCATGCTTCTGGTATGGTTAGGGGAACTACTTGTATCAAGCTGGTTGCTCTCCGAAGGAGCAGAACGTATGTCAGAACGATGGAGCGGAAGATTTGTTGGCAGAACTCTACTTAGTGTTGCTACCACCTTGCCTGAAATTGGTATTGTCGTGGCTGCTGCAAAAAATGGATCCTACGATGTGGCGTTGGGTTCTGCACTTGGCAGCAATCTGTTCATGATGACATTAGGTTTATCAGTCATGTTGATAATAGCAACCACTCGTCTTTCAAAATCACCGCAGCAATTTATCGATGTCAAGGAGTTTAAGATGGATAAAATCCTTCTCGTTGTTACCGCAGTTATCGGTGCCGTAACATTCGTAAATGGATATGACATGGCAGACGGAATATTATTTTCTGGATTATTTGGAACATATATCTATCTTGCATATCGGGAGATGAAAAAAGAAAAAGAACAAGAGGGACCTGAGAATGAACTCCACAGCGCTATTTCCAAAGAAACATCGAAAAAGCATTTTGGTCGTTCCGTGATTTTCTTTGTTATTGGGACAGTGGGAATCTTTGCCGGAGCTGGACCCTTTGTTCATACATTACAGGGATCAGCGTCTGACTTGGGAGTATCAGTTGTAATGCTTGCTGTAATTATAAGTCCAATAGCTGGAGAGATGCCTGAGAAGATATCCATGATTCTCTTGGCAAGGAAGGGAAACAAAGGTGTATCACTTGCAATTTCAAACGTACTTGGTTCCAAGATTGTCAATAACACATTATTGCTGTCTGTAGCTATTTTTGCGGCAATAAGTTACAAAGGATTGAGTGCAAAGATCCCAAACACTACACTTTTAGAAAATCAAATGATACTTATCACTGTTATAACAATTATTGCGTTGATACCTATGTTCCGAAACAAGTTAGGTCTACGTTCAGGCGTATTGCTGTTGGCACTCTATGTAGTTGGCATTGGATTCCAATTTGTCATTTCTGGCCATTAAATAAGATTTACTCTGATTCCCTCTACCTTGACAGAAGGCGTGATGCAGGGAAGTGCATTCCATTGAAGCACGTTTTGTGAATCATTTCCTATATCTGATACGTTTTGAAGCAGTATGGGCAGATTGTGTATTATTCTTACAGACTTGCCAGAACTTATTATTTTTCCGTCTTTTATTATTCTGATTCCGCTTCTAGCCGTACATGAAAAATCACCACGTTCTGGATTTACTGCATATGTGTACCATAGTCTTCCAACAAGTAAACCCTTTCTAGTCTCTTTGATCATCTCGTCTCTGCTTGTCTTACCTTCTTTTATTCTTAGATTGTGTGGCATTGGGCTTGGGATGGGTGTTGGGGCTCTTCCCATTGGAGATCCCACTCTACCAGCATTGCCAGTTGGTTGAAGGTTCTCTTTGAAGGCATGATAAGAGTCAGAATATATGTCTGAAAAAATTCCTGATTCTATTAGGTATCTTGTTTTTGTCGGGATGCCTTCGTCATCAAAGGGTTTGCTTCCAATACTATCTGGAAAATGAGGATCGTCAATTAAGCTAAATTTATCCACTGCAATTTTCTTTCCAAGTTTTTCAGTAAAACAGCTTCTTTTCTCAGAATATGTCTTTAGATTGAAATTTGACGCAAAAACAAATGCAAGCATCTCTCCAATTGCATAGGGTTCAAAAATTATGGAATAATCTTCTGGATTGCAACTCTGTGGATTAATTGAGTTGATACACATCTCTCTTGCATCACTTCCGATTTGTTCTGGGAAAAATGAATCCATAGTTCTTGAAGATAATGCACCAATACCACTTACTGGAATATTTCCATACTCTGAATCAGTATTGATGGTTCCAGCTATGTACGTAGCCTTGTCTGAACAACTCAAGCCATTGGTATTTTCAACCTCAAATTCTTCATATACAATATTTAACGATCCCGAAACACTTGTTATTTTTTTATGTGTAGCAGAATTTATCATAAGATTTGCTATCTCTATTGACTCAAATCCTGTTAAACTCTCTAGTTTTTTATCAAAGGTTTTTTGAACTCTTGTAAACTTTGAAGGATGGGCAAGTGATTTCCAGAAACTTTTTGGCTGTATGAAAGATTTTTGCTGAAGGGCTCTTTCAATCAAACCAGTTTCTTCTATATCGTTGGTAACTGCAGTTAGGATCTTTTTTTCATTTATTATTCTTATTCCTAGTCCTTGTTCATCATTTTGTTTTATCTCTGCTATTTCAGAGTCTGTTATTCTGACAGTGATGGTCTTTTTTCTGACATATACTGCCTCACATTCGTCAATGTGAAATCTTGTTGCTTTGCGAAGAACATGTTCGCAATTTGACAAACTAGTTTCGCCTGTTATTTCTATATCTGTATCTGTCCAGTTTTATCAATTCTTGATAAGAACCAAATTGGCTAACATTTTCTATTTTATCAAGAATGTCTTCTTCTTCGTCTGAACCGAACATTTTGATTATCTTATATCCTGTTGTTCTCTGGGCTGGGATTCTCCCTATCTCTCTTACAATCTGTCTTATTTTATGCGGTCTTATGAGCTGACCATGGCCTGCCCCTGCAGCTGTCGAGATGCTTTCATTGATTAGTGTTCCTCCAAAATCATTGGCTCCACATGTGAGTAATAATTGTGACATGTTGGCGCCTTCTTTGACCCATGATGTCTGGATGTTATTGATACGGTTGTTTAACATGATACGTGCAATAGCATGCGTCAATATGACATCACTTCCATCAGCGCCACTCTTTATCCCGGTGTGTAGTTTTTCCCTAAACATAGGAGCTTCACTATGAATGAAATTTAATGGAACAAATTCAGTAAAACCACCAGTTTCCTTTTGTATGTCTCGAAGAATACCTATGTGTTTCACCCTATCCTCATGTGTTTCAAGGTGTCCGAACATCATGGTGGATGTAGATGGAATTCCTAACCTATGAGCTGTTTTTATTATCTCGATCCATTTTTTTACGCTAATTCTTCCAGGTGAAATTTTATCGCGTAGTGATTGGTCCAAGATCTCTGCAGCGGTACCAGGAAGTGAGTTTACTCCTGCATCCTTTAATCTTTGCAAATATTCTTGAATCGAGAGATTTGATCTAGTTGCACCATATAGGACCTCTTCTGGTGAAAATCCGTGTATGTGAATATTCCCGATCTCTTTTTTTATTGACTTGCATATATTCTCATAAGTATTTCCATCCATATCTGGTGGAAGTCCTGCTTGTACACATACCTCGGTTGCGCCAAGCACACTTGCCTCCTTTGCTCTCTTTACTATTTCCTCTATTGGCAAAAAATATCCTTCCTCTTCACGAAAGTCTCTACTAAATGCACAAAAACCACACTGTTTGATACAGACATTGGTAAAGTTGATGTTTCTGTTCACAACATAAGTAACTATATCACCTACGCGTCTCTTGCGAATCTCATCTGCTACCATAACCACAAGATGAAAGTCTATACCATTTGCAGAAAACAATCTTGTGGCTTCTGGTATAGTTATTTCTTTTTCTGATAGGGCTCTGTCTAGAGTATCTGAAATCAGAGGATCAGCAAGTCTTAGCAGTGAATCAAAGAGGGAAGTCTGTGTCTTCATTTCAAATATTCCTTACTCACAAGATGACCAGAATCGGCAATCTCTAGCATTCTGGACCTCAAATCAGGATTCACCATGGAAAAGAACTCGGGATAGACTGGAAATCGCGCCCTAATCTCAAATCCTGCATCCTCGCATTTTTTTTGCACGGTATCAATTGAAGGCCAAGAAAATTCAGGATTTACATAATCTGGAGTTATTGGGGATATTCCTCCCCAGTCATTTATGCCAGTTTGAAGAAAACCTGAGTAGGAATCAGGAGATAGATTTGGGGGAATCTGTATGTTCATTTGTGGCATTATTAACCTAGTCAAGGCAACCATTGTCTTGAAATATCTTTCTTCTGGTCCAGGTACATTTTGCATCGCGGTATTAGGCTTTGGTTGAAAGTTTTGTAATATTATTTCTTGAATGTGACCATATCTCTGATGAATAGATTTTATAGCAAAGATGGAATCAATTATCTCAAAGGGGGTCTCACCAATTCCTATCAAGAGTCCAGTTGTCATTGGTATTGACAACTCCCCAGCATTCTCTAATACATGAATTCTGGCTCTTGGATTTTTGCTTGGTGCAAACTCATGAGGCATGTCTTTCTCCACAAGTCTATTGCTTGAATTTTCAAGCATTATTCCAAGGCTTGGGTTGGTGTTCTTCAACTGATGCATCTCGTATTTTGTTAGATTTCCAGCGTTGGTGTGAGGGAATAGCCCTGCATTCAATGCTATTTCAGATGCATGAATAAGATACTCCGCAGTACTTGTAAAACCATTTTCTTTAAGCCACGTTCTGGCCTCGTTATATTTTTGCTCTGGTCTTTCACCTGTGACAAATAATGCCTCGGTGCACCTGTGATTGCTTCCTAACAACGCAAGACTTGAGATGTCTTGCTTTGACATCATAGACATCTTATATTCTCCGGGCTCTGATTTGTAAGTACAATAAGAACAAGTATCTCGACAGAGATTGATCAAATTGAAAAAAACCTTTCTAGAATATGTGACAATCCTTCCCTTGTTTTTGTTTCTAAGTATCTGTGCTGCTTTGTAAATCTCAAACGGGTTGCCTTCTAATTCCTGATAAATCTGACATGCATCGTCATGTGTAATTTCTTTTCCATCAAATACTTTGTTTAGTAATTCAGAATTTAGAACTATCTCGCTCAACTAGTTTTGTAGCTTGGGGGAGTTGTATTTATTCTTGTACTAGAACTGGCTTGGTCTTTCCTGAAGGGTAAGAGTAACCTGCATGGTTTTACCGTCTCGAATTATTGTCAGAGTCATATTGTCACCCACTGATTTTTGATCCTGTAGATAGTTGAGTAAATCTTCGATTTTTTGAATAGGATGACCATCAGCCGCTATGATGATATCGCCCCCTATTTGATACTGCGTACCATTAATCGTCTTTGTTTCCTTGTATCCGTGAAGCCCTGCCTTTGCGGCAGAACCGTTTGGTATCACAGTATTAATCATAAAACCAGATGAGACCGGTAATTGTAAGATACTGGACAAGTCTTGGTCTACACTTATCCCAGTTATGCCAAGCCATGGGTGTTCATAGTGGCCAGTTTGTATGAGGACTGGGACTATTCTCTTCATGGTATTTGACGGAATTGAAAAACCTACGCCAGAAAATTCCCCCGTTTCAGACTGAATTGCAGTGTTTATGCCAATTACTTTTCCCTGCATGTTAAGGAGTGGGCCTCCGGAATTGCCAGGATTTATTGGTGCGTCTGTCTGGATAACGTTTGGTATGGAAAAGGAACTGTTTGGAGGATCAAGCAGTCTACCTAACTGGCTTACTATTCCTGATGTTATCGAGCCACTAAGACCAAAAGGATTTCCAATTGCGGCTACTTGGTCTCCAATTCTAAGATTAGATGAATTTCCAAGCGGTAAGGGATGCAAAACATATGTATCGGGTACTACTTTGACAACCGCTAGATCAGCATATGGATCTGTACCGACTATTGTAGCTGGTAATGATTTACCATCATGAAAAACAACTTGAATCTTGGTGCCATCTTGTACTACGTGATTATTTGTTATAATATGACCACTTGTATCGTAAACAATTCCTGATCCAAGATCTCTGTTATGTGTAGAACCATTTGATTTATCAACTATTATCTGAACTACACCTTGGTCAGACTGGGCAAAAAGATCAGCTAAGCTTAACTGTGGTTCTTTGATGGTTTGATCAAAAGAGTTGATCTGAACTATCTTATACGAATCCTCTAATTTGAGCGGAGATGCAACAAAAATGGATACCAAAACTAATGCCACTACACAATACATTCCACCTAAAATGGCCCTAGTCTTATCCAAGGATGTGAACTATAGTTGTTAGTCATATAATATTTTGTTTCACACAACAAAACTCAAAAATGCTGAAATCGTTGAGTTTTATCAGATTATAATGATACCTTTTGACCCAAGAAACCTAATTGTTAATTTTGATGGACTTTTTCAACATTTTTACTTTCCTTTGTGACAAGATAGATGCCTGTTAACATTAACACAATAGCCAAAATCTGATACCACCCAATTTTTTCATGTAAAAATACAGACGCAAACATCAAACCAAACACTGTACCAGTTGAATAGATTAACATGGTTTTTACGGTACCTATTCTCTTTAGACTGTGTAAAAATAAGTAAAGCGAGATACCAAAACCTACCATTCCGACTAGAAGTATATTTGGAATTTCAGTGGGCATGATATTAACTGGAATCTTGGCAACTAATGCAAAAATAAAGAGTATGCCTCCTCCAATGAATCCCTTGAGTTGTACTAGCCTTGAAATATCAATACGGTGAGACGCTATCTTGCTCATGTTATTATCCAATGCCCACAGTGCCATTGATGATATTATGAGCAAGTCACCTTCATTTTTTAGGTTTGAAAGAAAGTTTGAGAACTGCAGATTCGTCGTAACAATAATCACTCCAATCAAAACCAATGCCACGGCTAGATAACCGCGCGGTCTGAGCTTTTCTTTGAAAAATATCAATGCAAAAAGAACTGTGAATATAGTCTCTGAATTGGATAAGATTGTAGTATCTGATGCAGTAGTTTGTTCAAGTCCAATGAAAAATAAACTTGGTGCCAATACTGCACCTGATATGGTTATTGCCAGTATGAGTGGCCAATCCCTTAATCTTATCTGAAATCCTTTTGTCTTGTAGGATAAAGGGACAGAAGCAAGTGAAGCCAGCAGGTACACTAATGCTGCGTACATCAGAGGATTTGTATTTGCAAGTACGGGTTTGGAGGCAGTAGAGATGGATCCTACTAGAATGGCACACAAAACAGCCGACGCGTATCCGATTCTAGTAGATTTGATATTTGGTTGTGTCATGTGGGGGTAACCTCTAACGTTATCTAAACTTCTTTCTTATTATTCAAGACAAAATTAGATCTCATTTCTCAAGTCTTGTTATCTAACACCTATTCATTCACAAATTAATGGAATGTTGCGCAGTATCTATCATTGAATATGTTCTGCCCCTCCAAGTTACAGCTTTGTTACTTTTTGCATTTAGTATTCCACTTGCAAATCCTCCAACAATTATGGAACCCCCAAGAGGTGAACACAATGCATACTTGGCAGAAAGCCCCAGCCCTTTCGTGGCATCTATCATGCTTGCAAGATACGCAAGACTTGCTGCAATGGAAGATACTGCAAACAATATGGTAAACGACAAGGATCGGGGTTCAAAGATTGCAGAATAGACAAGAATTGGAAATGGCATGAATAACAAAAATAGCACCGCAATAAAGATTCCAACAGCGATACCACTTGCTTGAATATATAGCGGGGTCATCAGTCGTTTTAGTGCATGCCATAATGTTGGCCAGTCTCTTGCCCAAACCGCCTCGACTAGATGTTCGCCGCGAACCATCTTCATCTTAAACCCTGCTTCTTTTACTTTTTTACCAAGTGCGCCATCTTCAACTATGTCACCTTTTACGCCTTCATGCGTACCAACTTTTTCGTATGCATCTTTTTTTATGATGAAGAAACTACCAAAAAAATAACCTGTCTTTTTCGATGAATCGTTTACACGAAGAGCGGAAAATCTTGTATGTAAAAATGTTGACAGCACAGGTAAGGTGATCTTTGTCCATATATCAAGACAAAGCATTTTTGGAATTACAGTCAAGGCATCCAAATCATAGCTTAGGAGATGTGACACTGAAAGAGAAATAGTATTTCGTGAATGGATTGTGTCTGCATCTGTGAAAAGTAACAGTTCCCCTGTAGCTTTCTTGAAACCCTCTACGCAAGCCCAATTCTTTCCCATCCACTTGTCAGGTTTAGGTGCTGCAAGTACATACTTTATTTTTGGACTGATTTGGGAGATCTCCTTGATTATCTCGCCTGTTTTATCATCTGATCTATCATTTATTGCAATTATCTCATAATTTTCATAGTCTTGATCAATTAGCGAGTTTAGGCATTTGCTGATGAAGCCTTCTTCATTTCTTGCAGGTAAAATAACGGAAACTTTTGGAGTGTCATGCAGCTTTGGGTCAAACCTGTCCAAGAATGGAGTGTCACGAAAGGTAATACGCATAGATCTGATCAAAAGAATCCATGTTAGGGAGACGCCCGTCAATATTAAGACTAGGGCATAATTGAATACGTCTATAACTATATTCATTTGGAGTTATCTCTCAATTTCTTCTTTGATGCTTTGAAGTGCCTGTTCTGTTCCACTCTGTATGTGCTTTTTGATCATGCCAGTAAACATTCCCATCATGCCTGAAAGCTTGATGTCCCAAACAGCGTCAATCTTTGTTTTATCTCCCTGTGAATATATAGATACAGTTTTTGTTCCATTGATGATTCCCTTTGTAAATTGCACGTGGATTTTTTCTTTGGGGTAAATGGTGACAATCTGCATACATTTAGAGTCCTTAAAGGCAATAGTAACTTCCCGATTTACTGTATTCCCTTCTTTTGATATGTTTCGTACCTCCTTGGTTCCCTTCCAAAACTTTGGCTCTGAATCAAGATCTGATACAATATTCCAAACTTTATCGAGTGGAGCATTGATCTCAATTGATGCTTGAATCTCAGCCATATCTTGGTGTTCTGTCTTCCTATTTATTATATTTTATATCTGTGTTTTTTTAGATTGAGCACTATTAGGTGTAGTCATTTGGATAGCTGAATTCACGGATTTTTCAGGGCAGTCTAGTCTTAAGTTCAATTTGTATGGGATCTTTATGTTTAGTAATTCTCGTAATCCTTTGCACCTGTTTCTTATTGTAACTTCTGTAACTCCAGATGCCATAGCGATAACTTTCTGTGTCGTATCTTCTTTGTTTATGACACATGAAAGATACAATGCAGCCGCAGCTAGCCCCATGGGATCTTTTCCCGCTGTAATTTCCAGCCTGCTTGCATCTTCTAAAATTGTAAGCGCCCGTCGTTTCACTTTTTCGCTTAGGCCCGCCTGACTTGATATTCGTGACATGCATTTCCTGGGATCTAATACTGGCATTTTCAGGTCGAGTTCTTTCAAGAGTAATCTGTAACATCTTGACACATCTTTTCTTTTTATATTGATTTGGCGTGCCACTTCGTTCAATGTTCTCGGCGTACCGGTATCTCTACATGCCAAGTACATTGCTGCAGAAATCAATCCAGGGATAGATCTTCCTCTTGCAAGGTTTTTCTCTACTGCTTTTCTGTAAATGTATGCAGTCTTTTCAACCACAGCGTCAGATAGTGCAAGTTTGTCCTTCATTCTGTTAAGCTCGCTGAATGCCTGTCTGAAGTTTCTCTCTTGGGACTCATTGACTTGGCTCCTGCCATCCCATGTTCTAAGACGTGTTATGGTACTCTTCATTGATGTTGAAAGCGGCTTTCCAGTTGCGTCCTTATTGTCGCGCCCTATCATTGTTGCAAGTCCCATATCGTGGATTGCAAGAGATGATGGCCCACCTGTTCTTGACCTATCCTCATGTTCATCCTTTGAGAATGAACGCCTCTCAGGACCAGAGTCTTCGATTCGTTCGTTAATGACAAACCCGCATATTCCACAAAACCTCTCTCCAGTGGAGCCGTCGGTTACCACGGTATCCTTTCCACAGCGAGCACACTTCATGTACGAATCCGAATCAAGAGAAAGCATCAGTTTATCACGGTATTGCATGTCTGTCAAGCAATAAGAACGGTGGTATTGTGCATTTTTTATTTTCATAGATCTATCATCAAACTTCAACAAAAAGTAAGAGATTCTATTACAATTCTTGCCTTCTCATGTGGTGTCCACTTTGTTACCATGATGTCATGCCTCCCGTATTGTTCAAAAAGTCTGTGTCCTGAGGTGGTCTTATTCTAGAGGGACTCGGCTACCATCCTGTCCTAATTTTGGT